>NC_007503.1:0-348750 GCF_000012865.1 Carboxydothermus hydrogenoformans Z-2901 | reverse complement strand
TTACGCCGCCCTTTACGGAAAAACCCGGAGTAAAAATGCTAACACCAATTAACGCTATTGCCGAAATCAGGATTTTTATAATTATTCCCATTTATATTTCACCTCCTTCTACAAGGATTTCCTATAATTTTTCATGTTATACAATTTATGGTGTGAAAGGGCAAAAAAAAACAAGAAGGTATTCTTGCATTTTTTTGATATCTCTGGTAGAATACTTGCTGTTAGGAGGTGAGATTGGTGGCAAATACTAAGTCAGCAAAGAAGCGGATTTTAATTATCCGGAAAAGAACCATGCGCAATAAAGCTATCCGTTCGGCTGTTAAGACTGCAATTAAAAAGTTTGAGATGGCCCTTAAAGTAAAACCCGCCGAAGAAGCAAGAGAGCTTTTACGGCAGGCTGTACGGGCTTTAGATAAAGCGGTAACCAAAGGTGTTATTCATAAAAATACCGCCTCCAGAAAAAAATCCCGGCTCACCCGGAAATTCAATTCCGTTTATAAAGCATCCTAAAAAATACCCGGCTGATACTCCGGGTTTTTATTTTTTCATTAATAGAAAAAATCTCTCAAATAATCCGGTTAACTCCCTTTCACCGGATTTTATTTTTACATCAAGATCCGCCAGGGCAGTAATTCCTTTTTTCAGTTTTTCCTGACTTAAGTGCACCGCACTTCTTAAGGTTTTTTTTACCAGCCATTCGGGAATGCCGGTAATTTTCGCAATTTCCTGCAGTGTTTTACCTTTTTGCTGAAGAACTTTTACGGTATAGATTTGCCTTAAGTTTTTTGCCACAAGCCCGGTAAATTTAACCGCTTCTTCCTGATTGGTAAGCCTTTCTTTTAGCTTGGGTCGGTTTATTTTCCCGGAGAGTAGTTCTTCAACAAGATAAAAAACCGAGATTTCTTGATCCTGGCCGGAAACCTCCAAAACATCTTTTAAAGTAATGATCTTTTCCGAAAGTTTATATAAAACCAATTTTTTAAACTCTTTTTCTAACTCCACTAAATTCTGCCCGTAACTCTGAGCTAAAACTATCAACGCTTCCCGTTCGAGATTAAAGCCTGCCCGGTCCGCCCAGGTTTTAATTAGTTCCTGGACTTCTTTTTCATCTAACCGGGAAAATTCAATCTCCTCACCATTTTTTAAAAACTCCTGATAGATTTTCTTTTTCTTATCAACAGGAAGTTCTGTGGAAAAAATAACCACCGCCCGGGGTGCCGGGTTTTTCAGGTAATTTAAAAGCGGTTCCTCGTCATGTTTTCCGGAAAAAAAGCGACAGTTTTTCACAACAATGAACCTTTGCCCAAAAAACGATACCGTTTCTGCCCTGGCTACCACTTCTTCAGGGAGAACTTCATGACCATCCAGCTCTTCATAGTTAAACTCGTGGTTGCTTCCTAAATATTTTTTAATTTCCCCAAAAAGCCGCTCTTTAAAATACCGCTCTTCTCCGGAAAAAAGGTAAAGGGGTTTTAAAACCCCTCGGGTTAAGGCATTTTTAAACCGTTCGTAAGCTATCATTTCTCTCGTCTCCTTGATAAAACTTCTGCCACCTTAACACCTTTTGGACATAATCCTTTGTTTCCGCAAAGGGTGGAATGCCGTTATATTTTCTAACATTGCCCGGTCCGGCATTATAGGCCGCCAGAGCAAGTTCCACATCACCAAACCGGTCTAAAAGAGACTTTAAATATTTAATACCCCCCTCTAAGTTCTCTCTGGGGTCATAAGGATTCTCGACCCCTAACATCCGTGCCGTTCCGGGCATTAACTGCATCAGGCCCATGGCTCCCCGGGGGGATGTAGCATTGGGATTAAAGTTCGATTCCTGCTTAATAACCGCCATTACTAACGAATAAGGTACTTCATATTTTTGCGAAAGCTCACGAACCATTTCGGCTATCTTGTTTTCCGAAGGGGATAACGCCGCTTCTTGTTTGGCCGCTACCAGGTCGGCAAAATTCAGGCTTTTAGGGATTTCGGAAGAAGAAAGAGCCTCTAACCTCTCCATTTGCTCTATCATCTGGGTTAGTAAAGCAAGATAATAATAAGTCAAAAGAGGTGTTAAATCAATCATCCTTCCACCCCGGTACTTTTTTCTTTAATTTTAATACAACTTAATAATTTTCGACAACTAAAGCCCCCTCAAGGTCGGTACGCCAAAGCTTTCCCTTACCTTTTAGAGCCGCTAAAAGCTTATCCCCGGGAAAACCATAAAGATTATTTTGACCAACGGAAATAACTCCATAACCAAATTTTAACTTTTCCATAAAGCTTTCTGAAAAAAAGTTACTACCATGATGGGGAATTTTTACCACTTCATAATAAGCCAGAAGTTGGTTTTCCAGATCTTCTTCCGCTTCTCTCTCGATGTCCGCCCCAAAAAAGTAGGTTTTCCGGCCTATTTTACCCGCTAGCACTACACTGTTGTTATTGGGGTCTGAGCGGGTACCGGAATAGATTCTTTCCGGTCCTAATATCCGTAAAGAAACATCATCCAAACTAATAACGGCAGAAGTTTTAGCATAATAAATTTTTATTTTTCTTAACCGGAGTAAATTTAAAAGTTCCAGGTATTCCTGGTCTTCCCCTAAATATGGAGAAATTAAGACCGCCTTTACCGTGGCACTCTGGATAAGCGTTTCTGCACCCCCGTAATGGTCATTATGGGGATGGGTCAACACTAAAAGGTCTATAACCCCCGTGCCACTTTGGCGAAGATACGCTAAAACTTTTCTTCCCGCATCATAATTTTCGTTTTTTGGTCCGGTATCCACCACAATCGTGCGTCCGCGCAAAGTATGAATTACCGCTGCATCCCCCTGGCCCACGGCAAGAAAAACAGTTTTTCCGTGCTCTTTTGGTACTAAAAATATTCCTAAAATTAAAAAGGCAATTACACAGAATTTAACAATATCGATCTTTTCTTTTTTTACCAACCAAAAATATCCTAAAAATAACCAGCAATAAAAAAGAAAAATTAATGTAAAAAAAGGCTTTTTTACTGCTATTGTCGCCCCGGGAATTAAAGCCATTTGACTGTTCATATTTAAAGTAAACACCGTTAGTAGTTCAGTTAGGTGTCTTAAGGGAGATAAAAATAAACCGAAAATTCCGGAAGCCATAATAATACCGGTAAGGGGAACTACTAAAAGATTGGCTATAATTGAAAGGGTAGCAAAGAGGGAATAATGATAAAATACAATTGGCTCGGTTAAAATTTGCGCACCAACCGTAACTCCAATAGTGTCGGCCAAATAAGAAGGTAAATACAACTTTAATTTTTCCGCTAAAGGTAAACCTATTAAAAATATCCCCAGGGTTGCTAAATACGATAAGAGAAAACCCGCCGAAAAAAGCTCCTGAGGTTTTATTAAAAGATAAAAAAAGGCACTTAAAAATAAGTGATAAACCGGCTGATAATCCCGCCCCAAGAAAAAAGCCCCGACCAAAAACACCAGCATTAAGAAGGCCCGCACCGTTGCCGGGTTAAAACCGGTTAGGGCGGTATAAAAAAAGCAAAAAATTATTGTAAAAAGGTTTTGCCATTGCCGGGAAAGCCGTAACCCCTTTCCCAAAAAATAAATTGCCCCCGCCACCAACCCCAAATGCAGGCCGCTGACACTTAAAATATGCACGACCCCGGTTTTCGCAAAACTATCGTAAACCTCCGGGGAAATTTCCTCATCGTCCCCTAAATACAAACCTTTTAATAACGCCGCAGTTTCGGGAGAATAGGTATTTAACTTTTCTTTAAGAAAATTTTTTACTGCTGCAAAAGGCCGAAGAAAAGAAAAGTTATCCCCGATTTTTTCCGCGGTTTGAACGTTTAAAACCCCATAAATTCCTTGCCGTCTTAAATAACTTGGATAGTTAAACTCGCCGGGATTTTGCGGAGGAACTGGTTTTAGGAAACTTCCGGTAATTTTTAAAATATCTCCCGGAAGCCTTAAAACCATTTCTTTTTCCCGGACTAAATAGGTTTCTTTGGTTTTTAAATCCACTACTTTAAAACTGTTTTTATCATTTTTTACGGTAGACCCTTCCACCACCCGGCAAATTCCCCGATATTCCCCTTCCCGAAAACCCGGACTCACATGAAGATTTAGGTTTACCCCTCCAAGAAGCATAAAAGCTACTAAAAGAACGGCTAAGCTTTTGCGTTCCCGGGGTAAAACAAGATATAAAAGCATAAACAATAAGGCCAAATACAGAAATAGCCGAAAAGGGATAAAACCCTGATCGGCTATGATAATTCCCAGTATGTAAAAAATGAAAGCAAGATAAATTTCCATATTCCCCTCTAATTAACCGTAATATAATCTTTTAGCGTTTCAAACTTTTTGTCCCCTATACCCTTAACTTTTTTTAGATCCTCAATAGTCGCAAAGGGCCCATTTTGCTCCCGGTATTCAATAATCTTAGCTGCCGTGGCAGGGCCAACTCCCGGTAGTTCATCCAGTTCTTCGGCGGTTGCGGTATTGATATTTACTTTTGCTTCCTGGCCACCGGAGCCCTTTAGAGCATTTTGCTGGCCAAACGCCTTGTTGGTCGAAGCTGAAGCCGTTGTTGTCTCATTTTTAAAGGGAATATAGATTTTTTGCCCATCGCTTACCTTAGCCGCCAGGTTAATACTGCTGTCGTCGGCTAAAGGTAACATTCCCCGCGCTTTTTCTATGGCATCCTTTACCCGGGCGCCTTCTTCTAAAACATAAACACCGGGTTTATAAACCGCTCCGGCCACATGAACAACCACCGTTCCCTTTGGGGTAACCTCCCTGGTAATAACTTCCTGCTCGGCTGTTTCCTTAAGCGGAGGTGATTCCGGCCCGGTCCACCATAAATAGCAAACCAAGGCTAAAAGTAAAAAAATAATTCCATATAAAGAAAGCTTGGAACGGTCATCAAAGGGATTCATAAGCTACTCCGCTAAAAAGCCACTTAACTGGCCTTCTTTGGAAAGCGTTAAAAGATTATGAGAGGAAAACTCCTCAATTAATTTTTGCTGAACTTTATGCCAAATCTTATGTAACGGGCAAATTTCCACTTTCTCACAAATATCCGGATGGTTAATACACTGACTTAAAACTATCGGTCCCTCCACCGCTTCAACTACTTCCAAAACAGTAATCTTTTCCGGATCTTTCAGGAGGGCAACACCCCCCTGCGGTCCTTTTACTGTATAGACAAGGCCTGCTTTAACCAAAGACTGCACGATTTTTGCTAAAAAAGCCTCCGGCAACATCAGCCTTTCCGCCAGGGTTTTTACCGGTACTACCTGGCCTTTAGGCAGTTTTGCCAGATCCATCAAGGCAATTAAAGCATATTCCCCCTGTTTTGTAAGCTGCATGAATTTTCCCCCTGAAAAAATCAAGCTTTCTAAGGTATTTTACAATATATTTTATATTTTTTCAATATAAATAAAATTTGTCGAAAATTGTCGTATTTTCTTTATTTAAAGGTATTTTGGAGTTTTATTATCTACTTAGTTTATATTATTATGCTAAGCAAAAATATACTAAGTAAAATATAAAAATATAAAACAAAAACCCTGCAACTGCAGGGTTTTAATGGTGGGTTCCTTCAACTACCTCTACACCTTTTGCCAAAATAGTTTTTTTAATTTGCTCTTTGAAAGGACACCTGGGATAATCTCCGTCTAACAACATACAGGAACTTAAATGAACGTGCGTTAATTCATAAGGGAGAAGTTTTTCAATAAGCCTGGAAACGCGGCGCCCGGAGCAACCACCGCAGGTGAAAAAGCCGATAATTTCTGCCTCAGGCCCATAGCGGGCAAACTGCTGCTCCCTTTTATTAAAGCTATTAAAACAACCAATTCCAGGGCAAACCTCGGAAACAATATGACAGCGCACCACCGCAATTTTGGGTTTTTGCGGTTTCGGGTCGCTTACATCCCTGGCGGTCATTTTCCCCCGGGCTTCCATTACTTCATTTACCGTGATCTCCTCTACACCCTTTTGCTTCGCCCACTCCTCTACCTTTTTCTTGGCTTTTTCCCGCACAAAAAAGGGAACGTTATTCATGTACTCTAATGCTTCTTTCGTCCAGCGCATCTTCTTCTTCCCCTTTTGTTTTTTCTTATTTTAACCTGGGCTTTCCTTTTAGAGCTATGACTTTTATCACAGTTTTACGCCTCGGGATACCTTTGGGCGCCGGCCTTTATAAGGGAATTAACAATATAAGTAGCCCTTCCTCCGGAGTAATCCCTTTTCTCCATTTCTTCCGGCTTTACTATAAAAATTTTTTTCGGTTCCACTTCTAAAAGGGCTTCGATATTTTTTAGATTTCCCGGCCCTATTGGTACCGGAGCTACCACAATCTTATCCGCCTTCTTTATGACCTCCAAAAGCCGCTGGTAGCTTTCCTCGGAAATGGGCGAAAAAGGCTCTTCCTCCACCACTTCTGCCCCGAGTGCTTTTGCTGTCTGCCAGTCACTATCGCTTTTATTTAAAACCCCCGCTGAGATTTTCGCTCCCTGCTGGCTTTCCCGGAGCATTATGCTCCCAGCCATCCCTCCACCGCCTATGATATGCACCTTTTTCTTGCCGTCACTAACTCTATTAACTATTAACGGCAGTATCTGCGGAATGTTTAAAACCGGGTGATTCACAACAAGTGCTGGTTCCTGATAAGCTTTATAAATGTTTTCAAAGGTTAAAACATTTTTCGCCTCGCCGGTAATAAGTTTCCCTGCCGAAAATAAGTAGAGCTTATCAGCAAAAAAGGAAGCCAAGTTTAAATCATGAAGAACCGCTAATATCCCTTTACCTTGAGCCGCTAAATCTTTTAAAAGAGATAGTATTTTTACCTGATAAAATAAATCCAGGTGATTGGTGGGCTCATCTAAGAGGATATAGTCGGCTTCCTGGGCCAAAGCCCGGGCAAGATAAACCCTCTGCCTTTCCCCTCCCGAAAGGGACAAAAGGGTTCGTTCCTCGTAACCGGCTAAACCTACCGTTTCTATAGCTTTTTTTACCGCTTGAAAATCTTTATTAGTCTCTAACCCTAAAAATCCCTGATAAGGGTACCTTCCCATCATTACCGTATCCCAGACCGAATAATCCCGTAAAGTTTCGGGTTCCTGGGATACATACGCCAGCATCCGGGCCCGCACCTTTGCCGGTAGCAAAAATATTTCTTTTTCGTTTAGTTGTACCGTACCGTACTTTGGTTTTAATAAACCTGCCAGAATTTTTAACAATGTTGTTTTCCCGGCACCATTAGGGCCTATAATTACAGTAAACTTGCCCGGGTGGACTTCAATATTTATCCCCTCAAACAAGGTGATGTTGCCGTAACCGTAGGCCAAATTAAGACCTTTAAGCATGATAACCCCGCCTTATAAAAAGATAGGCAAAAAAGGGAGCACCGATAAAAGCGGTAATAACCCCTACCGGAAGCTCCGCCGGGGCTAAAATGCTCCGGGCCAAAGCATCGGCAAAAACCAGGAGGATAGCTCCCGCTAAGGTTGATAAAGGTATTAAAAGGCGAAAATCCTTACCAAAAATAAGTTCTACCACCTGCGGAACTACCAGACCAACAAACCCTATGGTTCCGGAAAAGCTGACCGCTCCTGCCGTTAAAAAACTTGCCAGCATTAAAAAAAGAACTCTTTTTTTGTTAACCTCCACCCCTAACTGAACTGCAGTATCATCCCCAAAACTCATAGCATTTAAATCCCGGGCAAAAATAAAAAGGAAACCAAGCCCAAATAAAAGGTACAGGCCAAGCACTCCCGCTTCTTTAAATCCTTTATTACTGAGTCCTCCCATTAACCAGTAAATAATCTGGTGCATATTTTCCCGGCTTACCGCTAAAACAAAAGTAACGATAGCTCCTAAAAAGCTATTTACAATAATTCCCGCAAGGATTAATCTATTAGGTTCGGGTTTTCGGGAAATTAAAAAAACTAAAAGTAACGCTACTATACTTCCTAAAAACGCTCCTAAGGGCAAAGCATAATAAGGAAAAGATTTTAGCAGAGTTAGTAAAGCTACAGCTGCAGCAGCTCCTGAAGATACTCCTAAAATATACGGGTCAGCTAAAGGAGTTTTCAATACCCCCTGGTACACCGTACCTGCCAGGCCGAGAGCTGCTCCCACTGTAAGTCCCAAAGCTATCCGGGGGAGTCTTATCTTAAAAAAGATTGTTTTATACGGTTCTAAAAAGAGTTTCGTTATCGGAATTTTCACAGCTCCCAAGTTTGCCGCCAACAATATAACAAAAATAAGGAGGAGGAGTAAAATAACTCCTCCTAAAAATAACTTTACCCACCACGATTTCATTTTCTCACCTATTTTAAACCAGGATGAAGGGCTTTAGCTAATTTTTCAATCCCGTCAATGGTCCGGGGACCCGGTCGCACAATTAAATTAGGATCAATGCTGTCAATAACTTTCTTTTCTTTAACTGCGCGCAGTGACTGCCAGAGTTCACGTTTGTATGGATGTTGGTCCGGTTTTAAATAAGCGGTATCAGCAAGTAAAATATAATCAGGATTTAAAGTTAAGAGCTTTTCATCGGAAAGGTTTACCCAGCTACCACTGGTTATGACGTTTTTACCGCCTGCTTTTACGAGGAGATCATTAATGAAGGTGTTTGGTCCGGCAACATATAAACCGTACGCATAATCAACCTCTACCAAGACCGACGGTTTTTTGTTGTATTTTTTTAACTTTGCTGTAAGTTTATTTAATCTTGCCTGCATATTATTAGTAATGCTTACAGCTTTAGAGTATTTACCGGTAGCTTTACCAACCAGCTTTATGTTATTTAAAATATCGTTAAAGTTTTTCGGTTCTTTTAAAACAAACACCTTAATTTTTAAGTTTTGCAGTTTTTTAATAGCATCCGGTGAAATACTATCCTGGGCCACCACCAGGTCAGGTTTTAAGCTTACAATTTTTTCTACATTAACATTAAATGCATCGCCCACCTTGGCCTTTTTTTTGGCCGCTGCTGGGTAATCGCAAAAGTTAGTAACACCTACAATATACTTATCTAATCCCAGAGCAAATAAGATTTCAGTATTACTTGGGGCAAGAGATACAATTCTTTTGGGATAACTTTTAAAGGTAAAAACGTTTCCTTTAGAATCTTTTACCGTTATTCCCTTACTTTGCCCTGCCAGTAATGGAGCTACCGCCACCAACAGAATGACGGCAACAGCTAAAAATACCACCCATCTTTTTTTCACCATTTTTTCGCCCCCTTATTTGTTAAATTTAGTAAAAAATCCGCTTCCCGGTTCGGTAAGCGGATTATAACCAAAAGCCTTACAATCCCTCCCTTCGCCGCGAAGGTAAGACAGATTAACTCTCACGGGCAGGTTTCCTGGCTTACGGCTCATCGCCTCTTTTAGCCTTCCCATCCGATTTAACGGACAGTGGCATCTCTAAAAGAGGCTCCCCGAGTACAGTGGCGGGCCCGCGCCGTTTACGGAAATTCCGTCCGGCTTCCCTTTTAACCCTTCCGGGCACCCGTAGAGTGGGGTATTAACTTTTTCTATTAAACAAAGTTCGCTTAAACTCGCCCAATTCCTTTTTTGTGAAAAAAGTATTTAAGAGAAATCTTTTAATTTGTCATAATTTATAATTTCTAAGCTCCGCCCTTCGGCCCGAAGTACTCCTAAACGTTTAAACTCATTTATTATTCGACTGGCCGTTTCCCGGGAAACCCCGGCTAAATTGGCTATTTCCTGCTGGGAAAGATTAATTACCGGGCCGTAGCGTAAGAGAACGCTACATACCCGGGCTAAACTATCTTTTAACGCTAACTCTTTAATTTTTTGATTGGCTAAATCTAAACGATACAACAGCACCTTGATGAGATTTAACGCAATTTCTCCGCGTTTTTTCAAGAGGTTCTCCATTTCCTCGTTGGGAATTACCAGGACTTCCCCCGGCTCTATAACCTCGGCGGTGGCAGGATAAGGACGCTTGGAAAATAGCACCACTTCGGCAAAAATATCTCCCGGTTCAACATAATGAAGGATGTGTTCCCGGCCTTCCCGGTCCTCTTTATAGAGCTTAATCCGCCCGCTTTTTAAAAAGTATACTGCCGCCCCCGGGTCCCCTTCGGAAAACAAAATTTGTCCTTTTTTCAGCCGGCGGGAATAAAGAAGATTCCCGATTTCCTTTAAATCATCCGGGGAAAGCTCCCCGAAAAGGGGTATCTTTTTTAAAACCTCCCAGTTTTCCATTGTTACCCCGCTACCACAATATTAATTAATTTTTCCGGTACTATAATAACTTTAATAATTTTTTTATCGGCGGTCAATTCTTTTATTTTCGGCGTATTTAAGGCAATTTCCTTTAACTCATCTTCCGCCGCATTTCTCGGAACCATTACCCGGTCCTTGACTTTACCGTTAACCTGAATAACTATTTCCACTTCCTCGGTAATTAGAGCTTCTTCATCATACTCTGGCCATTTTTCTAAGTGAACACTTTGTTTATTGCCCAATGCCTCCCATAATTCCTCGGCAATATGAGGCGCAAAAGGTGCCAGAAGTATCACCAGTTTGTTTAACGCTTCTTTTAAAAGGCCGGGATTAATTTCCCCTTCTTTGTACTGGTAAAGACCGTTCACTAACTCCATAATTGCCGAAATTGCCGTATTAAAGTTAAACCTTTCTTCAATATCCTCGGTTACCTTTTTAATGGTGGCGTGTAACAGGCGATTTAATTCTTTATCTTTTGCCGAAAATTCCCGAAGTTCATCGGATATCCGGTCCTTGGTCTGGTAAATTAGCCGCCACACCCGGTTTAAAAAGCGAAAGCTTCCCTCTACCCCCTGGTCGCTCCACTCTAAATCCCGTTCCGGGGGCGCCGCAAAAAGAATAAACAACCGGGCGGTATCGGCCCCGTATTTTTCCACGATTTCTTCGGGACTTACCACATTTCCTTTGGATTTACTCATCTTGGCCCCATCTTTTAATACCATGCCCTGGGTCAAAAGATTGGTAAAGGGTTCGTCCACATGAACCAATCCCAGGTCATAGAGGACTTTGGTGAAAAACCGGGAATATAAAAGGTGCAAAATAGCATGTTCTACCCCGCCGATATACTGGTCCACCGGCAACCATCTTTCCACCTTTTCTTTGCTCCAGGGCTGTTGTTTATCCCGGGGCGAAGTATAACGATAGTAATACCAGGACGAACAAATAAACGTATCCATCGTGTCCGTTTCCCGGGTTGCAGGTCCACCGCACTCGGGACAGGTGGCATTTAAAAACTCGGGAACGTACTTTAAGGGACTTTCCCCGGTAGGACGAAATTCTACATTATACGGTAAAACTACCGGCAGCTGGTCCTCGGGTACGGGAACAATTCCGCACTTTTCACAGTACAGCACCGGAATGGGAGCACCCCAGTACCTTTGCCGGGAAATAAGCCAGTCCCGAAGCCTGTAATTTACTCGATATTTACCAAATCCCCGCTTTTCCGCTTCTTGGGTAATTATCCTGATTGCCTCTTTGTTGGCTAACCCGGTAAACTCGCCGGAATTGACCAGAATTCCTTCTCCGGTATAGGCTTCCGTTAACTCCTCGGCTTTCAATTCTTGCCCCGGAGGGGTTATTACCACTTTTATGGGCAAATTGTATTTTTTGGCAAATAAGAAGTCCCGCTGGTCGTGGGCCGGCACCCCCATAACCGCACCGGTACCGTACTCCACTAAAACATAGTTGGCTAAAAGTATGGGAATCTCTTCCCCGGTAAAGGGATTTATAGCATAAGCTCCCGTAAAAACCCCTTCTTTTTCTGCGGTCTCGGCGGTTCTTTCAATTTCGGACAAGTACATCATTTTCCGTTTAAATTCCAAAACATCCTTTTCGTACTGAGTCCCCCGGGAAATTTTTTCAACCAGAGGATGTTCCGGCGCCAAAACCATATAGGTTACTCCGAAAATAGTGTCGGGCCGGGTGGTAAACACCGATATTGTTTCCTCATGCCCCTTTATTTTAAAAGTAATTTCCGCCCCTTCGGATCTTCCGATCCAGTTTTCCTGCATGATTTTTACCTTTTCCGGCCAGCCGGTAAGCTTTTTAATATCCTGCAGAAGTCTTTCGGCATAAGCGGTAATTTTAAAGAACCACTGTTCTAACTCCTTTTTCTCCACCCGGGAATGGCAGCGTTCGCACTCCCCGTCTATCACCTGTTCGTTAGCCAGAACCGTCTGACAGCCGGGGCACCAGTTTACCGGAGCTTTTTTCTTGTAGGCAAGCCCCTTTTTATAAAACTGTAAAAAGAGCCACTGGGTCCACCGGTAGTATTCCGGATGACAGGTAGCTATCTCCCGCCGCCAGTCGTAAGAAATACCTAACTCCTTTAACTGCCGTCTCATATTGGCAATATTATCCCAGGTCCAATCCGCCGGATGAACATTACCGTGTTTAATCGCCGCATTTTCCGCCGGAAGCCCAAAAGCATCCCAGCCCATAGGGTGTAACACAGCATAGCCCCGCATCCGCTTGTACCGGGCTACCACATCCCCAATGGAGTAATTGCGGACGTGCCCCATATGAAGTTTCCCCGAAGGATAAGGAAACATTTCCAAACAGTAATATTTCGGTTTTTCCGAAAAATCGTCCACTTCGTAAAGTTTTAATTCCTCCCATTTTTTCTGCCACTTAGCTTCAATAGCTTTAAAATCATACCTTTCTTGCATATTCTCCCTCCAATAGGTAGATATAACAAAAAACTCCTCGCCATCCCCTAAGGGACGGGAGGAGTGTTTTCCCGCGGTACCACCCTACTTGGCAAGAATACAATAATGGTGGAGCTGGCGGGGATCGAACCCGCGACCTCTTCCATGCCAAGGAAGCGCGCTCCCACTGCGCTACAGCCCCACATTCTTGCCCACTTGTTTTGGATAACGGAACATACCGGCCAGAAGTACTTATCCCTCTGGCAACTCCGAGGCGAGTTCACTGTTTGGAGGCTACAGCCTTGCACCCGCCGGCTGCTCTCTTTAAGCCACAAAACAGTTACTGCTCCTCTTCACCGTTTTTCACATTGTTAGTCACATGAGAAATTATATATAAATCATTAAACTTTGTCAACCACATCATGCCGGTAATTTTCGGCTGTCCGCCACAATCTTTCCAAATCGTAAAATTCCCGTTCCTCTTCCACAAACACATGCACAACTAGGTCCCCATAATCCATTAAAACCCAGCGGGCGGCATTTTTACCTTCAATACGGTAAGGAGTTAGGCCGATTTCCGACAGTTTTTCTTCAATGTTATCGACAATCGCTTTGACCTGAATGGTCGAACTTGCGGAAACTATTAAAAAGTAATCGCAAATTGGCGTTAAAGAAGAAACATCTAAAAGGCTTAAATTAAATCCTTTTTTATCCAAAGCGGCATCCATTGCAATATTTATATGTTGAGGTAAAGTTTTTTCCAAAAAGACACCTCCCCTAAATTCCTTTTTATATTATAGCTAAATTTTCGATTTTTTTGCTACTTCCTCCCGAAAATAATTTAAAACCATGAGTGTCCGGGAATCAACCGTTTTATTTTTTTTCGTTAAATATTCCAAGGTATTTTCCAGGGCTAAAAGCATCCCCCGTTTTAGGTCTCGAAAAGAGGCGATTAAAAGCTTCTGCCTTTGGGCAAAGTTTCGCCCCGGTTCAATTAAATCCGCTAAAAAAATAATCATATCCAAATCGGTCATGTCCACTGCCCCCAGGGTATGGCGGGAAACTGCGTTAAAAATCTCTTCATCATAAATCCCCAACATATCCCGGATAAAATATGCTCCCGCGGGAGCATGAAGCACCACCGGATTTAATTTATCTTCAGAGGTTATCTCATATCCCCTGGCTAGTAAGTAGGCAATAAACCTTTCCTCCGGCCACTCCCGGGCTATATCGTGGACAATTCCCGCCAAAAAAGCTTTTTCTTTTTTTTCCGGAAGGTGCTTTTGGGCAAGATAATAAGCGGTCCGCGCAACCCCTAAAGAGTGACTTATTCTTTCTTCCGAAAGGTTTTCCTGTAAAATCCGTAAAAATCTTTTCACAACCCATCCCCCTTAAACCGGAAAAAACCCCCGCAAAATCGGGGGTTAACCATTCCGCTCCCGGGCTTCGCTAACTACCAACTGTCGCCCTTCAACTTCTTTGCCATTTAATCCGGTCATAAATTTTTCCGCATCTTCATCCCGCACTTCAATAAAGCCGTATCCCCTGGAACGACCGGTGCTCTTTTCAAGGATTACCCGAGCTCCTATAACTTCCCCAAACTCCGAAGCTATTTCCTGTAACTGCTCTGACCGGATTTTCCAGGGTAAGTTTCCAACATACAATGTTTTGGTCATCAGATACCACCTTCACCTGTTTATTTTGTATTCTTATTATGGACCGGCCAGCCCGGTTCATACAAAATTACCGGTATAAATTATTTGCAACAATATAATCATATACCTCTACCGGTATTAAATGGGAATAGGGAAGCTTTTCCCTGATTCTCTGCCGGATTAAAGAACTGGAAATTCCAATCTCCGGCATTTCTACCACGATTATTTGAGCCCGATACCGGTTTTTAAGGTATTGGACCTGATTTAAAAAAACTTCTTTGGAAACCCCTGCACGGGAAACCGCAATTATAGGAATCTTTTTTAAAAGTTCTTCGCCTCTGTACCATCCGGTAATTTCCAAAAGGCCATCGGCACCGGTAATGAAGTAAAGTTCATCATGGGGATAAAGTAATTTTAACTCCTCTACGGTATCAAAAGTATACGAAGGCTTGTCCCGCAAAAATTCAATATTACTCACTGAAAACTCCGGATATTTTTTTAAAGCCAACCGTAACATTTGAAAGCGATGCTGTTCACTTATTACTCCCTCTTTTTTATGGGGGGGAATTTTTGCCGGAATAAAGATCACCTGGTTAAGTTTGGCCTGCCAAAAGGCTTCCCGCGCCAGTACCAGATGGCCTAGATGCACCGGATTAAAGCTTCCGCCAAAAATTCCTATTTTAGCTCCGGCCATAACCGGTCCTCCGGATTTTCCAGTTGTTTTTTCATATAATTAACCACCAGCTCATCTATGGCCTGGCTTAAACGGTACACTTCCTCATCCCGAAAATCTTTTTTCCGTTCATATATTTCTACAAGCTTTTCCCGTTCTTTTTGGATTTTTTCCCAAATTTGCTTCATTATATCACCCCACCACATAAGGCAAAGGTATTCGACGTTTAATTAAAAATTCCTGCAAAGTTTTTTGCCTTCTTTTGTCTATATTCGTCGTTATGGTACAATCACAATTAAGAAATTTTATTTTTCGTTGTATATGCTAAAAAGGAGGATTTTATGCTTAAAGAAGTACTAATAGAAAAAATAAAAAAAATGCCGCTTACCTTTCGGGATTTTATGGAATTAGCTTTATACCATCCGGACTACGGATATTATACCCGAAATGTTACCCTTGGAAAAGAAGGGGATTTTTATACTGCTCCAATTTTAAGTAAGAGCTTTGGTTATACTCTGGGAAAATACATCTTCAACCTCTATCAAACTTATGGCATGCCCTTAACGCTGTTAGAATTTGGTGCTGGAACCGGGAAAATGGCTCAAGATATTTTAGTTTGGTTTGCTGCTCAAGGGCTTTTCCCGGAATATCACATTCTTGAAATAAGCGCTCATTTAAGAGAAGTCCAAAGAAAAAATCTTGAATGCCAGCAAAACCAGATAAAGCATCTTCCTGAATTTCCCCAAAATTTTTCGGGAATAATCATTGCCAATGAAGTAGTAGACGCGTTTCCCGTCCACCGGGTAATTTACCAAAAGGGAATTTTTCAGGAAATTTACGTAGGGGTTGATGATAACGGTAAATTTTTTACCTACCCATCCCGGCTTTCTTCCCCCGAAATCGAGTTATACCTAAAAGAAGCCAACATATCCCCCGTTGAAGGGCAGATTTTCAACGTAAACCTGGAGGCAGGTAAGTGGCTGGAAGAAATTTATCAAAAACTCAACTGCGGCGCCTTTATTATAATCGACTATGGCTTTGATACCGCTGAACTCTACCACCCTGCCCGCAGCACAGGTACGCTTACGTCTTTTTCCCGCCACCGCCAAAAAGACCCCCTACAAAATCCCGGCGAGCAGGACATTACCGCTCACGTTGATTTTGGGATGCTCCGGAAAAAAGCCAAAAGCCTGGGTTTTAAGGAAGAATTATTTTTAAGCCAGGGAGAATTTTTAATGAAAGCGGGAATTATGGAGTTTGTAAAACGGGATGACCTTACCCGGCCTTTAGAAAGCTACCAGGAAACTTTAAAAATAAAAAAATTAATCCTCCCCCCAATGGGAGAGGTATTTAAAGTCCTGGTTTTAATTAAAAATTAAAAAAGCTCGCCATAACCAAAGTTATCGTTAAAATAATAATAAAAATAACAGTAACCCAGACAATAATACTTTGCAGGCGATTATTAACCAGCTCACCCATTAGTTCTTTTTTACTGGTTAAAAGCACCATTAAAATTAAAATAATTGGTGATAAAATGCCGGCCAACTGCTGGGTAGCCAGCATTATTCCCACTAATGAAATCTTCGGAAGCAGTATTAATAAAGCACTTATAAAAATCATAAAGGTAAATATACCGTAAAACACCGGGGCTTCGCCAAAACTTTTATCCAAACCCCGCTCAAACCCAAAAGCTTCTGTAACCGCATAAGCCGTAGAAAGGGGAATAACTATTGCTGCCAAAATAGAAGCTCCTAAAAGTCCTATGCCAAATAGTAATGAAGCATACTGCCCGGCCAGCGGTTTTAAAGCAAGCGCTGCGTCCTGGGCTGTTTCAATTTTTATACCAGCTTTATAAAGGGTGGCAGCAGTGGTAACAATGATAAAAAAAGAAACTAAATCTCCCCAGAACGCCCCAAAATAAACATCGAGCTTTTCGTATTTATAATCTTTCAGGCTCAGCCCTTTGTCCGCAATGGAACCCTGCAGGTAAAACTGCATATAAGGGGTAATCGTCGTACCGATCATGCCAATAAAAGTCAGGATATAATCCTTTCTGGGTATAATCGAAGGGATAACGGTAGCCTTAAAAACTTCGGACCAGTTTGGTTTAACCACAAAGGCAGTTATGATATAAGAAAAAAATACGACAGTAAATAAAAGAAGAATTTTTTCCAGCCGGGAATAAGAACCCTTAATAATAACATACCAGATAAAAAATGCCATCAAAGGTACGGAAACAAATTTAGCCACACCAAAAAGTTCTAAGCTTGCAGCAATTCCCGCAAAATCGCCAATGCATACCCCAAGATTAGCAACAAATAAAATCACCATTGCCAAAAAAGTCACTTTTACCCCAAAATTTTCGCGAATAAGATCCGATAAACCTTTACCGGTGACCACCGCCATCCGGGCGTTCATTTCCTGGATTACTGCTAAGCTAAAGGTAATTAACAATAATCCCCAAAGCATGCGGTAACCGTATAACGCCCCTACGGCGGCATAAGTAGCGATACCTCCGGCATCATTTCCCGCATTTACCGTAATAAGCCCCGGGCCAATTATACTTAAAACATATAAACTTTTTTGCAAAAACTTATTAGTTACTTTAAACTTTTTCATGGTGATAACCTCCGGGCAAGAGTAAGTCCATCACATCATCCACTGTTATTATGCCGATAGGCCGATTATCTTTATCCACAACCGGTAAAGCTAAGAGGTTGTATTTAGCAATTACCGAAATAACTTCTTTGGCGCTTGCCCTATCCGCTACCGAAATAATCTTTTTCCGCATGATATTTTTTAATTTCTCCGAAGGCTTGGCTACAATTAAATCCCGCAGGGATAAAACCCCATTTAACTGTCCTTTTTCATTTAACACATAAAGGTAATAAATCATTTCCGCATCCGGCGCCATTTCTCTTAATTTATTAATAGTTTCTTCGGCGGTTAATTCTTCATTAAAAGTAATAAATTCTTTGGTCATAAGGCCACCGGCAGTTTTTTCATCGTATTCTAAGAGTTTCTTAATCTTTTCTTGATCATGTTGGCTTAAAAGAGCAAAGAAACGCTGCCTTTTAAATTCCGGCAAATCTCCTAAAAAATCGGCTACATCGTCACTGGCCATTTGCTCTAAAATTTCCGATGCTCGTTTATCATCAAGATTTTCCAAGATATTAGCAGTAAAGTTAGCTTCCATTTCACCTAAAGCTTCAGCTAAAGTCTCATCGTCTAAAGAATTAATTAGCTTCGTTCTTTCTTTACTGTTCAATTGGGATAAAATTTCAGCTATATCCGAAGGGTGCAAATCTGCAATTTTACTCTGGGGTACCGTCAGCAAAATTTCTGGCGTTCCTTGATAAATTGGCTCCAGGTACTCCCAGGAGATTAACTCTTCCTTTAAATTAAATTTATTGCCCACAAAGCCTACTCCCAGGCGGCGTAAAAGCCCCAGAAGCCCAATATCTACCGCCACCGGCCGGACCGTTCCCTCATAATAGGCAAGTTTAATATCATTTACCCTTACTACTTTACTTCCCAAAATATCGACAATTTGTTTGTCTAAAATATGTTGTCTTAACCAAAGACATTCCAAATTTAACTCATTTAAAGGGATATTTTTTAACCGACGGTTAAAAGCAAGAATGCGGCGGTTTAAAATTTTTACAAAGCTATATTCTACACTATATATTTTTTTACCCCTCTTAACGGCAACAAAGCAAATTTCGGGAAAAGTGTCACTCCCCTTTACTCCAATATCATAAAGTACACCTAATTTCTCTCCGGTAGGATCAATGGCAGGATTCCCTAAGAGCTCCGAAAAGTACATTTCGTTAATGGACATACGCTTCACCACCTATTTTAAAAAATAAAAAAACCTTCCTGGCCGCCGCCAAAAAGAAGGTTGTAAAAACCTTCTCCACTCGTCAAAGCTTTAGCTCAACCTGGCTTAGAGGAAACCCTCAGCTACATTAGGTAAAACCTTAAGCCGGTAATACCTGTTTACCCGTTGGTGTCTCTCGACATTTCCGGGCAGTAGCCTATATCCAGGAAGTAGCCTCACCTAACGAAGAAAATATTCATTTTCACATTTATTTTAAATCGACCCAAAACATCTGTCAAACACCTTATTATATTTGCGTCAATACGCCTAAAAAAAAAAGAACCGTCCCTTAGTTTGCGGTATGGGACGTAAATATGGGAACGGAGTTTAGCCCCGGATCTGGCCGGTGCCGTAGATAACGTACTTGGTGGTGGTTAACTCTTTTAAGCCCATTGGCCCCCGAGCGTGCAGTTTCTGGGTGGAAATCCCAATCTCCGCTCCAAAACCAAATTCAAAGCCATCGGTAAAGCGGGTAGAAGCATTGACATAAACCGCCGCCGCATCCACTTCCTCGGTAAACCTTCTCGCTTTAAAGTAATCCCGGGTAACAATTGCTTCCGAGTGACCCGAACCGTACTTGGTAATATGGGCAATTGCCTCATCTAAATCCCGAACCACCCGCACCGCCAAGATAAGGTCTAAAAATTCCGTGTAGTAATCTTCTTCCGTTGCCGGTAAGGCGTCGGGAATATACCGGCGGGTTACCTCACACCCCCTAATTTCCACACCATTTTCTTTTAAGGCCTTCCCAATTTGGGGTAGGAAAACCGGAGCAATTTTTTCGTGCACCAGCAGGGTTTCCATGGCGTTACATACCGCCGGCCGCTGGCATTTGGCATTAATGATTATCCTTTCAGCCATTTCCAGGTCCGCGTCTTCTTCCACGTAAACGTGGCAGTTACCTACTCCCGTTTCAATTACCGGAACTGTACTGTTTTCCACCACCGTTTTAATTAAACCGGCACCACCCCGGGGGATTAAAACGTCTAAATAACCGTTTAGCCGCATTAAATAATTAGCCGCATCCCGGCTGGTGGTTTTAATCATCCCTACTGCCCCTTCGGGAATTTCCTCGCTCCGGAGCGCTTCTTCCATAAGAGTAACTAAAGCAAGGTTTGAGTTAAAAGCTTCCTTCCCACCCCGAAGGATAACCGCATTTCCTGCTTTAAGGCACAAAGCCGCTGCATCTACGGTTACATTTGGCCGGGATTCATAGATAATCCCTACCACCCCCAGGGGAACCCGCACCTGACCAATTACAAGGCCATTGGGTCGGCGGGTCATTCCGAGAACTTCACCAACGGGGTCGGGAAGTTTGGCTACCTGCCTTACCCCTTCCGCCATATCCAAAATCCTTTTCTCGTTTAACGTAAGCCTTTCAATAAAAGCCGGCGATAGGCCGCCTTTTTTCGCTTCCGCCAGATCCTTTTGGTTTTCGGTTAAAATTTTCTCCATATTCTCTTCCAGGTATTGGGCTATCTTTAAAAGCGCCCGGTTTTTTTGTTCGGTACTTAGCTGAGCAAGTTTTTTCGAAGCCTCTTTGGCTTTCTTAGCTAAATTTAACACTTCATCCATCTAACCATCCTGGTTCAAAAAACTTGACTGTTTTTTATTTTCAACCAAGTCGGCCCCCAGACCAGGTTTTCGCCTCCTTTCGGATATTTGATTTGCCCCCGAGGGGCAGGGCGACAGGGGGCCTCGGCCCGGGAGTCCCACCCGGACGGGAGTGCTGCACCGGAAGGGCACAACCGGTACAGACCGTTCACGCGGGGAAGCTTAAACTTCCACCGGATTGTGTCGGCCTCCCGGTGGGGAACCAGCCCCGCCTCCCGCGTCCTGTTAGGACGCCTACCGGTTTGTCCGGTACCGGCTAAACGGGGTCACCGCAAGGACAGGGCCAATAACTTCAGGTCGTGCCAGACGGAGTAGTATGCTTCTTGCTGCCACGGGGCAAACCCGTTGTGCACAGGAAGCTTCCTGTCCAGCTGCCTCAAGCAGGCCCTGACCTTACGGGTCATTCCTTTTCCTTCCCTCGGTATATCAGGATTGACTTTCCAGGTCAGGTTTTGCTTTATACGGTTCACCAATTGCTTCATTTCTTTCGTTATCCGTTCCTTGAAACCCATCGCCCGGCGGCCTATAACAAGTGCCGCCGCGCAATGTACCGGAACGGCATAACGCTTCATGTACTTCCAGTAACCTATGGTGGACGTGTGCCGGGCAGCTACTACCTTAAAAGATACTCCCTCTTTGACCGCCCTCCGGCACATCGCCTCCACCATCTTGGCAAAGGGAAAGTTGGAAGCCATGCGGTTAAACTTCTTGCTGGTGTCCAGCCTGTCTTTACCAAAATCTAAACCCTCCAGGGTGATAGGCTTGCCCAAAAAGAGGGCAATGTCTACCACCAATTTAGCTAAAACGCCTATCAGGTAATCCCGCCGGAAGCCGGAAGCATAAGTTAGATCGGGCACCTTGATGCAAAGAAAACCGTTCGGGTAAGTGATGACCTGAAATTCTCTTTCATATTTGCCCGGGTTGCCCGGATAAAGGATGCTAAAACCTTCCGGCCAGGGTTCCGGCTGGCCTGAAGCGTTTACATTGCACAAGGCCACTCCATCAGGGTTGGTGTCCAGGGCTAAACAACCCTGAGCAAAGTCGGGCTCCTGTACCCTGCCAAAATTAAACGTCAGATGCACTATATAGCGGCCCTCCAGGGTGCGTATAAGTTCTACTGTGTAGGGCAGCCTCATGGTCAGCCATATCCGCACCAGTTCCCGGTGTTTCTCCGGCAACCACAACCTGCCCTCCACTCTTGGAGCGCGGTTCATCTTCGGGCGGCCCAGGACGTCTTCGCCCACCTTTTCCGAGAGGTGGGAAACAGTCACCGCCAGGTGGAATTCCCCATCCCGGTAAGTTACCTTTATGTTCGGGTTGCTGCCCTTGGTCTCGTCGCCCCGGGAATAGAGACGGTTTTTGCGTGTGGCCTGCCATTCCTCCCGTGTGGCCCGGCCCCTGCTGACTCTTTTCCAAAGTTTTCTCCCGCCAAATACTACCCTGGGTACAGTCCCGTTCTCCCGGTATACTTCCAGTTCAGCCAGCTTCTTCTCTAAAGACGCTACCCGGTTGTTCCGTCCCTTGACCGCTAAACGGAGCTTTTCAATAACTTCCGGTGTAGCTCCTTTTTCCTCTGCCTTTGCCAGCTTCCTCATAACCGGGCCGAGCTTTTTCCTTGCCCGGCCCAATTTCTTTTCCGTTTCCTCAATCTCCAGCTCCAGAAGCTTTTTTTGGCTGTCCAGCACACCTTGTGCCTTAAGCCTGGCGTCGTCCGCATACCGGGAGTTTAGCCCAAAAAGTTCCTGACCGAGTTTTTTAATCTCGTCGCGGGAAGTGCCTTCCAGAAGCCGGTTAAAGGCCCACCGCATACAGGCGCAGAAAAGCCGCATCTCTGTGACAAGAGGGTCTTCCCCGCCCCTGCTCCATTTAGAAGACCGATAGGACGGGTAAACTTCCGGGAAGAACTCCCCGCACACTGTAAAGCTAAATTCATCTTTCTCCTGCTTCTTCGGCATCCCTTATCAGCTCCCGGAAACCCCGCCGGATTTTCCTGCCACCCTTTACACCATACAGTCGGGCCGAAAAAGAAGTTACTATGGCTAACAAGTCCCGGACCAACTCCGTATGCGCGTCCTCAGGCTCTTTCTGCGAAGTGATTTCTATCTCTACGCCGCAGTGTTTTAAATGACGCTCCAGGTAGGCATACCCAAACCTGGCCAATCTATCGGGGTATTCGATAAGTAACTTTCTGAATTCACCCCGTTCGGCACTTTTCAGCACCCGTTCCAGACCACGGCGGTTCTGGTTCAAACCCGAAGCCACATCCGAATACTCCGCCACTACACGGTAGCCTTTTTCCCGTGCGTATGCCCGCAGTCTCTCCATCTGGCGTTCGAGATTTCCAGCGTCGGCCTGTTTCTTTGTAGATACCCGGGCATAAAGGACAACCGCCTCCGGCTCTGCCTTTATCCCGTTTCTAAAATGCGGTTGATTTCCTCTACCGGGTATCTCCGCTGGCCGCTGGGCAACCGCACGGGCCTGATCAGTCCCTGTTTTTCCCATGCCCGCAGCCTGTTCGGGTGTACGCCTAATCTTTTTGCCACTTCTCCAATGGATAAGAGTTCCATACTTTTATGATAACAAAACAGTTAAACACAGTCACTTACAGTGCAATTTATCGAAGCTGCTGCTTACCTCCTTAATCCACCAGCACCAGATTATCCCGGTGAATAATTTCGTCATAATCTTTATGGCCTAAAACGTCAGCAATTTCCCAGGAATGAAGTCCCTTAATTTTTAAGATATCCTGAGCCGCATAATTGGTAAGCCCTTTAGCAATCACCCGTCCCTTTAAATTTTTAACCGCAACTATAGCTCCTGTCGGAAATTCTCCTTCCACTCCCAGCACTCCCGAAGGCAAAAGGCTCTTTCCGCCACTGCAAAGGGCTTCTTCAGCTCCCAAATCAACTATGATACTTCCCTGCACTCTTGCCCCGGATAACAGCCATTGCTTTTTCCACTGCTTTTTCTTTTTCGGGTAAAAAAAGGTTCCAACCTCTTCCCCTCTTAAAATTCGCCGCAAATTGCCATAATCTGCCCGGGCAATTACCATGGGTATCCCCGCATTTACCGCTATTTTCGCCGCCTCTATTTTGGTCTCCATCCCACCGGTACCAACTGCCGTCCCGCTTCCCCCGGCCAGCTGTTCGATTTCCTCATTAATTTCCAAAACCTCCGGAAGAAAACGGGCATTACTATTCTTCCTGGGGTCTGCGGTATACAAGCCATCGATATCGGAAAGAAGAACCAGGAGATCAGCCTCCACCAGTACCGCTACCCGGGCCGATAATGTATCGTTATCCCCAAAGCGAATTTCCTCTACCGCTACCGTATCGTTTTCATTAACCACCGGAACAACCCCGTAATTTAAAAGGGCCGAAAAAGTATGTTTGGCGTTCAAAAAACGCTTCCTTACCGCCAAATCTTCCCCGGTTAAAAGCACCTGCGCTGCGATCACCTGGTATTCGGAAAAAAATTTTTCGTATAAATGCATTAATACCCCCTGGCCTACCGCAGCACATGCTTGTTTTTCCGGTAAATTTTTCGGCTTTTCTGGAAGGGCAAGCCTTCCCATTCCGGCAGCTATTGCTCCGGAAGAGACAATAATTACTTCGAATCCTGCATTTTTTAAATCGGCACATTCCCTTACAAAACGCTCCATAGCCGCAAGGTTAATTTTCCCCGTCTCGGGGTGGGTTAAGGACGAAGAACCGATTTTTACAACCAGCCGGCGGACATTTTTTAATATTTCGCGCATTGTTAACTCACTCCGTTACCCGGCATTTTTGGCCTCCGGTTATTTCTAAAAGCCTTGATACCGTTATTGGTACAGCTGAGTTGGGCGAACCTGCCGCAGCATAAACTACCGGAAACCGCTCCAAAGATTCATCGATTAATATCGGAAGAGGCTTTTTTAAAGCAAAAGGACAAACCCCGCCGGGTTTAAAGCCGGTTAACTCCTCCACTTCTTCCGCCCGGGCTAAACGCATTTTTTCGCCAGTTACCGCTTTTAACTTTTTAAAGTCAAGCTTAACGTCCCCCGCTGCTACCACTAAAACCGCTTTACTTTTACCAACGGCCACAATAGTTTTGGCAATTGCCCCTACTTCCACTCCCAACGCCTTAGCTGCTAAAGGAGCGGTGCTGGTATCGGCATTTAAAACAATTACCTCCACCGGAGGATTTTGCTTTGACAAAAAATCTTTTACACGCGTAAGTGCTTCCATTTTTTCCTCCACCGCCACCCTTTTTGCCAAAACTATACCTTAATTTACCTATAATTTCAACGTTTCTGCCAAATTTTTTCTAAAAACTGCTCCCGGAATTTTTGGTCGGCATAATTTTTTATGTCATTTTTTAACTGCTCGTACAGGACCAGTAATTTATGGGCTTCTGTCGTTAAACTAATACCGCCTTTTCTTCCCCGGCTGCTTTCCACCAGTTTAATCCCCAGAAGCTTTTCCGTAGTCTTAATTTTACCCCAGGCTGCCCGGTACGAAAGGCCAAGCTTTTCCGCCGCAGCTTTTAAAGAACCAAGCTCTAAAGCTGTCTTTAAAATTAAATACCTTCCTTCACCAAAAACTACCGCATTATCCTCTTCTATCCAGATTTTAGTTTTAATTTTCATACCCCTTACTCCTCAAATAATAATTGGAGATAATCGTCTTGATAATTAAGCTTTAAAAACTCTTCCTTTGCCAAATCAAATTTAATTTCTCCATCCTTTAAATACCAAAAGCGCTTACCCCACTTTAAAAGCTCCTTTAAATCGTGGCTTACGTAAATTAAAATCCTTCCGGGTTCTTGTTCTAAGTAGCTTTGAAGATATTTGTTTAGCTCTTTTTTTGTCAAAGCATCAATGCCTGTAAACGGTTCGTCTAAAAATAAATAAAAAGGTTCATAAATTAGAGTTCTAAGAAGATTGATCCTTTGTTTTTCGCCTCCGGACAAAACTTTCGGATTTTTCCTTAAAAGTGATTCAAGTTTATACTTTTCTGTAAACTCCCCAAGCTTTTTCTTAATTATCTTTTCCGGAATTTTCCTAAGCTTTAAAGGCAGTACTAAATTTTCTTCCACCGTTCCCCGGAAAAAATACGGTTCTTGCATTAAATATCCTATTTGCCAGTTGGCATCACGAGAATTGTAAAAAACAGCCCGCAAACTTTCCGGTTCGATTAGTGCGAGACTTCTTAGTAACGTTGATTTACCCGAGCCATTAGGTCCAAAAAGGCTAATTTTCTCTCCCGCAACTACTTTTAACTGGTTAATTTTAAGTATTTGCTTTCGGGCGCGAAAAACCTGCAAATTTTTTACTAAAATCACCGCTAATAACCCTTTCTTTGCCAGTAAGTAAGTGTTCCAACTACGATAAAAGAGATCAACATTAAAATAATACTTAAACCAATTGCCAGACCAAAATTTCCCCGGCCCACTTCCAGTAAAATTGAGGTAGTTAAGACCCGGGTCTCCTGATAGATATTGCCTCCCACCATAATCGAAGCCCCAACTTCGGAAATAGCAGCACCAAAACCGGCAATCACCGCTGCCAGTAACCCAAGCCGTACTTCCTTTAATAACAGGTAAAGTTGCTGGTAACGATTTGCCCCCAGAGCTTTAACCTGACGAAAAAAGTTCTCGGAAATTTGGCTAAAAGCCACAGCGGTAAATACTATTACTTCCGGTAAAGCAATGCAAAATTGAGCTAAAATCATGGCTTTGGGGGTATACAAAAGGTTTAAGTTACCCAGAGGTCCGCTTCGCCACAAAAACATAGTAAGCCAAAGGCCCACCACCACCGGCGGCAGGCCTAAAAGAGCATTAAAGATTCCAAGAATTATTTTCTGACCCCAAAATTTTTTGCCACCTAAAAAAGCACCTATCGGTAAGCCCACAATTGCCGCAAGCAAAGTTGCCGTTAGGCTTACATTTAAAGTAAGATGTAAAATTTGGTAAAGTTCCGGGTCTCCGGTTAAAATTAAACGAATACTTTCTTTAATCCCTTCCCAGATAAATTCCATAAATTCCTCCTATTTTTGCGCATCAGGAATAAATAACGATTGCCCGTATAAATTTTTCTTAAATTCGCCTATCTCTTTTTGGACTTCCGGGCTCAACAAAAATTCAGCAAACTTTTTTGCCCCTTCATAATTTACCTTGGGATACTTTTGCGGGTTTACCAACATAACGTGATAATAATTTATAAGTCCCGGGTCCTTTTCCCGGACAATTGCCAGGTCAATCTTCCCTTTATAAGCAAGGTATGTCCCCCGGTCGGTTAAAGAATACCCCTGTTTTTCCGAAGCAAGCTGCAAGCACGCTCCCATGCCCACCCCTGCTTCCTTGTACCAGGGTTGTCCTTTGGGATTTAACCCCGCAGTTTTCCAGAGACTTTTTTCTTTTTTATCGGTCCCGGAATCATCCCCCCGGGAAATAAAAAGGGCCTTTTTCTCATAAATCCGCTTTAAAGCTTCGTTTAAATCTTTAGCCGATTTGACTCCTGCCGGATCATTTTTGGGGCCTACAAGGATAAAATCATTATGCATTACCGGTTGGCGGTCAATCACATACCCTTTAGCTACTAAGGCCTCTTCATCTTTCGGTGCATGGGTTAAAAGAACATCCGCTTCCCCCTTTTCCCCCATTTTGAGAGCCTGCCCGGTGCCGACAGCCACTATTTTAAGCTTGTAACCGGTTTTTTGCTCAAATTCCGGTTTTAACTGGTCTAAAAGACCGGTATCCACCGTACTGGTGGTGGTAGCCAAAATCACTTCCGGATTTTTCGGAGCGGTGGTTTTAGAAGTAACAGCTCCTTTTTCCTGGCAACCAGCGACCCCAAAAATTAGCAAAAAAAACAAACTTAGCAAACCCAAAATCCGCTTCATTCAAGCACCTCCAAATATATTATGTCTTTTTTGATATATTATTCGCTAAAAAAAGCAAAATTCCTCCCAAAAACTTAAAAATAAGCGGAGGTTTTTGCCCTCCGCTGTTAGTTATTTTCCTGAAGTTTTGGTTTTTCAACTCCAAAGATAAATTTCTTTAAAAGACCAGCCAAGGAGAGTTCATTAACCCGCGGCAAATAGAGGTAAACCAGCCAGTAACCAAGGCCAATTAAAATGCTACCCCCAAAAATATTCCCAAGGGTCACCGGAATCAGATTATAAAGCCAGATATGTCCCCAGTTTAAATTTGTTAAAAACTCTGATTTTAAATGAGCAAGTTTGGCAACTCCCAAAGCTTTGGCCTGAAGTCCTACAGCAAAATAATACATATTAGCAATGCTGTGTTCATAACCGGAAAGGACAAACGTCATTATGGGAAACCAGATTCCAACTACTTTCCCTACTACATCCTTTGCTCCATAGGCAAGCCACACCGCTAAAACCACCAAAATATTACACAAAATTCCCCGAATAAACGCCTCGCTGAAGGTCAGATTTGCTTTTAGAGCTGCCGTCCTAAGCGCTGCAGCTGCTACTAACCCTTTATTTAACTCTAACATACCGGACCTTCCCACCAGGTATGCCACTAAAAAAGAACCAACAAAATTGCCAGCATAAACCCATAACCAGTTATTTAACATTGCTTTTAAGGTAATCTTTCTTTCGGCAAGAGCAATAGTCATTAAAGTATTCCCGGTAAAAAGTTCACCACCGGCCATTACCACTAACATTAATCCCACCGGGAAAACAGCCGCCCCTAAAAATTTGGCAATGCCAAAGTTTTCCACCGAATGACTAATTAAATTGGCAGCAAACGCTCCAAAAGCAATATAACTACCCGCTAAAATCCCAAGGATAAAAGAAGCTAAAAAGTTAAGCTTTGCTTTTTTGATTCCAGTTTCTAAGGTGAAGTTGACGATTTCCTGGGGTGTTAAAAAGTTTTTTTCCATTACTATGTCCCTCCTGTAGTAAATCTTGTGACTATTTTCACTTTTTACCATAAATAAAAACACAGCCCTTAAAAATTTTGTATTTTTTAAAAGATTTACGTGTTGTCTTTATTATATTGTACTTATTTTCACAAGTCAAGTGTGAAATATTGTTTTAAGGATTTATTAATGTTAAAATTATAATTGACTGTTCGGTCAATTTTTGAAAGGATGATTTGGATGCAAAAAGATAAACCACAGAAAAAATTTTGGGGCTTAAGTCAAAACGCTTTCCTTTTTGGTTTTATCAGTATGCTCAATGATTTTTCCAGCGAACTTACCCTGCGAACCCTTCCCCTTTTTCTCTCCAATGTTCTTGGAATTAAAACCGAAATAATAGGCTTAATCGAAGGAATAGCCGACACCACTTCTACCCTCTTAAAGTTAATCTCCGGTTATTTATCCGATATCGTTAAAAAGCGAAAAGCCCTGGTTTTTCTCGGTTACGCCCTTTCCAACCTCTCCCGCCCTTTTCTTTACTGGACCACTACCTGGCCGGTAGTTCTCTTAATTCGCTTTCTCGACCGGGTTGGAAAAGGGGTCCGTACGTCTCCCAAAGACGCCCTGATAGCCGACTCTACTGAGCCGGAAAACCTGGGCAAAGCTTTTGGCTTTAACCGGGCTTTGGACCCCTTTGGAGCCGTGTTGGCTTTATTTATCGCTGCCGCCATTCTTCAGTGGAGTGAAGCAACGACCGTCTCCATGAGCCGGGAGATTTTTCAAAAGTTAATCATTATTTCCACCATTCCCGGGATCTTAGTTTTGCTTTTGCTCGCTTTTTTCATAAAAGAAGTACCGCCAAAAGGGGAAAAAACAGTTAAAAAGTTTTCCCTATCTTTTCAAGAACTCGATCTGCGGTTTAAAAAGTTTTTGGTAGTTTTAATTTTATTTACCCTGGGAAATTCATCCGATGCCTTTTTAATTTTAAAGGCAAAAGAAAACGGCATGACGATTGTTGAGATCTTTATTATGCTGGGATTTTTTAACTTAATTAGCGTTCTGGTATCCTACCCGGCGGGAGCTCTGTCGGATAAGATTGGTCGTCTTAAACTTATTGCCGGAGGTTGGATAGTTTACGCCCTATTGTATTTGGGATTTGCGGTGGCAAGCAATCCTAAAATTTTTGCCTTACTGTATATTCTTTATGGCGCCTATTACGGTATAACCGAAGGAGTGGAAAAAGCCATGGTTGCCGATTTAGTACCGTCGGAAAAACGGGCATCGGCTTATGGACTTTATAACGCCGCAATAGGTCTTTCTGCCCTTCCGGCCAGTTTAATTGCCGGTATTTTGTGGGATATCGTTAACCCTGCCGCCGCCTTTTACTTTGGCAGCATGATGGCTCTTTTGGCGGTACTGCTCTTACCCTGGGCCCTGAAAAGAAATTAAAAAAGGTTGGGAAAATCACCCAACCTTTTTATTTTAATCTTTAATTTCCCGGAAAACTGCTACCCCGCCTAACACCTGTCCAAGGGGATTGATAATTGGTGAGGTAGAAACTTCTAACGTTATTTTTTCTTCGCCTTTCGTAAAAATCGTTCTATACCGTTTTATCGCTTTTCCCTCTTTAATGGTTGATAAAAGGGGACAGTTATTTTCGCAAAGGCACTTTCCCTGGTCGTTTTGCGGAAAGTTCATCACTTCATAGCAGCTTTTATTTAAAACTTCTTTTCTGGTCTTTCCGGTAATTTCTACTGCCGCCTTATTCCAATAGATAATTTTCCGCTTTTTGTTAGTAACAAACACCCCATCGTTAATATTATCTAAAATATCCAGGGCATATCGGCGTATGGTAGTTAAGTTCATAAAGGACACCTCATATAAATTATATCACTATGCCGGGATTTTGTTAGTTATTAAAATTACTATTACCATAAACAGTTTTTATATTAAAATCCCCGCCGGTTAATTACCTCCCCCCGGATTTTATCCCGACGTAAAAAGCCAATATTTCCGAGAAAACGCCAAAAACTTGGAAGCTGCCGATAATCAAAATTTTCAATTATGGCCGCACAGAAAAACTTAAAAATATCCCGCATTCGCTTATACCGGCTAAAAAAGTGGATAAAATTGTCTCAACGGCAATTAAGATTTTTTATTCTTCCTCCAGCCCCTCGGTTTCATCGACAAAATAAAATTCAAACTTGCCGATCCGCACCAAGTCTCCCGGTTTTACCCCGGCACGTTTTAACTGTTCTTCTAAACCCATTCGGGTAAAGGTCCGCTGCAAACGGTCAACCGCTTCCTCGTTATCCAAGTTGGTCATAGCCACCAACCGTTCAATCTTTTTCCCTTTAACTACAAATATTCCATCAACTTTTTCCACCACAAAACCTTCTTCCGGCTGCTCTTTTATTACTTTCTGTGGTTTTACCTCCAAACTCTCCCGCGGCAAAGTAGAAATAATTTCCCAGAGGCGATAAATAAGCGGTTTAAGTCCTTCACCGGTAAGGGCCGAAATGGGATAGATTTCGTACTTTCCGGCAATATGCTGTTTTAATTTTTCTAAGTTTTCCTGCGCATTGGCCGTATCCATTTTATTGGCAGCAATTACGAGGGGTTTGGTTAAAAGCTGTTCGTTGTACAGCTTAAGCTCTTTTAGAAGCACTTCAAAGTCGTCTACCGGATCGCGTCCTTCAAAACCGCTCATGTCTAAAACCATTAATAAAACCCGGGTACGTTCTACATGTCGTAAAAACTGGTGTCCCAACCCTACTCCCGCATGAGCACCCTCAATTAACCCGGGAATATCGGCCATGACGAAACTCTGTCCTTCGCCCACTTCAACCACTCCCAGGTTGGGAGTAAGGGTGGTAAAAGGGTAATCGGCAATTTTGGGGCGGGCCGCACTTACCCGGGAAATTAACGTTGACTTTCCAGCATTGGGATAGCCTACCAAACCCACATCGGCTAAAAGCTTTAGTTCCAGAAGAAGCCAGCGTTCTTCCCCCGGCTCCCCCAGTTCCGCAAACTTTGGTGCCTGGTGGGTGGGGCTGGCAAAATGGGCATTGCCCCTGCCCCCCCTTCCGCCTCTTGCTACCACTACTTCCTGACCGTGCTCGGTGATATCGGCCAAAATTTCGCCGGTTGCTTCATCTTTAACCACCGTTCCTACCGGCACCCGAATATAGAGATTTTCGCCGGCTTTACCATGACGGTTACTCCCTTTGCCATGCTCACCCCTGGGCGCTTTATAATGCCTTTTATAGCGAAAATCCAAAAGCGTATTTAAACCTTCATCCCCAACTAAAATAACACTGCCACCGCGGCCGCCATCGCCTCCATCGGGACCGCCATTGGGCACATACTTTTCCCGCCGGAAAGATACACAACCATTACCCCCATCTCCAGCTTTAACATAAATTTTTGCCGTATCATAAAACATATTTTTTACCTCCCTATAACAACTGTTCCTGGCTTTTCTGGTCGTTAACTATTAGTTCTATCCTGGGAAAATGATCTAAAATAATTTTTACCTCTTTTTTGCCATTAAAAGTTTTCAGGAGCTCCCAGTTTTCTAAAACAAAACGTTCAACAACAGGTCCAAAATCTTTATTATATTGTCCCCTTTTATCACCGGAAATTGTCAGGGTAGCTTCCACACTTTCCAGCAAATAATAAAGCTCGGTAAGAATTAATGCCGTTTCCGGGTTAAACAGGCGAAAGAATTCCTGACGTTCCTGGATATTCCGGCTTATCCGGTCAATATACTCTAAAACTTTGTCATATTTACCTAACTGAAAAAAACCCCGCAAAATTTGCAGATAGTTCAAAAATTCATGCCGCTCCCGGCGAATAATTTTTATTGCTCTTTCCATGTATTATCCTCTCACTTTTATTTTTTCATAATAAAAAATTAACCAGCCCTGCTCGGCTGGTTAAATTGCTACATTTTGGGGATAAACGCTTACCTGCTTTTTGTTTTTCCCTTTCCGCTCAAAAACAACATAACCATCAATCTTGGCAAATAAAGTATCGTCACCGCCAATACCTACGTTGTTACCGGGATGAAACTTGGTTCCTCTTTGCCGAACCAAAATGCTTCCAGCGGTAACAAACTGACCGGCATATCTTTTAACTCCAAGCCTTTTCGCTTTTGAATCCCGACCGTTCTTAGAACTACCAACGCCTTTTTTATGTGCCATCTACCTCACCTCCCGGCCCTACGCCTCAATTTTTTCCACAATAACTTCCGTAAACGGTTGCCGGTGACCGTATTTTCTCCGGTAATTTTTCTTCGGTTTGTACTTAAAGACAATAATTTTGCGGCCTTTCCCGTGACGTACCACTTTTAAATTGACCTTTGCCCCTTCAACATAGGGATTCCCGGCTTTAATGCTGCCATCTTTAACTACAGCCAGAACTTCATTAATGGTTACAATGCTTCCCGGCTCCGCATTTAACTTTTCCACAAAAATTTTGTCTCCTTCGGCCACTTTGTACTGTTTGCCGCCGGTTTGAATAATTGCGTACATGCTCCAAAACCTCCCGCATTAGACTCGCCAAAAAAGGCAAGGCCCAAAGCCTATTTAAAGCCTTTTTTGAGCGGCTTACCTTAAAATTTTATCTTAATTTTTTCTTTTTTGTCAAGTAATATCTGTTATTCCGCCGTTCTTAAACGTATGCGCCCCGGTGGCGGAAATACCCCCCACCGGGGCGCAAATTTTTCGGAGATTATCGGGGGAGTGTAACACATGCTTCGTCGTCGTAATACAGGTCCCGCCCGAGCTCCACCCGGCCGGTAAAGAGGGGCCGCGGTTCTTCGGTTAGCTCCAGGCGGTAGACGGTGCTCACGTAGAAGGAAACATCGGGCTCCTTGACCGCCACCGGCGCCATGCGGGCCACCGGATAACCCTGGGCCACGATGTTTTCCAGCTGGTATTCCTGGAAAGCCCCGAGCATATCGGTGATGGCAAATCCCATATCAAGGATGCCGCGCTGGATGTCGCGCCACTTTTTCCAAGAGGCTTCGAGGAATGAAAGGCCGAAATACCCGGCCGAACCGGGACCCCGCAACGCTTCGGTGCAACGGCTCAAGAAGAGGAAGATACCGCGCACCGTTTCCACCGGATCGGTGAAGAACACGTCGAACTGGCCCCGCAGGTTCTCGGGCAGCGGATCTTGCACATCGTAGACTTCAGCGTGGACGTTGTCCCAACCCCGGTCCCGGGCTACGTCGCGGATGAAGCCAACAATGCGTTCGTCCACATCCAGGACGAAGATGCGCCGCGGTAATCCTGAGAGCGCGGCCGCAATGGCCGTAAGGTCATCATCGCCTAACAGCAGGAGATCGCGACCCACCAGATCGCCCCGCTGGGCCATCAGGGCCAGACGTAGCACGGTGGTCTCCACCGTCACATACCCCTGGTCAAAGTTGGGCGTTGCTTTTGGCCGCATGGTCACCATTTTTTGGAATGTTTCAAGGACCCGGTCGAAAGGCGGGCGCAGGACGATGCCTCGTCCCGCACAGGTCTCACAGCGCTGCTCGGCCACCCGATCCAGCCCTAAGGCTTCGACCTGCCGGCGTCCCGCTTCGGTGAGCACGAAGCGCTCACCGTCGTAGGTCACAAGCTTGCTCTCCAAGAGCGACTGCAGGACCTTCAGCACTTGGTGGGTCTGCGCTTGCCCAGCTCGCATCAATTCCCAGTAGGATTTGGAACCTCCGTACAGTGCACGGAGCAAAAGCGCATCGATCCGACGAACTTCTACAGCACTACCTGATGTTGACATAGGTACCGCTCCTTTCCCTCAAAGAATAGAAACGGACCTTGCTCCATTTTCCCTGGTCCACTCGGAGAAATTGCCAAATACGTATTATACCTCTTTTTATTGATATAGTCAATCAATAAGGTTGGCGATTGTTATTAATCTGTGATATTGTCACTCTTGTATCCGCTCAACGGGTCAAAGTCGAGACACATAAAGGTGATAAAGTCAGAGACGCTTGACAGTAATATCTGTTATTCTCCCGGTGCCCTGGCAGACACTGCACTCGTGGGTAAAAAGCTCGCCGATGGAAAGCCCTATTTTCTGCCGGGCAATTTCCACCAGCCCCGAAGGAGTTTTCCCGGTAATCTTTACTTTGGCTTTATCCCGCAAAAACTCTTCTTCCATAACCCTTAAAATCTCTTCCCACCGTTCCTCCTCCAACAGGGAAATAAAATCTACCACGATAATTCCACCGATATTTCTTAACCTAATCTGCTTGGCAATTTCCCGGGCCGCTTCTAAATTTATTTTAAAAGCGGTTTCTTTTAAATCTTTTTTTCCGGTGAATTTTCCAGAGTTTACATCAATGGCGGTTAAAGCCTCGGTTTTTTCGATGACTAAAATACCGCCGTTTTTCAGCCAGACCCGCTCCCTGGTAAGTTTTTCCATTGTCCTTATCAGGTTAAATTCTTCCATCACATTAAAGCTTTTATAAATCGGCGGCAGCAACACGCGAAACCTTTCGCGAAACTTCTGCCCGATCTCCAAAAGTTCAAAATCATCCACATAAAGGGCAGTAAAGTCTTTGTCCAGTAATTCCCTAAGACACCAGGTAAAAAGGTCATCTTCTTTATAAAGTAAAGCCGGGGCTTGAGCAGTTTTACTTCGCTCTAAAATTCCCTGCCATTCTTCATAAAGTCGTTTGGCTTCCTGCAAAAGGTCTTCTTCCTCACCGGCTAAAGTTCTAACAATAAACCCGCCGGGAAGATTCAAGTTTTCTAATACCCTATGATAATACTCCCTTTTGTCTTCCGTAAGTTTCCTGGAAATACCTTTCATCTCTTTCTGGGGAAAATAAACAAGGTTTCGCCCCGGAAGGGAAATCACCGTAGACAGCTTGGCGCCTTTTTGGGCTGTGGGGTTTTTAACTACCCTCACCAACACTACATCCCCGGGCTTAACGTTTATCTCATCAAGAGGTAAATAGCCGTTTTTAGCCAAACCTAAATTTACAAAAGCCGCCTGTAACCCCGGAACTACTTTCTCTACTTTCCCCAAATAAATATCGTTAATCTGCGTTTGTTCGTCTCGCCGTTTCGCAAAAAGCGAAAAAGGACTTCCGTCAACCATTACCGCCGCTAAATCGTATTCCGGCTGTCGGTGAAAAACTAAAGTCTTAGTCATGATAGCTCCCTTTAACTTAAAATAATTTCTTCCCGAATATATTCAATATCCTCGGGCAAATAACCCAAAAAAATTTTAGCTACCTCTTCCGGACGCAAGGAGTTTTCTCCAACCCTTATAACCACATTTATGCCATTTTCCTGCACCTCTAAAGCTTCGACCGCCTGCCAAAAATCAATTTGTTTTTCTCCCCTCTTGGTGTTTTTTACTATCCGCGGTTTATCCGTTAAAAGCTTTTCCTTCCTGGCTAAAAGTTCTGTATTGGAAAGATTGATTTTTATCCGGTAAACAACCTTGCTTACCCGCGACATTAAGCTTTTATCATCTAAATACGGCTTTACTTCTAACACTTTAAAACCGGAAGGTAAAACACTGTTTAAGCGTTCTTTTATCTCCTCGGGAGGTAAAAATTGCTTTAAGGTTAATTCCATTAGCTCCCCTTGACTTTCATGCCCCAACGCTAAGGGCAAGGCTATGGAAAACTTGGGATGAGGGTTAAAGCCTTCTGAAAAAGCCATCGGCAAATTCGCCCTGCGAAAAGCCCTTTCAAAAACCCGCATGGTATCCAGGTGCGATATGTATTTTAATTCTCCTCCCCGGGAATACTTAAGCAAATATTTCACTAACCTTCCGCCCTCCTGTCAGCACCGGGGAAATTTCCAAAGCAGGGCAAACCCCACATCCGGTACACTTACCCTCCCGGCAATCAGCGGTGTTCTTTCCAGCCATGGCGTCCCGATACTCCTTCTTAAGAAACCTCTGACTTATTCCCCCGGCAAATGGTTCCCAGGGCAAACGGTCATCCAAAGAAAAGCTCCTCCGGGCATACGCTTCAAGGTCAAATCCTTCTTCTAAAAAAGCTTTTTGCCACAGCTCATAATTAAAATATTCCTGCCAGCCGTCAAACTTGGCGCCTAATTTATGCGCCCGGTAAATTACCCGCCCAATACGCCGGTCCGCCCTGGAAAGGGCTGCCTCCAAAAGGCTCGTCCGGTAATCGTGCATTTTTAAACTAAGACGCCGGTCTTTTTTAGCCAATTTTTCCAATATTCCCTGCCGCCTTTTAATTTCTTCCGCTGAAATAATCCCCAGCCACTGAAAGGGAGTATGGGGTTTGGGAACAAAGTTTGAAACCGAAACCGTAACTTTCAGCCGTCCTCGGGGTACCCTCCCTTCTTTAACGCCGATATCGGCAACTTTCTGGGCTAAATGAATAATCCCCGCAACGTCTTCGTCGGTTTCATAAGGCAGGCCAATCATAAAGTAAAGTTTAATTGCCTGCCAGCCTGCTTTAAAAGCAGCTTTCACAGTATTAATGAGGTCTTCCTCGGTAACCCCTTTATTAATAATATCCCGCATCCTCTGGGTTCCGGCTTCCGGAGCAAAAGTCAAGGTAGCTTTCCGCACCCGCTGCAGTTCGGACGCCAAATCTACTGCAAAGGTATCAATTCGCAGGGAAGGAAGGCTAATATTTACCCCCGCTTCCTGGTACTTATCCAAAAGCTTTTTCGCTACCTCCCGAATATACGGGTAATCTCCGGAGCTCAAGGAAGCCAAGGATATTTCTTCATAGCCGGTTTTCTCCATAATTTTTTCTGCTTCTGCCAAAACCAATTCCGGAGTTTTTTCCCGTACCGGGCGGTAAATCATCCCCGCCTGGCAAAAACGGCAACCCCGGCTGCATCCCCGCATTATTTCCACCATGGCCCGATTATGAACAATATCAAGATAAGGTACTATGGGAGATGGCAGGGAGTATCCGGATAAAAAGCCTTGAGCAATTCTTTTGGTAAATTTCACCGGAAGATCTTTTTTAAGCGGCATAAACTCGGTCAACCTTCCGGCTTCATCATAACTAACCCGGTAAAATTTCGGAACGTAAACCCCCGGAATTTGCGCTAAAGCCAAAAGGGTATCGTTACGCTCCCAGCCTTTAACTTTGGCTTCCTTTACCACTTCGATAATTTCCGCTACTACCTCTTCCCCTTCTCCCAAAACAAAAAAATCAATAAAATCGGCTAAAGGCTCCGGGTTAAAAGCCCCCGGTCCTCCGGCCATAACAAGGGGCCATCCCCTTCTCTTTTCGGCAAATATTTCCACTCCACCCAATTCTAACATATTTAAAATATTGGAATAGCTTAGCTCGTATTGCAGGGTAAACCCTACCAGGTCAAACTCCCAAAGAGGCTTTTTATTTTCCAGAGAAAAAAGAAAATAACCCTTTTCCCGCAAAAGCTTTTCCATGTCTTCGGCAGGAGCAAATACCCTCTCCAAAAGGGCATCATCCCGGCGATTTACCGTTTCGTATAAAATTCTAAGTCCTAAATGGGACATCCCAACTTCATATAAATCCGGAAAACAAAAGGCAATTTTAACCAAATTTTTCTCCCAGGGCTTTTTTACCGCATTTAATTCATTGCCCAAATATCTCGCCGGTTTCTGGACTAAAGCTAAAAGTTTAGCAAAATTCACCTTTTTCACCTCATTGCTATTTTACCACAAAATTTCCCGTAAGAAAAAAATAAGCAGGAAAGCTTCTCATTTTTGTAAAAGCTCTCCCACCGGTTTTAACAGGCCAAACTTCACAACTCCCTCCATTATTTGCCATTCGCTTAAAACTCCTAAGATTTCCTGGTTCCGTTCCAACACCACCACATACTGGTAATGGGACGGTAAGAATTTGTCTACCACCTCTTTTAGTGGAGTATTTCGGGCTACCGTCAAAACCTTGGAATTTAAAATTTTCTGCTCATTTAAAATTTTTTCCTTATAAGTTAGGTTTTGCAAAAAGTAAAAGCTGTTTTTTACCCTTTCCCGAAAGGCTAAAAAAATCAATAACACTCCCAAAATTACCACATCGGCACCATTTATCCGGAATAAAAAGCCGTAAATTCCCGCCGCCACCACCGCAAAAGCGGTTACCAGCGAAATATTGGAAACAATCCGGGTAGCTATTCTTAAATTAGTAACCCTGGTTAAAACCGCCCGCAACATTCGTCCCCCGTCCAGGGGAAGAACCGGCAAAAAATTAAAAACCGCCATGATAAAGTTAAAATCCAATAAAAAAGCTACATTTGCGTTAAAAAAGCCATTATTGATTATCCCTAAAGCAAAAAACATCAAAATTAAATTAGCCAGCGGCCCCACCGCCGCAACCAAAAACTCCTTTCCCGGAAAGAATTCTACCGGATTGGAAGTTTCTATTACCCCTCCAAAGGGTAACAGGGTCAAAGAAACAGGTTTCTGAAAAAGTTTTTTATACAGAAAAAGGTGAAATAGTTCGTGAAACAAGAGTGAAAATAAAAGTATGCCAATTTTGGCAAATGCTCCTAAAGCCAGATACATTAAGAGAAAAACCCAGAACAGCGGGTGAACTTTTAATTTCATTTAGCTCTTTACCTTAAAGACCGGTGCCGGATCAACGGCAAGACCCTTATCGTGAAATTCCACATGCAGCATCCCGCTGTTCCCGGTACAACCTATCTCCTGCCCTTTTTCCACCAGTTCTCCTGCTTTAACCCATACTTCCTTTAAATTTGCATATAAAACCTCCTGTTCGCCCCAGGAAATAATTAAATAGTTATCGTACCCCTTTTTATAACCGGTTTTTACCACCGTCCCGTGAGCTGCTGCTTTAACCGGTTTATTGGGTTCACCCAGTATATCCAAGCCCCCGTGAAAAAAGCCATCACTATCTAAGCCAAATCCCCGGATTACTTTTCCATCAACCGGAATTTCTAAATTAGAGGCAGTAAGAGCCTCTTCATTTCCCATCCCAATCTCCAAAACCCGGTCAAAAACCGGTTGAACCTCCGTCTCGGTAGTTAAAACGTATTTCACAGCTTCCTTAAGCTTAGATGCTCCCGGTAAATCTTTACTTACCCAAAAAGTAAAACCCGCTACAATTACCACCACCAGCAAAAACTTGTAAAAAAACTTAAATTCGCGTTTTTTCCCGGGGGGTCGATAAATACTTTTCTTTCTTATGTAGGGTTTGCTCCAATCTCCGTAAATTTTCAGGTTGTCCTTGTCGGACATAAAAAATCCCTCCCCTAAGATGTTTTACTACATCTTATGAAGAGGGATAATTTTTCATGACTTTTATTTTGTTAAGTAATGAAGTATGCCGGCAGCATTTAATTCCAGGTCAAGCTCAAAGCTGTTTTTAATATCGTCATCAAGGAAAACACCCTTTTTGGCTGCTTCCAAATATACCCGGTAGGTTAAAGCCTGCCGCATTTCCTTTATGCCAAGATTTTGCGCTAAAATTTCCTGGCCCAAACGTTCGTATTCTTCCACTTCCCTTATTAAGTAATGAAAAATTTCCCCGGGATTTTCTACCACCCCAAAATGGGTATAGTAAATCCTTTCCAATCCTAAGTTTAAAAACCGTTTTAACTCTAAAATCATTTTTTCCGGCTCAAACTCCGTAGCAGGTGTTGAAGGATAGACAAACACCTTCCCGTACCGGTTTTTAATAATGTTATTTAAAACTCCCGCCATATCGCCGGAAAAAAGACCCCGGGTTAAACTATCGGTAATTACCTGATGGTGGCGGGCATGCCCTGAAGTATGGTAGACGGTAAGCACTCTGCCCCCTAAATCAAATTCCTGACCGTCGGCAGTTTCCAGAACTCTTTCGACCGGAGCCGGAATTATTTTTTCAAAAAACGGTAAAAACCGCTCTCCGTAGATAGCTTTAGCAGCAGCTTCCAATTTTTCCGGGGATATCATATGTCTTGCCCCCCGGGGATGTACCGCAAGATATGCCCTGGGTAGATACCGCAAAAGGTTTCCAGCTCCTCCGGCATGGTCCAAATGAATATGCGTTACAAAAACATAAGAAATCCTTTCCCGGTCAATTCCCAGAACTTCTAAGGCTTCTAAGATATACTTGGTAGATGGCGTAGGTCCGGTTTCCACCAAAGCTACCTTTTCTTTCCCCGCCACAATAAAACAGCTCGTTCTGCCAGCAATCCCCTGTTCAAACAAATCAACCTGCCAGATATTGTCACCGGCTTTATAAATTACCGCCACACCAAGCCCCTCCTCCTGGAAAACCCGTAATTAATTTTTCTCCATTATACTTAAATTTGTTTTCTTTGTTAAGAGAATTTTTTGAAAATTTAACTATTTCCCTTAAAACCTAAAACGATAATTTTTTCCTCCTTAAGTAAACATTAAGCGCCAGGCCCACCGATAATAAATTGGACCACATAGCACTTCCTCCGTAACTTACAAAAGGTAAGGGTATACCGGTTACGGGCATAATCCCGCAGGTCATCCCAATATTAATAAAAGTGTGAAAAGCAAGCTTGGCCACAACTCCGGCTACCAGTAAACTTCCCAGTAAATCCTTGGCCTGCTGGCCAATGCGAATCAACTGCCAAAAAAGAGTCAAATATAGTACCAGTAGCACCGAAGCACCGATAAAGCCCAGTTCTTCCCCTAACACGGAAAAAATAAAATCGGTGTGCTGCTCGGGCAGAAAGTTCAGCTGATTTTGACTTCCCCGAAAAAGTCCTTTCCCCCAAAAACCTCCCGAACCAATGGCAATCTGTGACTGAATCACGTGGTAACCCGCTCCCTGCATATCCTTCCACGGGTCTAAAAAAATAATTAACCGATTTAACTGGTATTCTTTTAAAGGAATCCAGATTTGGGGAAAGTGAAGATGGAGAGCAATCCAGCCAATGGCCAAAACCAGGCCCCCGCCAAAGAGACTAAATAAGAGTTTACGGTTTGCCCCCGCTACATAAAGCTGAGCAAAAGTAATGGCGACAAAAACCAGCGAAGTACCTAAATCCGGCTGCTTTAAAATTAACAGCATAGGGACACCAATATGGACAAACACCCGGATAAAATCGCTAAGTTTATCAATCTGTCCCTGACGGGCAGCTAAATAATTGGCCAGAGTTATAGTTATGATATCTTTTGCAAACTCCGAGGGTTGCAAGGAAAAGGGGCCTATTTTAATCCAGCGCTGCGCCCCTAAAGCTTCCCTCCCGGCAAATAATACGGTCACCAACATAACAAGGTTAAAAAGATAGAGGAATTTGGCATAGCGCGGAAAGTCATCATAAGGAATGTACAAACTACCAAACATTAAAAGAAGACCAGAAAAAACCCAGAGTAGCTGGGTTTTAGCTAAACCAAGAACATCATCGGGAGAAGTTGCCCGGGTAGCGCTGGCGATTAACACAAGTCCTAAAATAATAATTAAAAAAACATTGGCCAGCACTCCCCAGTCAAGTTCCTTTAACATCCGGCGAAATTGCATATGCTCCACTCCCACGTCTTGTTCGCGTTTAATTATACCAAACTTTTGCTCATAAAAAAAGAAACGGCCTAAAAGCCGTAATTTATTTAGAAGCCAAATCTATTTTGCTACTACTTTGGATGTGACAGGTATCGCACGTCTTCGACGCCATTTTCCCATTATGGCATTTATTACAGACACCTTTATCCACCTGATTTTGCCTAGAAGTAAAAGTAGAAATCTTTTTGAGAATAGCATCATTATAATAGGTGGTCCATTCACTTTTTTCCGGAAAATTAGCTTTACCGTGGGCTACATTATAATGACAATCTACACAATATAGGCCTTTTTGAAAGTGAATTGGATGGGGATCTTTTAAGTCCCAGGAAGGAGTAATTTTTCGATTTCTCAGGTGGCATTTTTCACACTTTTGATCCTGAACCACTATCTTCTTTATGACTTGGCCGCTAGGCTTTAAAACCCGATGCCGATAAACCATTTTAAATAAATCCGGGTTTTCATGACAGCTAAGACAATTAACAGTACTATGGCTAGTTGCTTTCCAGCTATAATAAGCGTATTTCATTTCGTGGCAGCTTACACAAAACTCTGGGTCATTTATTTTTCGCTCAAAAGTCACCGATACATAGCTGTAACAAAAAAAGCTAAACACCGTAAATAATAGCACGAAGGTAATTACACCCCATACCTTTTTCCAATTCAAAGCAAGCACCCCTTTCCCGTTAATGGAGTCCAAGAGGTAAATAGTAACTTAAAAACCAAATTAATACTCCAAAGTAAAAAAGCATTTCTAACAGGATTAAAAAGGTGTTATTTTTGAATTTTCCTGTTGCCATTTCTACCCCTCCTTGCCCCGAACTTCTTTTAATTTTTTAAGTTCCAAAGGATGCTCCTCTTCCATTTGTTCTTCGGTTAATTTGCCATGAAACCAAACGAGATTTCCCGGGAAAAAGTCAGGATTAAAATGAACGTTAAAGAAATGCCAGGTAAAAATTACCACAATAGCTAAAATTGCCTCATCGCTGTGAGCTGCTCGAGCAGCATCGATAACTGTTCGGGGAAAATATTTTGCGGCTACGTCAGGGAACCACATCATAAGTCCAGAACCACCGATAATGAAAATCCCCCAAAATACCGCCCAATAATCAAATTTTTCTTTATAAGAAAAGCGGGTGAATTGCGGCTTTTCCGGTGATAAACCTAAAAAGTATTTAAGATTTTGGTAAAGATCTTTAAAATCTTTTAGCGTCGGTAGAGCTTCAAAAGAGACTTTCTTAGTTACAATAACATAGATTAAAAGGTACAAAAGGTGATACAAGCAACTGCCGATGAGCATAATAACAGCACCGACTAAGTGCAAAACTAAAAGATTTTCAAATCCTCCAACCAGTTTTGTAAAAACCTTAGCATAATTGCTTTGCTCGTATTTAATCGCTAACCCGGTAAAGGTACAGATAAAAAAGCTTACAAACATCATAATATGCTGTATCCGATGATGAATGTTAAACCTTTCATAAGTCCTACCGGTCATAGCTTTCCCCCCCTGTCACCTCTAAGGCTTTCTGCTCTCTAATCTTTTTGTATCGTCGATATAATTCCATTTCAATGTGGATTAAAGTTAAAGTCACCACGGAAATTGTTAGCCAGACAAAAAACTTCTCCGTATAATAAACCACTTTACCGTTTCCCGTTGATGTTTTCACAAAGTGCTCGGCCCCCCGGGCAAAATTTTTGCGGGGAAAAACGTGACAACGGGCACAAGTGTTAGGAACATTCGCCGGGTTGGTAAGGGAACGAGAATCGGTTTTGGTAAAAATATTGTGTTTTCCATGGCAATCGGTACAGGTAGCGGCAGTTTTACTGCCCAAAGCTACAGCCTTACCGTGAAAACTTTCTTGATAGCTTTTCAAAACATTCCCTTTATGACACTGGCTACAGGTTTTTACAATGTTATTGCGGTAAGTAGACGCGCGCGGATCAGTTCCCCTAAAAATGGTATGGGCCGTATGGCAGGAAAAACAATATACGTCTTTCCGGTCATGAACCGATCCCTTAAAGGTTTTTAGAATATAATCGTGACAGTTTTTACATCTGTCATTAATTTCCTGCAAAAATTGTTGACGACTTTTGACATTAGGGTGCGGATAAGAGTTAAATCCAGGATGACAGGATTGACACTTATTGGTTCCATGCATTGAGTCGCGATATTTTCCGGAATCAACGTAAAGAGAAATATTAACCCCCTCCCACTCCATTTTTAAACCAACCGCCCCGTGACATTTTAAACATTCTTCATTACCTTTTAAATTTTCTTTATTTTTATCAGCCAAGGCCACATTGGGAATCCAAAAAAGCCAAAAAATTAGGAAAAAAAACATTATAATTCTTCTATCGAACATCCGCTACTCCCCTCCTCTTTAATCGGTATAACTAATCCCGTTAATTTCCCGGACCGAAATCACTACTCTTCGTTTACAAAAACGGCATTTAATGATAATCTCCTCTTTATTTTTTTGAGCAACAATTTTTTTACACCGGCACCGAATCGCTTCCGGTTCCCCTGGATTTTTCTCCCGTTCGCTCATCGCTCCTCCTCCTTAAATTACTGGTGGCCAAACTACAAACATCACCGCGGTAAATATTAAAGCAAAAAGTAAAAGACCAACCATTAAGGTTAAAATTCCACGCTTAAAACCGGTTAATTCCCGTTTAACTTTAAAGAAAAACAAATAATAGCTTAAGGAAAAGGAAAAAACGCTAATCGTTATCACCAAAAGCCAAAACAAAAAAATTACCATAATTAACACCTCGTTTACCGAAAATGAGTTTTTCTTAAAACCACGTCATAATGTTTGGCGGATAAATTATAAAGTATAGCACCAAAACCATGGCAATAAAGGCCAAAAAACCAGTAGTTAGGGACAAAGCTATATATCCTGGGGTAAAGGGTTTTTTTTCATGATAGAAAATAAAATACCATAGTCCGCACTCGCAAAACACAAAAGTAGCAATAATTAGGAGAAGCCCAATAACTGCCATCAACATATTTTTCCCCCCTTTCTTTTGCAAAATAAAGCAAAAGGCCAGCGTTTTAAACGCTGGCCTCTGGGCTAAAAGCCTCCGGACTGGAAGGTGGTATTAAATTTTGGGAAAATTGCCTGCCAGGATTTACCCTTCGAATCTTCGCGCCGTCAAAATAAAGGTAAACATACTGTTTACAATGACGGCACTTAATGATAATCATACTTCCTTCAACCTGACAAACAATTTTTCCACAGTTACATCGTAAATCCACCACCTTCATCCCCCTCCCTAAACTGTATTAGCTCTAAATGTATCCTAACTATATAAATTAGTTACAAAAAGCACAAAGTTAGCTAAAAAATTACGGCAGCAGTAATAGAGTTAATTTTAACTGAAAACACAAAATGCTGGCAAAAAAAGCCAGCATTTTTTACTGCTGGCCTCTGGACTTTAAAGTCTCGGGACTTTTTCCTCTTATTTACTTTTCTTAGTATAAAATATGCAGGAATAATAACAACAATACCTAATTTTTTCTGTTTTTTCCGTTAAAAAATTAACACATTTATTTTGGGTTGTAAAACCGAAAATATTACAGTGCTTGTTATTTATTCTCAATATTTTTCGCTTTTCTTAGATATGCTAATTATCTCGCAAATTATTTCGCTAATTGGTTTGAACCCGGACACTTCTTTTAACGTTTTTAATCGGTATATTGGCAATAAGCGCTACCTGGTCTTCATGACTATCGATATTTACTTCCAGAGCTTTTTCGTCAATTTCCATGTATTTGGTAATGACAGCAATTAAATCCTCTTTTAAATTTTGTAAGAGCTCGGGTGAAACATTGGTCCTATCCTGAACTAAAACCAGTCTAAGGCGTTCTTTCGCCATGGTTTTGCTGTTTTGCTGTTCCTTCCCAAACAGTTTCATTAAAATTTCCAGCACGGCCGTCCCCTCCCCTTAGCGGTTGATACCGAACAACTTTTTAACCTTGCTGAAGAACCCTTCTTCCTCTAAGTTCATCAGCGGAACCTCTTCACCCATTATCCGCCGGGCAATATTCCGGAAAGCCTGGCCCGCCCGGGAGTTCTGGTCATAGACGGCCGGCTCGCCTTTATTGGTAGTTACGATAATAGTTTCATCATCGGGAATAACCCCTAAAAGGTCAATAGCCAAAATTTCGATAATATCTTCGATTCCCATCATATCTCCCGTCCGAACCATCTTGGGACGAATACGGTTAATTATAAGCCGGGGATTATTAATCCCCTCAGCTTCCAGTAAACCGATTATGCGGTCCGCATCCCGGACCGCCGATACTTCCGGAGTAGTTACCACAATTCCCCGATCGGCTCCAGCTACCGCGTTTTTAAATCCCTGCTCGATTCCCGCCGGACAATCAATTAAAACATAATCAAACTCCTTTTTAAGATCACTAACCAAATTCCGCATTTGTTCGGGACTTACTGCCGTCTTATCCTTGGTTTGCGCCGCCGGCAAAAGATACAACCCTTCTAAACGTTTATCTTTGATAAGCGCTTGCTTTAAACGGCAATTTCCGTGGACAACATCAACTAAGTCATAAACAATCCGGTTTTCCAACCCCAAAACCACATCAAGATTTCGTAAACCTATATCCGTATCCACCAAAACCACTTTCTGGCCCATCATCGCTAAAGCTGTACCCAGATTGGCGGTAGTCGTCGTTTTACCGACGCCTCCCTTTCCCGAGGTAATGACAATTGCTTCCCCCATAATCTTCCTCCTTTTATTTTAAAAGCTTTCCAAGGTTCCCTTCGTAGCTTTCAATAACTACCATCCCGTCTTTAATAAGGGCAATTTCCGGGCTAAAATTGTCTTTGGTTATTTTTTCATCTTCCGGCGGTCGGGTAATATGATCAGCTATGCGAAGTTGAGTTGGTAAGAGCTTAAAAGCTAAGACCACCGCTTTTTTAAAACCTTCAGCGCCGGCGTGAACCACTCCCCTGACCGTCCCCAGAACGATAATGCTCCCGGCCGCTACCACTTCTGCTCCGGGATTTATATCCCCAAGGACTACCACGTTTCCAGCATAATTTACCTTTTGCCCGGAACGTAAGGTTTTATCTATCAGCAAAGTATTTTCTAAGAAAAACTCTCCTCTCAACATCGTAAAGCACCTTTTCTTTAAAATTAGCTAAGTTGATGTATTCTACATCTTTGGAAAAATTCCTGCTCTTATTCCACCGGGCCAAAAACCCTGGTATTTACTTTTGGCACCTTAAAATACGCCGCTAAAACATCCCTGGCCACCAAACCTGCCGAAGAACCACCATGACCGCCATGTTCAATAATGGCCGCAACTGCAATTCGGGGATTTTCAAAAGGGGCATACGCCACGAACAAGCCGTGATCGTCTTTACCGAAAACCTGAGCTGTTCCGGTTTTTGCCGCCACCGCTACCGGAAATCCTGCAAACACTCCTCCGGCAGTTCCCCCGGGCATCGTTACTTCCCGCATCCCCTGCCGCACGTAATTTAAAATATTCTCGGGGATCTTTGCTTTACTTAAAACCCTGGGTTTTACCTCCTCTATAACCTTTCCCCGATTGTCCAAAACTTTTTTTACCAAATGAGGTTGGTAACGAATTCCCCCATTGGCTATCATGGCTACATAATTGGCAAGCTGCAAAAGGGTATAATTGTTATAACCCTGACCGATGGCCATATTAAGCGTATCATACTGCTGCCACTCGGTTTCCCAGCGGTAAATTTCAATTTGCCGGTTAATTGCCTGAATTTTTTTGTCCCGTTCCGCCTCCAACCGCTTTTTCTCCTCGGAAGTTTTAGCCCGGGCTATTCTTTGCTCGTAATCACTTTTTATTTTATCTATTTTAGGCTTTAAATTTTTCTCGATAATGGCAGTATTGGTTTCCTTTTTCCACTCGGGAGTCGGTAAAAGTCCCGAACTCTCCCCGGGAAGGTCTATGCCTGTCATCATTCCCAAACCAAATTGTTTACCCACTTCCACAATTTTTTCTACTCCCAGCCGCCGGGCCATCGTCCAAAAATAAACGTTGCAAGACTCTTTAATGGCTTTAACAAAGTTTACAACCCCGTGGCCCCTTGGGTTCCAATCTTTAAAAGCACGGTTTCCCAGTTTGTAGTAACCAGGATCGAAAATTGTTTCGGAAGGAGTAGTTACCCGATTTAAGAGGGCAGCCATGCCGGTGACCATTTTAAAGGTGGAGCCTGGAGGATAGGTAGCTGATACCGCGCGATTATAAAGCGGCCGATCGGGATTCCTTATGTACTCATCCACCTGCTTTTGGGTTAACCCCTTGGGAAAAGCCGCCGGATCAAAAGTGGGGTAACTGGCCATGGCCAGCACTTCCCCGCTTCTCACATCAAGGGCCACTACCGCACCCGCTCTGGCATCGGGATAACGATTTTGCAGCGCTGCAATGGTTTTTTTCAAACTTTCTTCCGCAGCTTTTTGCAGGTCTACATCAATTGTTAAAACTAAGGAATTACCCTGCTCCGGTCGGGTTTTTATCCCTAAGTCCCGGACAGGATTGCCCTTGGCATCCACTTCAATTTCCCGACCACCATTTTTTCCGCGCAAAACCGATTCATAAAAACTCTCTAAGCCCGTTTGTCCGAACATATCCCCCAACTTGTATCCTTCGGCCTGATGCTCTTTTAGCTGGGTATCTTTTATCTCCTGAATATATCCCACCACGTGAGCCAATAAATTACCGTAAGGATAATCCCGGGCGGGCTCGATGCTTACCGTAACTCCCGGAAGTTCGTACCTTCTCTCTTCAATTTTCGCTACCACCTCCCAGGGAACATCGGTAGCTAAACGAATCGGTTCATACGGCCGTGCTTTAGAGTTTTTAATTTTTAACCGCAGTTCCTCTTCGGAAACCTGAAGGATTTGCGCAAGTTTGGGTAAAATTACATCGGCATTTTTTAAGCCGGTAAACAGTAAAGAAACGGTATAAACGGCTTTATTGGTAACTATTTTTTTGCCATTCCGGTCCAATATTTCTCCCCGGGGGGCTTTAACATCAATTATCCTGATGGCGTTTTTGCGGGCCAAGGTCTGATATTTGGCCGTAGCGTATACTTGAAGATAAAAAAGCCTTCCCCATAAAATAAACAGGAAAAACGTTACCACCACACCCATCCAGCCTAAATTGGCTTTAATGTTCTTTCTCAAGGCTTATTCCCCCTAACGGCGCGGTAAAAAAAGAAATAAAAGACGGGTGTTAGGAAAAAATTGTATAACGCCTCTACGGGCATTATCCTGCCAAAGGCCTCGGTGAGGGCAATATTTATACCCAAGAGATTTAAAAAAGCTACGTAAAGAAAATCCTTAACAAAAGTTAAAACAAAAACAATGACCCCAGGGAACCACCAGTTTTCCGGATAAATTTTTCCTTCTAACACCCCTGCCAAAAAACCGGTAACCATTTTTACCAAAGTATTAAGCCCGATAAAGTGGCCGGTAAAGAGGTCTTCAATAAGACCTCCCTGCATACCGAAAAAGGCCCCCCTGGGGGGACCATATAAAAAGCTTAAAATTACCGTTAAAATTAAGATTAAGTCCGGCTTTACTCCATTTACCGCCAGCCGGCTAAAAACCGTTTGGGCTATTATATAAAAAAATAAAAAATACAGCATAGCCTTTAGATTAGACATACCATTGCCCCCAGGTGTTAACGACTGCCTTTTAAAATAAATACTTCCTCTAACCGGTCAAAATCAACGTAAGGACGAACTTTCGCCACCTGCACCAACCCCGATGGATCTTTGGTTACACTTACAACGTACCCGATAGGTATACCTGCGGGAAATACTCCTCCCTGACCGGAGGTAAGCACCTTCTCTCCGGTACGAACTTCAAGATTTAACGGAATGTTATCCATAATAAGCTCGGAGGATAAAGCCGTTCCTTTTATTATCCCCGGCACCCTTCCCGGATAAGTGACCGCCGCCACACTGCTCCGTGGGTCGGTAATTAGCAATACTTCACCGTTTAAAGCGGCCACATTCATCATCCGGCCAACCAAACCGTTTTGGTCCAAAACCGGCATATCTTTCCTGATCCCAGAACTTTTTCCCTGATTAACCGTAAAAGACTTATACCAGCTTGCCGGGTCCCGCTCGATAATTTTGGCCACAATAAGTTTAAAATTTGGGTGTTCCCGACTGTAGCCCAGCAGTGCTTTAAGCCGCAGATTTTCCCTCTCTACTTCTTGTAAGCGATTTAACTGGTATTTTAAAGCAGTATTTTCCTGAAGAAGTCTATCTTTTTCCCGCCTTAGCTCATTAATATCCTTAAAGTATTGGGTAACATTGCCAACCCCATCCCAGAGAAAACTAACCGCCCGGGCAATAGGGTAAGTCAAGTCTTTAAGTCCGGATTTAACTTCGGAAAAAAAGGGAAGCTGTTTGGTTGTATAGCGGGCAAGAGACAGGAGGAGCACCGCCAGCAATACCCCAATTAAAAGAGTCTTGCCCCAGTACCTCTTAGCCAACTATATCACGCCTCTTTTATGGATTTTTTAGGGGTCTTTAAAACATTTCTTAAAACATTGAGGTTTTCCAAAGCTTTGCCGGTACCGTAAGCTACGCAATACATCGGCTCTTCCGCCACGTGGACCGGCATGTGGGTTTCGGCACTTATTAACTTATCAAGACCTTTTAGTAATGAGCCTCCCCCTGCCAGCATAATCCCGCGGTCCATGATGTCTGCCGCCAGTTCCGGAGGCGTCTTCTCCAAAGTAGCTTTTATGGCCTCCACAATGGCCGAAACCGGTTCTTTTAAAGCTTTATAAATTTCCTCGGAACTCACTTCAATTGTTCGCGGCAGCCCGGTAATTAAATCCCGGCCCTTTACCTCATAAGTGGTAACCGTATCCTGAGGATAAGCGGATCCAATGTTAATTTTAATTTCTTCCGCCGTACGCTCGCCAATCATTAAATTGTAGGTTTTCTTAATGTGATTAATAATCGCTTCATCCATTTCATCCCCGGCAATTCTTAAGGACTGGCTGGTTACTATCCCCCCAAAAGAAATTACCGCAACTTCGGTGGTACCTCCGCCGATGTCAACGATAAGATTGCCGGTAGGTTCTTCCACCGGTAGTCCCGCTCCAATCGCTGCAGCCATTGGCTCTTCAATTAAATACGCTTCCCTGGCTCCAGCGGCCAAAGCCGCATCCCTGATTGCCCTTTCTTCCACCGCTGTGGCTCCTGAAGGCACACATACCACCACGTTGGGCTTAATTAAATAAGTCTTATCGCCTAAAGCCTTGTTAATAAAATGTTTTAACATGTTATATGTAATGTCAAAATCTGCAATAACTCCGTCTTTCATCGGCCGGATAGCCACAATATTCCCCGGAGTCCGGCCAATCATCTGCTTGGCTTCGTTGCCTACCGCCAGCACTTGCCCCGTTTCCTTTCTAATAGCCACCACCGAAGGTTCTAACAAAACTACGCCCCGCCCTTTTACGTATACAAGAGAGTTGGCAGTTCCCAGGTCAATGCCTAAATCCTTTGCTACCAATCCAAATTTAAAGGCCATCTTAACTTCCCCTTTCTAAAATAACCGCTCGGCTTTCATACTGATATATTTATTTTCTCCGAGAATTATATGATCTAAGAGTTTAATTCCTAAAATTTCGGACGCCTTTTTCACCCGGCCGGTAAAATCTATGTCTTCTTTGCTGGGAGTCGGGTCGCCGCTGGGATGATTATGGGCAATAATTACCGCATAGGCACCAATTTTCACCGCTTCCCGAAAAATATCTCCCGGCGACACCCCCGCATGATTTACGCCGCCAATGGCAACTATATTTTCACCACAAAGCTGGTTTTTGGTATTTAAATATAACACCACCACTTGTTCCTGCTTTTTGTGGCCTATTTTGTATCTTAGATAATTATACACATCATCGGGATTTAAAAAATTTAGCTTATTTTCACCGGTGAGCTCATAATAGCGCCGGGCTAATTCCAAAGCCGCTAAAAGTTTTGCTGCTTTGGCCTGGCCAATTCCTTTAAAGCTTTTTAACTGTTCGGGATGCACCTCTATTAGCCCCTTTAACCCGCCAAAAGTAGTTAAAAGCCGTAACGCCAATTCCAGAGCGTTTTCCTGGGGCGTACCGCTTCCAAGGAGCACCGCCAGGAGCTCCGCCGGGTTTAAACTTTCCGGTCCATGGCGTAAAAGCCGCTCCCGGGGTCTTAGCTCTTCCGGCAGGTTTTTAATTTTCTCCCCCATTAATATCCCCACTCTCTAAGCTCACGATACAATCGGGCCACCGGAAGCCCCACCACATTAAAATAACATCCTTCAATTTTTGCCACAAAAAGAGCACCTTTGCCCTGTATGCCGTAAGCCCCCGCTTTGTCAAAGGGCTCCCGGGAATCTATGTAACTTTTTATTTCTTCATCGGTTAAAGGGTAAAACCAGACTTTAGTAACCTCTACAAAACTTTTTTCCCGTTTTTGCGGCAGTTCCATTAAAGTTACTCCGGTATAAACTTCGTGTTCCCGCCCGGACAGGGTTTTTAACATGAAATAAGCCTCTTCTTCATCCCGGGGTTTACCCAATACTTTTCCCTCTACCGCTACCACCGTATCGGCAGCAATGATGACTCCTTCCTTTATTTTTGCAGCCACATTCTCGGCTTTTTGGCGGGAAAGAGTAAGCGCCAATTCCATGGGATTTAACGAATAAACCTCTTCCTTTACCTCCGGCGGAATTATTTCAAACCGGCTGTAAATTTTTTTTAATAACTCCTGCCGGCGCGGTGATTTCGAAGCCAAGTAGATTTTCAAGCAAAATCCCCCTTCTTTCACAAAAAGTTTATCATCTTTGTAAAACCCATGCAATTACTTTTTTCAAACAAAAAACCCCGGTAAACACCAGGGTCTTAGTCGCGGCGAATATTAAAGGTTAGAACTTCTAAATTAACCGTTAGGTCCACGCTTCTAACGATAACTTTATCGGGAACGTTTAAAACCGTCGGGGCAAAGTTCAGGATCCCCTTTACCCCCGCTTTTACCAAGCGGGTAGCGACATCCTGGGCATAAGCAGCCGGAACGGCAATAATTCCAATCTCCACGTTGTTTTCCCTGACCACTTCTTCTAACTTGTCAATCGGTAAAACTTCGTATTCGTTAATTTTTTTGCCAATTTTGGTCAAATCGTTATCAAAAACCCCTACTATGTAAAAACCTCTCTCTCTAAAGCCCCGGTAAGCACAAAGAGCTGAGCCGAGATTTCCAGCGCCCACCACTACCATATTCCAGGTATTATTTAATCCTAAAATTTTTAAAGTATGGTCTAAAAGTTCCTTAACGTTGTAGCCAACTCCCCGGGTACCAAATTCTCCGAAATAAGCAAGATCTTTTCTGACCTGAGCTGAAGTTACCCCTACCCCCTGGGCAATGTCCGCCGAAGACACGGTAGTAATGCCTTTACGGTACAGGTTTTCCAGATAGCGGGAGTATACCGAAAGCCTTGAAATCGTAGCTTCTGGAATTTTAAAGCCTTTCATGCCGCTCCCCTCCTTATAGGTGAATTATAACACAAAGAAAAAAAAATAAACAATAACCCTTAATAATAAAAGTTTTTTATAGGTAATTCTCCTTGTTCCAAAAAAATTACCTTTATATACTCAAATTTTTTATTTAAAGAAAAAAGCCAAAAACTATCAAAAATTATTTAAAGAAACCGCTAATAATTTTACCAATTTTCATAACCGGTAAAGCAGGATTTATTAAGGGCCAATCCAGCATAACCGCTAATACGTAATAAAAGGAAATTAACATTAAAACGGAAAATACGGTTAATTCCCGGTATTCCCTATCCCGCAGGAGGGGATAGCCAAAAACACCCAATATCAGCAAATATAACCCTACCACAAGATATGCCAAGAAAACCACCACCCTACTGGGGTTTAATTGAAGCGGTTGTCATCCCTGTTCTAACAATTTTAGCTTGAACCTTTACCTCTATCGTCAAATTTTTAATTTCCTCCTCCCAGTCATCTTTTAACTCCTGCCAGAGCCCGGGGTTTTCCCGGTAGATAAAACGGCCAAAACCGGCAGGATCTGCGCCAATTTCCTTGGTTTTATTAATAAACGCCAAAATATCGCGGCGGACCGATTTGGCATACTCCCGATTTAATTTTTGAAAAGTTTCCTTTTTACTAAAATCAAGGCCGTTCTGGGCCTCGGTTATAATCCCTTCTGTTTCCACCTTAAGTTTCACAACAGGTTTATCTTCAAACACTTTCAGTTCCCACTGGGTTTTTGACCTTTCCAATTCTACCGAAAGCTTGTCTTCGGGATTAAAGGGGTTAGTAACATCAGTAATCCCGCCTTTCACTTTGTTGGTAACAATCAGCAAACCCCGAGACTGTTTTTCATCAAGCCAGCCCGCCAACTTGTCGTTTTTAAAAAGAGCCGTTTGAAATACCCGAATATCTTTCCGTCCCTTCTTGGTCAAAATCTTTACCCCCGGAGCGTAAGGGTCCACTCCTTCCTCTTCCAACAGTTCTATAAAATCCCCTAATTCGATAATCCCTGCTTCCGCAGTAAGATACGACTTTTGAGCTAAATCATAGATAGCTATTGCCGGAACCTTTACCAGACCAGAAAACCCATCCCAAACATCAACAGCCTTACCCTGAACTATTAATACGTAATTATCCCGGCGAAACTGCGGGTTTCTCTCAAAAAAATCCAAAAGGTTTTTTAAACCGCGCCGGGCTACATCTTCAGAAATAAGTATCACCCGGTTGTGGGCATAATACAGGCGTAAAGCCGTTTCCATATTAAGTTCCCGCAAAGAGGTAAAAAAAAGTTCGCCGCTAATAAGTCTTATGACGTAAGGCTTTTCTCCACCGCCACCTCCCTTACTGGTAAGAGCGCTGGGATTGACCACCTGCACCGAAAATAAGTACCGGTCTTTTTTTAAACCTTTTTTATTTTCATCCACCCCTACGCCCTGCACAATTGCTAAATCTTCTAATTCCATTCTGCTCCAACAGCCAAAAAAGAAAATTTGCCCGATAATTAACAAAGCCGCTAAGGTTCTTTTCATCTCCTTTTTTCCCCTTTCGGAAAGCCCGGTCTTAATCCTTCTTTTATCCGCCGCTCATCCAGTGGACGAAAGTGTTTGGGCCTCTTGACCATAAGCCACCGGGGCAATCTTACAACAACGTCCCGCTGGTCGGGAATGCTTAAGGGTGCTATCGGGGCCAGGTAAGGAACGCCAAAGGAACGGGTATTGCAAAGCATGATAACTAAAAGGATAAAGCCCATCATCAGTCCGAACATGCCAAAAGTTGCCGCTAAAACCATCATCCCAAAGCGGTAAATCCGGGCCGCTACGGCCATGTTAAAAGCCGGAATGGCAAAGGAAGCAATTCCGGTAATGGCAACGGTAATAACCATGGAAGTAGATACAATTCCCGCTTCAACTGCCGCCTGCCCGATTATTAATGCTCCAACGATACTCACCGCCTGACCAACGGGACGCGGCAGGCGCACCCCCGCTTCCCTGAGAGCTTCAAAGGCAATCTCCATAATTAACGCTTCAACAAAAGCAGGAAAAGGTACGCCCGAGCGGGAAGCCCAGATATTTATTAAAAGTTCCGTTGGAATCATTTCCTGGTGATAGGTAATAATAGCAATGTAAAGGGAAGGTAAAAACATAGCAATAAAAAAAGCTAAAACGCGAATTAAGCGTAAAAAGTTTCCGATGAAATATTTTTCATAATAATCTTCCGCCGCTTGAAAGAACTCGGGAAAGGTAGCCGGTACTATCAAGGCTAAAGGAGTTCCGTCGGTTAAAATTACCACCTTTCCCTCTAACAAATCCGCTACCGCTTTATCGGGTCGCTCGGTATGTTTAATCTGGGGAAAGATGTTAAAGGGATCGTCCTCTATAAACTCTTCAATATAACCGCTTTCTAAAATAGCATCCACATCAATCCGGGAAAGCCTATTCCGTACTTCCTCCACAATTTGGGGATTAGCAATGTCTTCGAGATACGCTATTACCACATCGGTCTGGGAAATCCGCCCGATTTTTAAAGCTTCAAACCGGAGGTAGGGCGAACGGACCCGCCGCCGGATTAAGGTTGTATTTACCCGGATAGTTTCGGTAAAACCTTCCTGCGGGCCCCGCACCACCACTTCATTCATCGGCTCGGTCACCGACCGGCTTGCCCAGCCCTTGGCGCTGGCCAAAAGGGCCACCGAACAATTTTCCAGAAGAAGCCCGACTTCACCGGACAGCACCGCCAGCAGAAACTCGTCCAGGGTTTGAACCTCTTTAATTTCCGCAATAGCCAGCATTTCTTCTTTCAAACTTTTATAAGGGTCAGCGGGCTTTTCCCGGGCAATTTTGGCTTCAACCATCAAAGGCTTTAAAATCCCATCAATAACCACCATTTTATCCACCAAACCATCAATCATTACCGCCGCCGCCGCAACCCCGTAATAGCTAAACTCCCTTATTAAAAGATCCGAAGGATTACCGAGGATTTTTTTTATTTCACCAACATCTACCTCCACTTTACCGGAAAACTTTTTTTCTTTATACTGCGAAAGCCTGGTTGGCTTTTCTTCTTTAAAAGATGAACTGTTTCCCTTACCCTTAAAAATTTTTGTAATTTTTACCCATAATCCCATTTTGTCCCTCCTTTCCTCTTTATAGTATTGAGGAAAAGCGAAAAGAATATGCATTAACGGTCGTAAGTCGTCGGTGGTCAGTGGTCGGTAAAAACAGCTATACCTTCACAAATAAAAAAGAAAAAACGGGCAAAAGCCCGTCTAATCTCTATCCTGCAAAAGTAAAGGGCGGATTTCGCCAATCATATAAAGGGAACCGGTAATTAATAAGAGGGTTTGGTATTCTTGCGCAATTTCCAGGCCGTAAGATAAAGCTTCGGTCGGTTCTTCGATAACCTTCACCCTAACCCCTTTTTCTTTAAAAAGCCTTGCTAAGACGGTGATATCTCCTGCTCGGGGAGTTGGCGGTCGGGTCACTACCACTTCTAAGGGTAAATCTAAAAGCTCCGCCACCACTTTTTCCCGCTCTTTATCGGCTAAAACTCCCAGGAGCAGTACCGGCTTTACACCGGGAAAATAGTCAGTAAAAGCTTGCCTTAAAGCTCTAACTCCATCGTGATTGTGCGCCCCATCGAGAAGTACCGGCGGATTTCCCGGAATATACTCAAAACGCCCCGACCAGGTGGCGTTGCTAAATCCCCGGTAAATTGCTTCCACCGGTATGTTATATTTTTCCCGCAGGATATTAAGAATACCAAAAGAAGTTTTGGCATTTAAAAGCTGATGGGCTCCTAAAAGGCGGATTTTTATCTCTGGATAGGTTTCACCCCGGTAAATAAGGTCAAAAACCTGCCCTTTTAAGCTTTTTTCTTTTAAATTTAAAACGATGTCCTTATTAACATCCAAAAGGGGACTGTTTTTCTCTTTTGCTACCTCTTTGATAACTTCCAGAGCCTCCCCTGTTGCCGCGGTTACCACCGGCACTCCCGGCTTTATTATCCCCGCCTTAACCCGGGCAATTTCGGTAATGGTATTTCCCAGATAATCCATATGGTCCATTCCCACATTGGTAATCGCCACAACTTCCGGACGGGAAACCACATTGGTAGAATCAATTAAGCCTCCCAGTCCTACTTCTAAAACCACAAAATCAACTTCCTCTTCGGCAAAATACTTAAAAGCCATCGCCGTGGACACTTCAAACTCGGTAGGATGTTCAAAACCTTCCTCTACCATCGCCAAAAGTAACGGTCTTATTTCCGTCACCAGCTGAGAAACCCTTTCCGGCGAAATTTCTTTACCGTTTATTTTATAGCGTTCGGTATACCGGGAAAGGTGGGGCGAGGTAAAAAGCCCCGTTTTATACCCCGCCTCCGCCAACACCGAAGCCGTTAACGAACAAACCGACCCCTTACCGTTTGTTCCACCGATGTGAACTACCTTTACCTTTTCCTGCGGATTGCCAAGCCTTTTTAAAAGTTCAGAAATCCTCCCTAAACCCAAATTAATTCCAAATTTGGTAAGGTTACTTAAAAATTCCAGCGCTTCGTTATAGTTCATGGGAAAGCATCCCTATCCTTTGTTCCAAGACTTCCTTTTCCCGGTAAAAGGCCGTTAGCTTTTCCCGCTCTTTATTGACCACTTCTGCCGGAGCTTTAGCTAAAAATCCAGGATTATTTAACTTCTGATTAAGCCGTTCGATTTCCGCCAGAACTTTTTTGAGCTCTTTATTAAGCCGCTCTTTTTCCTTTTCCAGGTCAATTAGGTCCTTAAGCGGTAAATAAATAGTCACTCCTGCCGCAACTCCGGTTAAAGCTCCCTGCGGCACCTCCATCTTCGGAACAACCCGTGGTTCGCTTTGGGCTAAAGCTGCTATTGCCCAGGCGTTTTCGTTAAGTAAGCGGGTTAATTGTTCGTCCGCAGTCACTAAAATAACTTCACCGCGCTTGGCGGGTGGGACGTTAACCTCAGCCCTAAGCCTTCTTATTTCCCGGATAACCTCCATTAAGCTGCTCATTTGTTTAACCGCCTCGGGATTTTCATAATCCGCCCGTCCTTTCGGCCAGGGCGCCAGCATTATCGTCTTTCCTTCATGGGGAAGTCTTTGCCAGATTTCTTCGGTAATAAACGGCATAAAGGGATGGAGTAACTCCAGGGTAGTCTTTAAAACCGCATACAGCACTTCCCGGGCGGTATCCCCACCGGGCATTTTCCCGTATAAACGGGGCTTGGTAAGCTCCACATACCAATCGCAAAACTCATCCCAGATAAACTCGTACAGTTCCCGGGCCGCTTCCCCTAACTCATACTCGTCCAAAAAAGCAGTTACCCTGTCAATTACAGCGTTTAACCGTGCTAAAATCCAGCGATCCGCTAAGGTAAGCTCTTCTTGCTTTATTCCCTGAGGAGTAAATCCTTCGAGATTCATTAACACAAAGCGGGAAGCGTTCCAGAGTTTATTGGCAAAGTTTCGGGCCCCATCCAGTCGCTCAAAGTGAAATCTTAAATCATTTCCGGGAGTGTTGCCGGTTACCAGCATAAACCTTAAGCTATCGGCTCCGTGGCTTGCAATAACTTCTACCGGATCAACCCCGTTACCCAGGGACTTACTCATTTTTCTCCCCTGGGCATCTAAAACAAGACCGTGGATTAAAACTTCCTTAAAAGGTACTTCTTTCATGAATTCCAGGCCCATGAAAAGCATCCGGGCCACCCAGAAGAAGATAATATCCCGGCCGGTAACCAGAACCGAGGTTGGATAGTAGTACTTCAGCTCTTCGGTATTTTGGGGCCAGCCCAGGGTGGAAAAAGGCCAGAGAGCCGAAGAAAACCAGGTATCCAGCACATCGGGGTCCTGATGGACCTTGGTACTCTGGCATTTAGGACAGCTTTTTACTTCTTCCCGGGAAGGGATAACTTCACCGCATTCGTCACAGTACCATACGGGAATCCGGTGACCCCACCAGAGCTGCCGGGAAATGCACCAGTCCCGGATGTTATACAGCCAGTTAAGATAAATTTTGGTAAAGCGTTCCGGCACAAACTTCACTTTTCCCGTTAAAGCCGCTTCTATGGCCGGCTCCGCCAGAGGCTTCATTTTGACAAACCACTGTTTGGAAAGCCGCGGTTCGATAACCGTATCGCAACGGTAACAATGACCAACAGAGTGTGTTATCTCTTCCTCCTTAACGAGAAGGCCCAAATCTTTTAAATCTTCAACTATTTTCTTACGCGCCTCATACCGGTCAAGCCCCCGGTACTTTCCGGCGTTTTCATTCATTACCGCATCGTCATCTAAAACTACTACCTGCGGCAGCTTATGCCGAAGTCCCACTTCAAAATCGTTGGGATCGTGGGCCGGAGTAATCTTCACCGCTCCGGTGCCAAACTCCTTATCCACATACTCATCGGCTATAACCGGTATCGGCCGGTTTACCAGAGGTAAAATCACGTTTTTGCCGATTAGCTCCCGGTACCGCTCATCTTCCGGATGGACCGCTACTGCCGTATCGCCTAACATGGTCTCCGGCCGGGTAGTTGCTACGGTAAGATAGCCGCTGCCGTCTTCCAGAGGATAGTTAATATAGTAAAGTTTTCCTTCTCTTTCCAGATGCTCTACTTCAATATCGGAAATAGTGGTTTTACAGTGGGGACACCAGTTGGTAATGTAGTAGTCCCGGTATATAAGCCCTTTTTCATAAAGGCGCAAAAATACCTCTTTTACCGCCTCGGAGCAACCTTCATCCAGGGTAAAACGTTCCCGTTTCCAGTCGCACGAAGCCCCGAGGGTTCTAAGCTGTTCGGTTATGCGGTTACCGTAATTTTCTTTCCAGGCCCAAACCCTTTCTAAAAACTTTTCCCGGCCCAAATCATCTTTGGTAAGTCCTTCTTTTCGCAGTTCTTCCTCTACTTTAGCCTGGGTGGCAATCCCCGCATGGTCGGTTCCCGGAAGCCAGAGGGTATTAAAACCCTGCATTCTTTTGTAACGGGCAAGGATATCCTGCATGGTGTTATCCAGGGCGTGCCCCATGTGAAGCTGACCGGTAACATTGGGCGGTGGCATAACAATACAAAAAGGTTCCCGTTCATCGGGTTCGGTATGGAAAAAGCCATTTTCCTCCCAGTATTTATACCATTTTCTTTCCACTTCCTGGGGAGAATAAACCGAAGGTAAGGTCACCGTCATTCCTCCTTTTCTCTTTATGTTGTATCATATCAACCATTATAGAAAAAGCCCCTTTCACCCAAGGGCGAAAGAGGCACTTTCCGCGGTACCACCTTGCTTCCGGGATACAACGCTCCCGGCACTTTATAGCTATAACGGGCATAACCCGGTGAAAGGTACTGGCTTCCCCTTCACAATCTTAGGGGCGACGTTCCCGAAGCCTGCCAGGAAAGCCTTTCAGCCCAGGGGCTTTCCTCTCTGCATGGAGGCATTTCGGTACTCCTCCCCGGCATCATTTTTTCCTTTTCGCTTGGAAATTATTTTATATTCTTCCCGGGAAACTGTCAACTTTAAACAAGTTGCTGCATAACAGTTTTTTTAGGGTGATATTATGAAAAAAATTATTGGTAGCATCCTTCTGTTAGTTTGTTTGATATTTGGAATATTTTTAACCCTGAAATTAAATAAACAAACTATTTACGGACTTTTCTTACCCAAAAATTCCCCCCATTTCTGGTTACTGTATTATTTAACCGATAAGGGCTACTGGGAGTTATACGGAACTAAAGTTAAAGTTGTGGATAATTTAGACCAGGCGGCATTAATCGCCGTAAAAGCATCGGAAAAAATCCCTGCCGGCTATAAAATACTTATAAAATTGTCAAACTTCGAGCCGTATTCTATTTATCTAAGAAATCCTGCTCAAAATTTTTCTTTCAAAAATAAAGCGATAATCCTTCCTCCCAGGGGAAGTAAACAGTACCGGGATGTAGTGGATTTTTTATCCCGGCAGGGGATAAAACCATATAAAGACTACACCCCTTACTTCGATTTACCGGAAGAAATAAAAGAAGAAGCATTTACGGCCGGTATTGGAAATCTTTACATTGCTTCCACCTTAACTCCCCTGAAAAAATTAACTCCCTTCGCGGTTATTAAAGCCCCGGATCTTGCTGTTTTAGCGGTAAAAGATGATATCAAATTTAAGGACTTACAAAATATTATTTCCGCCCTTTATCACGGACAAAAAGCTTTTTACCAGAACCCTGAAGCCACCGCTTTTTTATCCCTTGCCCCCGCAACACAGCAAAAGCTGTTTCTTTTTCTGAATAATGAGGGGTTTTTCTCAAAAAACCTTTCCTTTAACCCGGCAACCGTGGCCATAGCTCAGCAATACTACAATAACCCTCAGGGCCCTTTTTTTCAAAGCTCTTTTTACACAAAACTTTTGCAGCAAATCAGGGAAAAAGTTAGTTTTACCGATCTTCTCCTTTTTGTTTTTCAAAAAATCTTTTCATAAAAAGACCACCGAATAACGGTGGTCTTTAGTGCACGGAAATCTCCGATGGTTCGGTGACTTCCTTTTCTTCCGCCGGCACCGGCGGCTCAATTTCAGGTTTTTCTTTCCGAATTAAAGCTGCCTCTAAAACTTCATCCATGTGCTTTACCAGGATAAACTTCAGGCCCCGTTTTACCTGCGGAGAAATTTCATCCAGTTCTTTCCGGTTCTCATGGGGAATAATGATGGTTTTTATTCCTGCCCGCTTGGCCGCTAAAATTTTTTCTTTAAGTCCACCAATAGGCAGTACCTTTCCCCGTAAGGTAATTTCCCCGGTCATGGCTACGTCCTTACGCACCTTTTGTCCCGATAAAGCCGACACCATAGCCGTTGCCATCGTTATCCCCGCCGATGGGCCGTCCTTGGGAATTGCTCCCTCGGGGACGTGGATGTGTAAATCGTATTTTTCGTGGAAGTTTTCTTCAATGCCCAGCTCTTTTGCCCGGGAGCGAATGTAGGAAAAGCCTGCTTGCGCCGATTCTTTCATTACTTCTCCTAATTTACCGGTAAGGTAGAGCTTGCCGCTCCCTTTAAGAACCGAAACTTCAATAAACATTACATCGCCGCCCACTTCCGTCCAGGCCAGACCGGTAGCAACCCCTACCTCATCCTCCGCTTCCGCGATACCGTACCGGTACTTGGGTATACCCAGATACCTCTCCAGGTTGCTTACGGTAATTTTTACTTCCTCCACGTTATCGGTGACGATTTCTTTGGCAGCTTTCCGGCAAAGGGAGGCAATTTGCCGTTCTAAATTTCTAACTCCCGATTCCCGGGTATATTCCCGAATAATTTTTAAGAAGGTATTGGTGGAGATTTTGAGATTTTTGGGCTTTAAACCGTGTTCCTTTAGCTGCTTTGGTAAAAGATACTTTTCCGCGATGACCAGTTTCTCCTCCTCGGTATAGCCAGGGATATGGATGACTTCCATCCGGTCCAAAAGCGGACGGGGTATGTTATATAAATTATTAGCAGTCGTAATAAACAGGACATGGGATAAATCAAAAGGCAGCTCAATATAATGGTCCGAAAAGCTGTTATTTTGTTCCGGATCCAGAACTTCTAAAAGAGCCGCCGAGGGGTCACCTCTAAAATCCATGCTCATTTTATCAATCTCATCCAGGAGAAATACCGGGTTTTGGCTTCCGGCATTGCGCATTCCCTGAATTATGCGTCCCGGTAAGGCCCCCACATAAGTCCGCCGGTGTCCCCGGATTTCCGCTTCATCCCGTACGCCCCCCAGCGAAATACGCACAAATTTTCGTTCTAAGGCCCGGGCGATTGATTTCGCCAGGGATGTTTTACCCACCCCCGGCGGTCCCACAAAGCAGAGAATGGGCCCTTTCATTTTCTTGGTAAGTTTTCGCACCGCCAAATATTCTAAAATTCGTTCTTTAACCTTTTCCAACCCGTAATGGTCTTCCTCCAGTATCTGCTCCGCAAGTTTAATATCCAGGCGGTCTTTGGTGCGACGATTCCAGGGAAGAGCCAATATCCAATCAAGGTAATTTCGCACCACCGTTGCTTCAGCAGCCATCGGTGGCATTTTTTCTAACTTTTCCACTTCTTTTAAGGCCTTTTCCTCAACTTCCTTCGGAAGCTTAGCTTCTTTAATTTTTTCCCGGTACTCTTCCCCTTCGGCAACCCTTTCGTCTTTTTCCCCCAATTCCCGCTGAATGGCTTTAAGCTGTTCCCGCAGATAATACTCCTTCTGAGTTTTTTCCATTTGCTTTCTAACCCGCAAATTTATCCGCCGCTCTATTTCTACTATTTCCAGTTCCCGGGCTAAAATTTCCAGCAAAATTTCCAGCCGTTTCTTTACATCCAGTGCTTCAAGGATTCTCTGTTTATCTTCAATTTTTAAAGGCAAATGACTTGCCACCACATCCGCCAGGCGCCCCGGTTCCTCTAAATTAACTACGGTTATGGCCGTTTCCGGCGGAATTCTTTTGGAAAGTTTAACGTACTGCTCAAACTGGTAAATTAAACTGCGGGTTAACGCCTGGATTTCCGGGGTTTTACTTACCTCTTCCTGGGTCACCTCCACTTCCACGCGGAAAAAAGGTTCCTTTTCTATGTACTTTTTAATTTTGGCCCGCTGGATACCCTCAACTAAAACCCTTAACGTTCCTCCTGGAAGTTTTAAAAGCTGCTTTATTTCGGCGATGGTTCCTACCGCAAATATATCGTCCGGAGTTGGCTCATCAATTTGGGCATCCTTTTGCGTAGCCAGACAAATAATGCGGTCGGAAATCATTGCTTGATCTATAGCAGCAATGGATTTTTCCCGGCCTACATCTAAATGTATAACCATATAGGGAAAAACCAAAAGGCCCCGTAATGGCAAAAGCGGTAATTCCCTTGTTTCCACTTCTAACCACCTCCCTTTTTGAGTATCATTATTCTATCATAAAATAATCTAAAAAGTAAGTTCAAGCTAAGGAAGAAGGAAGGGATTGGTCCTTTCCCGCAAATAAATAATTTAACGCTTCATCAACACTTTTTACGGGAACCAGGTTTATTTTTTTATTTCCTTCTACTTCGGGGTAATTACCCCAGGGCAAAAAAACAGTTTTAACTCCGGCCCTGACTGCAGCTTCTATTTTATCGGGAATTCCGCCTACGGGACAAATTTCACCTAAAAGGGAAATTTCCCCGGTAAAAGCGGTTTTGGCCGGAATTAAACAGCGGAAAACTGCCGAATAAAGGGCTACCAGCAAGGCAAGCCCGGCCGACGGACCATCCACCGGCCAGGGAGCCGGAAAGTTAAAATAAATATCGTATTTTTGGGGATTAATTCCCGTTTGGCTTCGAAAAACCGCAAAAACATTATCAAGAGCCCCGCGAATTTTACTGCGGGCAATAAGCTCGGTATGACTTTGGGAAAACTTTTCTTCTTCAATTATACCGGAAACGTTGATACTTCCGGGCAGGTTTTCGGCAGGTTCGGCCAATGCTTCTACGGCTAAAACCGCACCGCTTTTTGGTCCAGTCACCGCAAGGCCCAGAGCCCTTCCTATCGCCGGCTCATCGGATAAAACAATCTGGGGCTTTGGATGATAATTACCCGCCCGGGCTACGAACAGCACATCTCTTGCCAAAATCCTCTTTCTTCCCTCCCCCAGCGCCAGCCCCGCCGCCAGCTGGACGATATTAACCGCTTCGCGCCCGGAGTTGGCGTATTTAACAATTGTTTGCAGGGCATGCTTTCCAAGGGATATCCCTATCTTTTTTGCCGCATTTTGGGCAATTTCCCGAATTTCTTCATCGCCAAGGGGTTTAAAAAATATTTCCACGCACCGAGATCTTAAAGCCGGTGGCAGTTCTTCCGGCTTTCGGGTGGTTGCCCCAATTAAACGAAAATCCGCCGGCAGACCTTTTTGAAAAATTTCATGAATATGCTGGGGAATTTCCGGATTTTCGGAAAAGTAATAAGCGCTTTCTAAAAAAACCTTCCGGTCTTCTAAAACCTTTAAAAGCTTATTCATTTGTACCGGGTGAAGTTCCCCAATTTCATCAATAAATAAAATCCCCCCATGGGCTTTGGTTACAGCCCCCGGCTTAGGCTGGGGAATCCCGGCAATCCCTAAGGGCCCTGCCCCCTGATAGATTGGGTCGTGAACGGAGCCCAGAAGAGGATCGGCTATTCCCCGCTCGTCAAACCGGGTACAGGTGGCATCCACCTCGACAAAGGCAGCCCCTTCTTTAAAGGGAGAAGCGGGACTTTTAATTGCTTCCTTTAACACCAGCCGGGCAGCAGCTGTTTTCCCTACTCCCGGTGGTCCGTATAAAATTACATGCTGGGGATTGGGACCGCATAATGCGGCTTTTAAAGCTTCAATCCCTTCTTCCTGACCGATGATTTCCGAAAAATTTTCCGGCCGTGTCTTTTCCGCTAATGGTTCCGTTAAAGAAATCCTGCGTAAATGGTTTAATTTAGCCAGCTCCTTTTCACTTTCCCGCTCGAGATAACTCTTATTTACCTGCTGGGCTTTTCCCTGAGAAAAGAGAAGGGCCAAAATTGCTGCTAAAAGAATAATTTGGCCCACCGCTAAAATTCCGCTAAATCCGTCCATTTTTCTCACCTCTTTCCTATTATTACCGGAAAGAGGCAGTTTATTTAAAGATCTAACTCATTTTCGTTGCGAAAGACCAGGTACATTAAAATTCCCGTTAATGTCAGTCCAGTTAAATGTACCATCCACCAGCCCGGCTCTAAAAAACGAAATTTTTTGGGAAGATTCTTCTTTAAGTGATGCATTAAAAATCATCTCCCTGCCCAAGTTTTCTAAAAAGCTTAAAATAAGTACTAAAGTAATATCCCAATTAAATGAACCACCCCTAACACCTCCTCGATTAATTTACTCTTAGTTTTCCCCATCCCTTTTATTTTACTTGCCAATCCTATTCCGATATCTGCTTCTAAACAATAAAAAAAGAAGTGGTCCTTTTTTTAAAGAACCACTTCTTCTGTCTTTAAATTATCTTCCAGCTTCCAAACTCTAATCTCCAATCTCCAATTAGGCCGTCTCTTCTTTTTTACCTTTTTTCCGCTTTTCTGCAGTCCCTACTAAAATGGGTTTTGCTTTATTTTCAATAACATCCCGCGTTACTATGCATTTAATAATGTCTTTGCGGGATGGTATTTCGTACATAACATCGAGCATAACTTCTTCTAAAATAGCTCTAAGACCCCGCGCCCCGGTATTTCTTTTAATAGCTTTCTGGGCAATAGCCCTTAAAGCATCTTCTTCAAATTCTAAAGTTACCCCATCTAATTCAAACAGTTTCTGATACTGCTTTATTAAAGCATTCTTGGGCTCGGTAAGGATTCTGACCAGAGCATCTTCATCCAGGGCATCCAAAGTTACAATAATTGGCAGACGGCCAACAAATTCGGGGATTAAGCCAAATTTCAGTAAATCTTCCGGCATAATATGTTTTAAAATTTCGCCGACATTTTGCTCTCTCTTGGGTTTAATTTCCGCACCAAACCCCAGGCCTTTCTTCCCGATTCGGTTTTGGATTATTTTCTCTATCCCTTCAAAAGCTCCACCAACGATAAAGAGGATGTTGGTAGTATCAATTTGAATAAACTCCTGATGCGGGTGCTTCCGCCCTCCCTGGGGCGGCACGGAAGCAATGGTCCCTTCCAAGATTTTTAAAAGGGCTTGCTGGACCCCCTCTCCGGATACGTCCCGGGTAATAGAAGGATTCTCCGACTTCCGGGCTATCTTATCGATCTCGTCAATATAAACAATTCCCTTTTCAGCCCGCTCAATATCATAGTCGGCGTTCTGAATAAGTTTTAAAAGAATATTTTCCACATCTTCTCCCACATAACCGGCTTCCGTTAAGGCAGTAGCATCAGCAATAGCAAAAGGTACATTTAAAAATCTGGCTAAAGTTTGGGCCAATAATGTTTTCCCGGAACCGGTCGGTCCCAGCATGAGGATGTTGCTTTTGGACAACTCCACATCATCAATTTTGCCACCGAGGTTAATCCGTTTGTAGTGATTGTAAACTGCTACCGCCAGTACTTTCTTAGCTTCCTCCTGACCAATAACATACTGGTCAAGATAAGCCTTAATCTCCTGGGGTTTGGGAAGTTCTTCAAGGGAAAGTTCCAGGTCGTCAGCTAACTCTTCTTCAATAATTTCGTTACACAGTTCTATACATTCATCACATATATAAACTCCTGGTCCAGCCACGAGCTTTCGCACCTGGTCCTGATGCTTACCGCAAAAGGAACACTTTAGCTGATTTTTATCAAACATTTCATCACCTCAAAAATTATTTGCGAACGGTAATCACCTCATCGATGATTCCGTATTCTTTAGCTTCGGCAGCCGACATAAAGAAGTCGCGCTCGGTATCCCGTTCAATTTTCTCTTTCGGCTGTCCGGTATGTTTGGTTAATAATTCATTTAACATATCTCTCATTCTTAATATCTCGCGCGCGTGAATATCAATATCGGTCGCTTGCCCCTGCACTCCACCCAAAGGCTGGTGGATCATAATCCGGGCATAGGGCAGAGAAAAACGCTTACCCTTGGCCCCGGCCGCTAACAGAAAGGCACCCATACTTGCCGCCTGACCTATGCAAATGGTAGAAACATCCGGTTTAATATACTGCATTGTATCGTATATGGCCATTCCTGCGGTTATTACTCCGCCGGGAGAGTTAATATACAGGTGAATATCTTTTTCCGGGTCTTCCGCTTCCAAGAAAAGCATTTGTGCTATCACTAAATTTGCCACATGGTCGTCTATAGGTCCTCCAATAAATATTGTGCGGTCTTTTAATAACCTTGACCAAATATCGTAACTTCTTTCTCCCCGGCTGGTTTGTTCTATTACAATGGGAACAAGATAGCTCATAACCAAACCCCCTTATCTGTTTAATTAAACAGCTTTAGCATTTTCAACCAAAAAGTCAATCGTTTTTCGGCGAACAATGGAATAGGCAAGATCATCCATCCGCTGAGCAAAAAGCTTTTTAATTTCCTCTACCGGTTGCTGGTAAAGTTCGGCGATTTTACCAAGTTCCTTATCTATTTCTTCATCGGTAGCGGTAATTCCTTCTTTTTTGGCAATAGCTTCTAAAACCAGTTCGGTTTTAACATTGCGTTCGGCTCTTGGTTTTAATTCTTCCTTTAATTCATCCAGGGTTTTCTTCTGGTAATTCAGGTACTGTTCCAAGGTTAACCGCCGGTACTTTAGCTCTTCCTCAAAATGATGAAGTATATGCTCAACTTCATGATTTACCATGCTTGCGGGAATTTCCACATTAGCATTATCTACCGCTTTTTCAACTACTTCTGCTTCCATTTTTTCCCGGGAAATATTTTCCTTGGTTTGAGCAATCTTTTTCTTGAGGTCTTCTTTTAACTCCGCCAAAGTTGAAAATTCGGAAACATCTTTGGCAAACTCATCATCAAGGGGCGCTAACTCTTTCCGTTTAATTTCTTTTAAGGTTACAGTAAAGACTGCCGGTTTCCCAGCAAGGTCTTCTTTCTGGTAATCTTCCGGGAAGGTAACGTTAATTTCCTTTGTTTCTCCCGGTTTCATACCCACAATTTGCTCTTCAAAGCCAGGAATAAAAACCTTTGAGCCCAGTTCTAACCGGTAATTGTCCGCACTACCCCCTTCGAGAGGTTCTCCATTCATTTTCCCAGCAAAGTCAATTACCACAATATCACCAAATTTTGCTTCACCATCTTCAACGGTAATAAGTTTCGCATACCGATTCTGAAGATATTCCAGTTCTTTTTCTACTTCTTCGTCGGTAACTTCAACGGGCATTTTGGTTACTTCCAAGCCGGTATATTGACCAAGCTCAACCTCGGGCTTCACATCCACTACCGCTTTATAAACCAGCGGTTCGTTAACCCCGTAGGAAACTAACGATACTTCCGGCTTATCTACCGGTTCGATTCCTGCCTCATTAACCGCTTTAACATAGCTCTCCGGCAACAGTTCATCCAGGGCTTCTTCTAAAATATACTCTTTACCCACATGTCTTTCCACTAAAACCCTGGGAGCCTTTCCTTTTCTAAAACCAGGGATAACCACTTTTTGAGCAATCTTTTTATAAGCTTTTTCGTATGCTTTAGAAACTTCCTCCGCCTCTACCTCGATGGTTAACTCCACCCGACTCTTTTCTAAAGTTTCTTTGGTAACTTTCATCTTAATCCTCCTTGCAATATGTATTTTAATCTGTTGTCACCTTTTCCTTTTTTTGGCATATCCCGTTGCAACAATATATTTAATTACTATTATATTCTACACAGAATATAAACAATGTGCAACTAAAAACTGCCTTCAAGAAAAGGCTTGGGACAAAAAACAAAGAACCCTGCACGATAACTGCAGGGCTTACCTTCTGGAGCGGAAGACGGGATTCGAACCCGCGACCCTCGCCTTGGCAAGGCGATGCTCTACCCCTGAGCCACTTCCGCATCTAAAGTTAATCTGGTGCGGGTGGAGGGACTTGAACCCCCACGGTTGCCCACTGGATCCTAAGTCCAGCGCGTCTGCCAGTTCCGCCACACCCGCTCCTTTTGGAAGTTAGATGTTGGAGGTTGGAAGTTAGAAATAAAAAAAAGATGGTGAGCCATGAAGGACTCGAACCTTCGACACCCTGATTAAAAGTCAGGTGCTCTACCAACTGAGCTAATGGCTCACAACAAAAATTTATTGTAACAGCTTTTGCTGTTTTTATCAAATGGCTGGGGCGGCTGGATTCGAACCAACGAATGGCGGTTCCAAAGACCGCTGCCTTACCACTTGGCGACGCCCCAATTTAGAAATTGGAAAATGGGGTGGGTGATGGGATTTGAACCCACACTGTCATGATCCACAGTCATGCGCCTCCTAACCGTTGGGCTACACCCACCATATTGGAAAATTGGACATTGGAAATTGGAGGTTGGAAAATAATTTATTAATTAACTGAAGTTAGATGTAATCTAACCTCTAACTTCCAACTTCTGACCTCCAGAAATGGCGTCCCCGGAGGGACTCGAACCCCCAACCTACGGATTAGAAGTCCGTTGCTCTATCCATTGAGCTACAGGGACACATGAATAAATGGAGCGGGTGATGGGAATCGAACCCACGCGACTGGCTTGGAAGGCCAGGGCTCTACCATTGAGCTACACCCGCTCGTTCCTCCGTGCAACAATTAGTATATATAAATCATTGGCTTTTGTCAATAAATAATTTAATGGTGAATTTTGGTTTTTTAGAGATAAATTAGATCTGCCGTAAAACTTTTTGCCTCCATTTTTAAAACCGCCAAACTTCCCCTTTGCTCCTCCCTGGGTCTTTCCGGGCTTCCAGGATTTAATAACCTTACACCATTTAGCTCGGTAAAAATCGGCACGTGACTGTGTCCAAAAACCGCAAGGTCCACTTTTAGCTGGGCAGCCTTTTCTGCGATCTGTTTTAAATCGTGCTTGACATAGTATAAGTGACCGTGGGTCAAAAATATCTTTATACCGTTTAATTCTAATAATTCTTCTTCTATCCCATTCCAGACCCCATCACAATTTCCGTGAACCGCAAACACCGGAATACCGAGCTCCGCCCCCAGAGCTATACCGTCCCGGTAGTAATCCCCGGCATGAATTATTCCGGCAAAATTCCTGCTCCGCGCATATTTTATCACCTTTTCAATGCGTCCGTGAGTATCGCTAACTACCAGGTACTCCACCTATTTTCCTCCTTTAGCTTCCTTAAAAGCTCCTCTAACGCCCGGGCCCGGTGGCTTATTTTGTTTTTTATCTCTAACGGAAGTTCCGCCATAGTTTTACCGTAATCCGGAAGATAAAAGACCGGGTCATAGCCAAAACCACCGCTACCCCGCATTTCCTCTAAAATATAGCCCTCACATTCCCCCCGGGCCGTAACAAGTGAGCCGTCAGGGAAATAAAGGCAAAGTACCGCGACAAAGCGGGCCGTCCTCTTTTCCCAGGGTACACCTTCTAATTCTTTTAGAAGTTTTTGGATATTTTTCAAATCATCTTTGGGCTCTCCGGCATAACGAGCAGAAAATACCCCAGGTCTTCCTCCCAGGGCATCCACCACTAATCCCGAATCATCCGCCAGTGCCGGCAAACCGGTAAAATTGGAAACCGTAACGGCTTTTTGCCGGGCGTTGTCTTCGAAGGTTGTCCCCTTTTCGGGTATTTCCCCGATTTCCGGAAAATCCAAAAGACTAACAAAGGAAAAACCCAGAGAACTTAAAAGCGCTGAAAATTCTTTGATCTTTCCTTGATTTTTACTGGCTATTACTATCCGCTGCATTTTCCATCCCTATCCTCCGGGCAATATCTCCCAGGGCCTGTTTTTGAAGTTCAATTAACTCTCTGATCCCCTTCTGGGCCAGTGTTAAAAGCCTTTGCAGCTCTTCCATTGAAAAAGTTGCTTCTTCACCGGTACCCTGCACTTCCACAAAACGGTTAGAACCGGTCATCACCACGTTCATATCCACTAAAGCCTTCGAATCTTCCTCAAAATTTAAGTCCAAAATTTCCTCGCCGTCAACAATACCCACACTTACCGCCGCCACAAAATCCTTTAAGGGAATTACCGGTAAAATTCCCTCCTCAACGAGCTTATTTAACGCTAATGCTAAAGCCACAAAAGAGCCGGTAATCGCTGCAGTCCTGGTACCCCCATCCGCCTGAATTACGTCACAATCAATCCACAAAGTTCGCTCCCCCAGAGCTTTTAGATCAACCACTCCCCTTAAAGCTCGACCAATTAGCCGTTGAATTTCCAGGGTCCGGCCCGATTGCCGACCTTTGGTCGCTTCCCGAACATTGCGGGTTTCGGTACTCCGGGGAAGCATTCCGTATTCCGCAGTAATCCACCCTTTGCCTTCGCCCTTGGCAAAGGGTGGCACCTTATCTTCTACGGTAGCGGTACAAACTACCCGGGTATCACCCATTTCAATTAAAACCGAACCTTCAGCATGTTTTATGTAGTTTGTGGTTATTTTAACCGTTCGTAACTGGTCTTTTTCCCTACCATCAATTCGCATTAAATCACCTCATTTTCGTTGTCCTGCTGACCAACAACCCCGGCAATTATATAAAGTTTTTCAATAGGATCGTATTTTAATTCTTTAAGTATTTTAAAACCTTTGATTTCACCGGTTTTGGAAACATGAATCCTTGGGCCGGTGCATTCAACCTTTTCCTGGCCAAGCTTGATATGTTCTTCATCATAATAGCAAATTGAGAGATTTTGAGCAATTAATTCTTTTACCCTTTTTTCCAAAACCTCCAAATCTATTTCGGGCTTTTCTTTAAACTCCAGTAAGAAACCGTTACGGATATCACTGTGAACCTCCGGTTTGATAATCCCCATTTCTTTTAAAACATAACCGGTCAGGTCTTCCGCCGAATGGGCCATTTTCCGGTAAACCAAAGAGGGAAACACTTCATTGGCCACCTCATGGGGAAAGGGTCCAAAAACATTGGGACGAAATAAAATCACTTCAGCACCAATCCCGATTAAAAGCTCGGCATTAATATTTAGATAGGGATACAGCAAATCAAAATGTTCAATTACTACCCGCCGTCCTTTATCGATAGCTTTTTTAACCGCCTCGGCTAAACGGTACGGCGGAGTAAAAGCCATTTCAAAGCGCATATCCACGTGATACGAATGGTGGCGAAAATTTCCCCGTTCATAATCTTCCAGTAACGGTAATGGCCGCAAATTTATCCCTTCATCATCATTGGTTAGCTCTAATCCCGGAAACATCCCGCGAATTAATAAAGATTTGCCGGCTCCAGCATCACCAATTAGCCCTACCAGCTTATCCTTGGGGCTTAAATATCTCTCGGCCAAAACCGAACCTAAAGCCATAAGCCGGTGTTTGCCCCGGGGGGCAAAATAAACCGCTTTTAAAAGATATTCATGGGGATAAATGTTCATACAATACTCATTCCTTCCCGTACGGCAAAGGCCCCGGGGTAAATCTCCCTAACCTCGTCTAAAAGCATTAAAACATCGTAAAAGGGCCAGAAGTGGGTCACCGCAAGATTTTTTGCCTTGGCGTTTTTCGCTAAAAGCGCACACTCTTCGGTAGTTAAATGGTTATTTTGGGTATAACTGCTATCTTTTTTAAAGCCGGTACACTCCGCCAGTAACAAATCTACTCCGTAAAAAAACTCCGCATGCTTTGGTAAATAGCCGGTATCACCGGTATAACCAAAGGTTTTAACTCCGTTGGTAAATTTAAAGCCGTAAGATAAAGCCTGGTGCGAATTGGTAACGGCCCACCCTTTAAGTTCTTTAATATCTAAAAACTCTCCCTCTTTAATCGGTATTAACTCAAAAAATTCCTGATATTTACTCATATCCGGCCTTTCCGGGGATTCGGGATAAAAAAGTTTTACTTTTTCTGTCCGTTTTCCGGTAAAAAATAGGCTTCTGACAAGATAACGTAAAATCGGCAGGTCTGCAGTATGGTCTTCATGCCAGTGGGAAAGTACCACCGCATCAAGTTTTTCCGGTTGTCCCCACTTCAACAGGTTTGCTACTGCCCCGCTCCCCGCATCAATTAAAATCGTTGCCTTTTCCGTTTCTAAAAGATATGACGATGTAGCTCCCCCCGGTGCCGGGAAAGGAGCCCAGCACCCTAAAACCGTTAGCCGCATTAAATCCCTCCTCCGTATTTTAAGCAACCGAGAGCACCGTTAAATTGCGGTTCCCGGGGTATTACAACCTCGACCCCAAGCTCCTTTTCAATGATCTTTCTTAAAGCACGGCTGTAAGCTACTCCACCGGTAAACACCACCTGAGGAGAAAAAAGTTTTTTAAGCATTGGAGCAATCCTTTTATAAATGGTATAGTTTACCCCGGCCGCTAACCGTTCCAAAGGGTAGCCTTCCACCACCTTGCCTAAAAGCTCCGTTTCCCCAAATATAGCGCAGGTACTTGACAGTTCCACCGGATCTTCATAAAAGTTTCCCAATTCCTCTAAAGAAATCTTTAACACCGCAGCCATGTTTTCAAGATACCTTCCGGTAGAAGCAGCGCATTTATCGTTGGTTAAAAAATCTGCAACCTTACCTTTTCTAACCAAAACAACTTTACTGTCCTGTCCCCCTAAATCCAACAGGGTAAAATCCATAAGCCCGGTCTGGTAAACCGCCCCCAAAGCATGGGCCCGAATTTCCGGGAGATCAATGCCACCCTTGATTTTTACCGCCTGGCGTCCGTATCCGGTGGAAACGATTTTTTCGATGGGAGTTAACCCCAGAGCCGAAAAATCAACCACCAGCTCGCCATCCACAAGCTTTCCGTATTCCCGGTAAAAACTCACCGTATCAAAAAGTAAAAACCTTATTTCTCCATCTTCTTTAACTGCCATTTTGACATTTCTGCTGCCAAGGTCAATTCCTACATACATTTTCATCACCTTTTAACGAAGCATATCCAAGAAAGCATCCACCCGCATCCGGGTGCGGGCATCCATTCTTCCCGGCTTATCTCCTTCCAAAGTTAAAACCGGAAGCTTAATTTCTCGCCGGATAATTAAATCTTCAATTTGCCGATAGCAAAAGCTTTGCGCATAGTGAATTACCGCATCCACTTCTCTTAGTTCAAGTTGCTCTTTAATATCTTTGAGGCGAGCAAAAATGCCGTAGGGATAGGTATATAGCTGGTACTGCCGCACGAGGTCTTCTGCCAAATACGGCATGGAAAACTGCCGCTGGACCTCGTTAAAAACTACCCGTGCGCCCCTCTCTTCCAGGTAATCATAAAGGTCGGGGATTATCGGCGGCACACCAATATAAGCTATACGCAGCTTTTCTTTCTCTCCAGGCCTTCTTCTTGCTTTTTCTAAAAACTCCAGCAGTTCTTTTTGAAATTTTACGGGGTCCTGATTAAAATCGCTTGATGATACAAGCCACAGGTGATTTTCAAAACCCGTGACTTTTCCTTCGGCAAAAGTTAAATAGTCAAGTTCCACCAAAAATTTTCTTATTTCATCCAACTGCTTTTTAACTTGAACAGTTTCTTCCCAGGTAGTCCCCAGGGCGGTAATTAATTTTTCTAACTGGTGGGCCAAAAGGTCGTAATCCCGGTCAAAGGGATAGGCAAAAGGTATAATTTCTTTTCCCGCCAGCATCAGTGTTTCCATTAAGGCATGGGTATTACTGCAATCTCCCTGGGTTACGGCAATAATCGTTCCAATTTCCGGATCATTCTTGGCAACGGTATACAGCCCCTTAATCCAGGCACAAAGGTTTCTCGGATAACCTTCTTCTTCCGCTTCCTCCACCAAAGCCTGAGGCGAAGGAGCGGTTATAAAAATATTATTCAAATCAACCGGCGTCTTGCCCGCCGCAAAAACCGCTTCTACCGGTATGGTTGTTGTTATGCCAACTTTCATCGCTCCACCTACTTTGTCCTCGGTTTTCCTACTAACATTCCTTTACCAATAGCGTATATATCGTCAATCACCATTTGAAAGCTGGGCTCCCGTCCTTCCTTTTCCCCTCTCCGTTTTAGCCGTTCCCTATGAAATTCCCGGATTTCGCTATCAAAGGGTAGATTGCCAAACTCTAAAATCCGCACCGCACCGGTATCATCCCGTGCCGGCAGGATTTTCCCCAGGTTAAAACGACTGGGGGCAAAAGGCACATCAATAACCCCTGCGGCAAACGCCCGCTCAATTCCCGCAACTAAGTCCCCTTCACCCAATTCCAGAGTACGTTCCACAATGGCCCGGGCTTCTTTTTTCACCATTTCTTTTTCTAAAAGGTATTCCTCATTAACCATAAATCGCTGGTCTTTTAGCATATTGACAATCTGCCGGGTGGTTTTTAAACCCTGGGCATTGGCTTCTTTGGTGGGTACCCCCAAAGCTTCATGGGGTGTTTTAACAATAACCTTGTTGGCCTTGGCTAAAGCGGCAGCCACCGCTCCCCAGGCAATAACGGCAAACGCCCGTGCTTCATCCTGCGGAAAACCACCCATCCACTGGTGAAATACGGTGGTTAAATCCACATCCTGAAAACCAAAACGCTTTAAGTACTCCTCCGCCAGTTCAACCATCCCGTGTAAAGCCGCTACGTCCTGGTTTAAATTGCCGCACTGCCCGAGTCCCAGGGTAAAGCTTTTTACTCCCTGCTCGACGGCTAACAGAAGCTCTAAAATATTAATGGCAATGGTAACGGACGGCGGTACTAAAGTACCGGTAAGGGGTCCAAACGATTCCCGGTTTATTAAAACCCCGTGTTCCGCATAGTAACCGATTAACCGGTCCACATACTGCCAATCTTCAATAGATTTTCTCAACGGGACTTCCTTGGCATAGGGAATATTGTAGGTAATACCTCCCCCTTCAAAGCTTGAAAAACCCCCGGCCAGGGTAATTTCTGCTAAAAGCCGGGCATCGGGAGTACCGTGACGTACCTGCACCGGCACGTTAACTTCTTCAATAATCTTGCGGCAAGGATACACCCCGTAATTTACCGCCGGAAAGCCGTTTAACATTGACCGGCCTTCCGCTAGGCTTTCTTCGATACCCCGCTGGGCTTCCTGATACCGGTTTTGCCGGGTATAACTGTCAATGGTGGTGGGAAGAAAGTCCGCTTCCCCTTCTTTTTCTAAATATTTCAAAAGAGCTATATGCTCGTTTAATAAAGCAACCCCCGCCCGGGGTTGAATGGCAGTAATTCCTTCCTCTTTAACTTTTTTAAGCTTAACAGCAAAGTTTTTTTCCGGCGGTAAAGCTTTATGGTAGTTTATACCATCTTCTAAAGACACTTCCGCTCCCGTAGGCCAGGTAGCCAAAACTTCCTTCCGACTTTGCAAAAACTTCTCCAGATCAATTTTCCCTTTCATTCCCCGTTGCCTCCCGCTTGTTTAAAGTTTTTTAACGGAATTTAATAGTTTTAAACCTGTTTCCCGATCATTTTCCGCCAGTAAGCCAGCTGCAAACAATATATACTCGGTATCCAAATACATTTCCGGATTTTTAGGTTTTAAAATATTAGGATTTGTTTCCTCAAAAAAGGCTGCCGCTAAAACTTTTTCCGGTTCCTCGGCATAAACTAAAGGTCCTCCGGTTCCCACCAAAGCTTCTACCCTGGTTAAATCCTTTCCGTACTGAACAAAACTTTTTCCGGCAGGAGTCCAGATTTCCTCTAATCTTCCCGCATGCCGATTCATTGCCGTTTTGACACAAATTCGGGTAAGCGCTTTTTCAATTTCCTTTTCCTGGGGGGTTTGGGGAAGATACGTCGGATCTTTTGTAATTTTTTCAAGGTAATCGCTTAGTTGCCCGGAAGTAATTCCTGAATTATAAAATTCTTCTCGTCCGTATTCAACAACATTTTTCACCGTTCTCCTTAACCCCAAATCCCCTTCCACAGTTCTTTTAGCGTAGGGTTCCGGAAGTCCCTTTAAACTCACCCCCGCTAAGGTGGGCAGCCCCTTTGCTACCGAATGTACATCGGTAGTAGCTCCTCCGACATCAATTAATATAAGCTCCCCGATTTTTTGGGCTAAGAGCTCCGCCCCTTTTAAAACCGCCAGGGGCGTTGGCATCATTACCTTGTCCACAATTTTTTCGGCTTTTTTTAACCCTTTGGCTTCAACTATTTTTTCTAAAAATATCTGGCGGATCAGGTTTTGGACCGGTTCAATGTTTAGGGTATTGAGGTCCGGTAAAACATTGGGAGCGATCCTGAAGTCTACCTTACCTTCTAAAATTCCGGCAACCTCGGAAGCCGCCGAGCGGTTCCCGGCAACCAAAATCGTTCCTTTAAGTTTTAGCCGTGATAACTTCCTGGCATTTTCTAAAAGGTATTTTTTGTTCCCGCCGTCAGTTCCTCCGGCCAGTAAAATGATGTCCGGTTTCAGGGCCAAAATTTCGTCCAAATCTTCCGGGGTAAGCTCATAGCTATAGCTCTTTTCCACCCGTGCCCCGGCGGTCAATGCGGCTTTTTTGGCCGCTTCGGTGGTTAAATCCCGTACCAGCCCTACCGCCACCATCCTGAGCCCGCCGGCGGCCGAAGAAGAGGCAAGTTTTATATCATATTTCTCTTTAATTCCCTGCCGTGATAACTCTAAAAGACAGTCGTTTATCCCAAGGGTAACATCGGTTTCTACGGTAGTATAAGCTTTAGCCGAGGCTAAAAGCTCCCCCCGTTCTAACTCCACCACTCGTCCTTTGGTATATGTACTGCCTATGTCCAAAAAAAGCCCTAACCTCACCTTAAAAGCCCCCTACATTAGCCCAAGGTCTTCTTTAAGGGCCTTTATTGCTTCTTCCGGCATCGTCCCCGGGGGAAATACCCGGTCAAATCCCATTGCTTTAAACTTTCTCTCAACTTCGGAAAAATCCTGTTTCCCCACTACTAAATTACCCCCAACATACAGGAGCACATCATCCAGACCAGCTTCAATAAACTTTTCCTTAAGACCACGGCAGTCAATTTCCCCGTGGCCATAAAGGGAAGAAACCAATACCGCTTTGGCATCGGTCTCTAAAGCAGCCTTCACAAATTCTTCCTGGCTTACCATTACCCCTAAATTGTGTACCTTAAAACCGGCATTGGTTAGTGCATACTCTAAAATTTTATTTCCAATGGCGTGAACATCAGCCCCAATCACCCCGAGCACTAAATTTACCTCTTTCATACTATTACCTCCAAGTCAATTTTTTGGACCCTATCTATGTTATAGCCTAAGTACAAGCTTCCAAGATTTTTTAGACTTTTTTCATCGCCGGTCACATAAAACTGGACTTTTCCGCCATTCTCACCTAAAAGCTTGTTTTCCTTTAATTTTCGATAAACCTCCCGGGCAACATAGGCCGCCGGGTCAATTACCTGAATTTTGGGGTAAAGTTTCTGAATAGTTTCGGTTAAAAAAGGATAATGGGTACAACCCAGGACCACATCTCTAACTTCTTCTTTTAGAAGTGGCTCAAAGTATTCCCGGGTAGCTTCTTCTACTTCTTTCCCCGAAACAATCCCCTTTTCAATCAAGGGTACATACTGGGGACAAGCTATCATATAAACTTCTTGAAACTTGTTAGTTTCCATAAGCTTTTTTTGATAAAGCCCACTTTTCACCGTCGCCTCGGTGGCCAGCACCCCGACCTTGGCTTTGGCCGGCATATTTTTCCTTAAGGGTTCAAGCATTCCTTCCATTAAAACCGGGTATCTCTCTTTTAAAATGGGTAAGGTTATGGCCGAACTGGTATTGCAGGCAAAAACTACCATCTTAACCCCTAACTTAAGAAAAAAGCGAATTATGGCATCGCCCAAAATTAATAATTCCTCTTTGGATTTTGAGCCGTAAGGCACATGCGCAGTGTCTCCCAAATAGTAAAAGTTTTCCCCGGGAAGCAAATTTATCAGTTCTTTTAATACCGTTACTCCGCCAACCCCCGAATCAAAAATTCCGATACCCAATGATGCTTTGTCCAAAATGCTAAACCTCCTGTAAATGGGTTAAAGTTTTTTAACAAGATATTTTACTGCCAAGACCGTTTCTCTGTACCTTTCTTAATATTATCCCACACAAACCTCCTTTTTTCCATCCATTGCCCCTTTTAGAAAAACTCTAAATACAAAAAAAGTCAAGGGTTTTTAAGAAAAAAACCTTTTTTGGCCGCAGGCCAAAAAAGGTTTGTGGTTAATTTTGGATTTTAATCATTGCCTCATTTTTCTCCACCGGGACCGTCAGGTCCATGTGACCTTTTAAACTTTCCACTTTTTCCCCCTCAACCCTGAACTCTACTTTCTTTATCGTAGGAAATTGGCATAATGTGTCCACAATAGCATATACGGTTAACGCTTCCGCCGCCGATCCTCCCGGGTGGTTATCAATTACTTCCCGGCTCAGGTCCACAATGCACAAGCCATCGGGTTTTACATTGATATCCCGTAAAACTGTACCAGGAGGAACTACCGGCTTTAAATTAGAAGATTGGGGCCCGGCAAAAAGTTCGTTTAATGTTTCCCGGGCTATAGAAGGAACTTTGGCAATCATCCGCTTTTCCGGAACCAAATATTCGCCGGTTTCATCGGCAAAATATAAAACTACTTCAATCATCTCGCCTTTTTGACCTACTTCTACGCTTTCCTCTTTAACCTCGGTTTTGTCCGGAACTACCGCCTTTCGTTCAAAAATCTTATTCCACCAGCTACAACCGGCAACCCCAGCCAGTAAAAAAACCACCAAAATACCTGCCATAATTTTCCTGATCAAATTTTTTCACCTCCCGAAATAAACCTGCCCTGATGTACCACACTAATAAATAACTATTCGATAAAGGACAAGTTTATTACCGGAGGTAGATAAAATGGTAAAAAAACTTTTTTTTCTTGTTTTCCTTATGATATTTTTAACTCCCCTCACCGGTTTAGCCAACGAAAAAAATATCATTGTCATTGAAACGCGGACCCGCCTCCTTTATCTTTTCCGGGAAAATAAGCTTGTAAAAAAATACCCGGTTGCCCTGGGTGACCTGAAAACTCCTACCCCGATTGGTTGCTTTAAAATTACATTTATGCGCAAAAACTGGGGCAGCGGTTTTGGCAGCCGCTTTCTCGGTTTAAACGTACCCTGGGGTATGTACGGCATTCACGGGACCAATAAGCCCGGTTCCATTGGAAGTTACGCCAGTCACGGCTGTATCCGGATGTTAAACCGGCATGTGGAAGAACTGTACGAAAAGGTTCACCTTCAAGATCAAGTAATTATCCTCGGCAATCCTTTTACCTATCAGGAAATCCCCTGGAGAACATTAGTGGTAGGTTCTAAAGGAAGCGATGTTCTTATCCTGCAGGAACTTTTAAAGCTTAAAGGTTATTATTCCGGTCCCATTGACGGTATTTTTGGCCGAAAAATGGAAAAGGCCGTAGTTAAATTTCGTGCTGACTACGGCCTACCCTCTGATAATCGGATAAACATGGAAATGTATAAACTTTTAAGGATCTATGATTAATTTAACTCAATTATATTGGGCTTAAAGCCCAGCTCCTTTAAAAGTCTTAAATAATCCTCGGGAGTTACTTCCTCCCATTTTTTGTTTAACAGGGTTAAAAGTACCCCTTCCATAACGTTGGTTCCAAAGGAGCGTCCGTTTAAAACCGGAGTAGTTGTCACTAACATTTTAGCCCCTTTGGCTTTTAACTCCTCCACATCTTCCCGGGTAGTAGTATTGGTTAAAATTATCTTGCCATCGATCCGCTCCGGTAAATGTTTCTTTATATAGAGGTAATCCCCGGCAATAATATCCGCCCAGTGGTAATACCGGTCATTCTTACTTTTCTTTTCTCTAACTTCTTGTTCCTTGCCCGTAGGATAAAGAATCTGAAATGGTAGCTTGGTAATAATTGGCAGTAGTATAGCCGCTAAGAAATTTAAAGTGCTTATTTTCTTAATAGGAATGGGAATTCCCAGGGCAAAAATTAAATCGCCAAAAATTACTTCCGCACCGGTTTCGGCTAACGCCTCCGCCATACCAAAACGGTCCACGGCGGAAACCAGCAGCACCTTGCTTTTAGGGGTGATAATTCCCATGCGGGCAAGTTCCCGCACCACTTCCCGCTCTAAAGTATTTTTGAGGCCGCTTCCATCTACCGCCGGAGTAATTTTAACCGCCTGCAAAAGCCGCAGCCCATCTTTTATAGCATACCGGCGTCCTCCGGCATAAAGATAGACATCTATCCCGCCAAGTCCAATAGCATCTACTTTACCATCTAATTCTTTTAAAACCTGCAATGCTTTATTATAATCCCCATCGGTACCCCGGCGCTCGATAATAAATTTTTCTCCCAAAAATTCCGCCTCGGTTGCTTTGTCGCGCTTGGAGGAACCCAGGCTTACACTGACAACCCTTTTCACTGCACCCGCTCCTTTTTTTCGGTCTTTATATAATTTTACCACCAAAAAAGGAGTTGTGCATTACTATCGAAAGCTTTTACCGAGAACAATACCTAAAAAATGCCCACCGATTCTGCCGGTAGCCTCTTCTGCCACTTACTATTTCATACCACCTGGACTTTTTCATGGATATTCTCCTCTACCGGTAAAGTAATTATTACCCACGTTCCTTTGCCCACTTCGCTTTTAATCATTAACTTTCCCAAGTGATATTCCACTACCCTTTTGGTAAAAGGTAACCCCAGGCCGGTCCCCCTCTCCTTGGTAGTAAAGAAAGGCTGGCAAATTTTTTGCAGAATTTCCGGAGGTATACCGGGACCGCTATCGGCCACTGTTAAAACTATTTCCTGGCTTTTAACGTTGTAGTCCAGGTAAACCTTAAGAACCCCTCCCCCTTCCATAGCTTCCACGGCGTTTAATAAAACATTCAAGAGCGCTTGTTTTAAAAGATTCCTATCGCCCTTTAAATAGGGCGGGTAATGGAGAAAAGTCTCAATTTTTACCTTTTGTTTACGAGCTTCCTTATCAACAAGGGCTAATACTTCCACCACTAACTGTTGAAAATCAAAACGTTCTTTTTTAGCCCGGTAAGCTCTGGTTAAGCTAAGAAAATCAGTAGTCAAGCGGTACAGCCGATTTATTTCCTCATCAAGCATTTTTAACTCGGGCCGTCCATCCTGACAAAGTTTTGATAAACCGGTTAACACCATAAAGGCATTTTTTAATTCGTGGGTAAGTTCCGACATAATTTCACCCGCTGCTGCTAACTGCAGGGTTTTGGCAGCTAACTCTTCCTTCTGTCTTTTATCGGTTATGTCCTGGATAAATAAAAAAGCTCCGTCAATTTGTCCCAAATTATTTTGGATGATTCCCGTGCAAACTTCCCCCAAACGCATTTCTCCCAGAACTTTAAAGGTTATTGTTTTTTTATAAACGGTATTTCCGGTTTTTAAAGTATGCACTAAAAATGATGACTTTTTCTCCTCATCGGTTATAATATAGCTTTTGATAAATTCATCGTACTGTTTTCCAACAGCTTCTGCAAAAGAAATCTTAAAAAAATCTTCCGCCATGGGATTTATGTAAGTAATAGTTAAATCCCTGTCAACTAAAACAATCCCCGTTTGCGCATTTTCTAAAACGGCATTTAATTTCCGCTGCAAATCCCAGTTAGATTTTGTAAGGGCAATAGTCCTCCGATCGTTTAAAAAAACATAATGCAAACTATACCCTATTCCCACCAGGAGCATTAAAAATAGCACCGTTCCGGTAAGCCTTAAAATTTCGCCAACCACTACCGATAGATAATTTCGATTTTGGTGGGTAAGAACAAAACCCACCAGCTCTCCCTTCACATAAACCGGTTGGAGGTAAACATAGGCTTTCCCGTCGGCTAAGCTTAGCTTACCAAAATAAGGATAGCGCTTTTTGATTATAATATCTTTAACTTCTCCGGTAAGTACCCCACCGATTATTTCGTTATCTTTAGCTAATTTGCCGTTTTTATTGGAATAGTGAGCTATAATTTCTAAATTAGGATATTTTATAAAACTTATCATCATATCGGGAAAATGAGTTAAAATTAAATTTATTTCGTTTAACTCGGCAATTTCCAAATTATTTATATCTATATCCGTTAGGTCTTTCTCAATTTCTTTCGCCATATGTACCGCAACATATGTTAAATTTTTTTCCGATAACTCCGGTATTTCGAGGTATAAAAAATAATACATGACCGTTCCCTGCACCACTAATGGCAGCACCAACAAAAGGGTCAGGTAAAAATACCTGCCTTTAATACCCCTCACTCCCTGTTGGTAAAATTTTCTGATTATTTTTCACTATTCTCTTCTACATTAGTTTAATTTTTCCTGCTTTAGCTAAAAAAATAAACCGGGTTCGCAGCAAAACCCGGTTTTTGTGCAGTTTATGGTGCGCCCGGCAGGAATCGAACCTACGCACCCGGCTCCGGAGGCCGGCGCTCTATCCGCTGAGCTACGGGCGCACTTCTTTATTCCTCGCTCTTACTATTATACACATTTTTCGTTTGAAGGCAAGTTGTTAATAAAGAAATTTTACTGTTATTTTTTACTGACCGGTAGAACCAAACCCGCCCGTTCTTTGGCCCAGAGCCTCGTCATCATCGGCCTTTAAATATCTGGTAAAAATCCCCTGGGCTATCCGCTCCCCTTTCCTGATCGTTACCGGTTCTTTTCCGGGGTTAAACAAAGGTATCATGATATGCCCTTCGTTTTCCGGGTTATCGTAATAATCCGCATCTACTACCCCTACGCCGTTGGCCAAAAGCAAACCTTTTTTCACCGCAAGGCTACTTCTAATGTAAATGAGGAGTACCTCATCTTCGGGCATATAAGCTTTAACACCGGTAGGTACCAGTTTTACCTCACCCGGGTTTAAAACCACGTCAATCGCTGCTTCCAAATCATAACCGGCACTGGCTTTGGTCTTTCGCTGTGGGATGTTAATTCCTTTGTCCTCAAAAAAACTTACAACCTTAAATCCGCGCATATTCTCCTCCATATTCACCTGTTTAGTTTCTCCCTTTTTATTATTATAAAGGCCTTTCGTTTTTAAAAAAACTTTTTAATTGTAAATTAGGAATTTTAAAAATCAGGAAAATATGTTAAAATTTTTTTGAGAATATCTGGCAAAATTTTTTCCTTTATGGGCAGTGATTTTTCAATCTTAGGCGGATTAAGCCTTAAATAAAGCAAAAGACCTGCTATCTCGACAAAAGATAGCGGGTTTTTGTGTTATCTAAACTTTTCGACAAAATCTCCAAACATGCGACAAAACCAGGGAGGCAAACATGGAAGAACCGCTTAAGCTTTCCAAAAACGAATTGTTCCAGCTTTTAATGAACAATCCCGACCTTTTCCAGGACATTTTAGCCGCTTATGATATTAGAGTTAAGATTACTCAGTTATATCCAAATGTAAACGGTTTTTAATCAGGATCTTGATGTACCTTAGCGCGTATTCGTGTTTATCCATGAGCTCTACACTTAATTTGTGAATTATCAGAATATAAGCTAATCTTGCGCTTAATCCGGAATAATAAAGAAAATTTGGCCGATAGAGAAGCTAGAATAATATACCGGCAAATGCAAAGCCGGAAAACAGATTACAGTGTGGCTGAAAGCGCGGCAAAATACTGCGCTTGTTAACATTGGATAAAAAACTAACGTGGGAGGAATATTCTGTATGAAACAAAGGTGGTATTTGAACACTTGGTTTATAGCGTTATTGGTAGCCCTATGGCCACTGTATGGTATTCCAGCAATCATAGGCATCATTCTTCTCATAATACAACAAAAAGTATACGGTTCAGCTGACGAAACCTTAGCTAAAGCAAATGAAGAAGCCAAGAACATTATCGAAACAGCTACTCGAGAAGTAGAAAATCTTAACCAAGAAAAGCTTAACCTCGAAAAAAAACTTACCGAAATGAATAATGAGGTTAAACGATTACAGCTTGAACTAAAAGCTCTTTCTAAAGAAGTCTTAGTTGCTGCTGTCAATGTGACAGCCTACGAAGAATTTACTTCGGAAGAAATTAAAAATCAGCTCCATTTACTCCGACTTAAACAACAGGATTTAATAAAGAATGACAAAGCTCTGGAAATTACAGCTACTTCTGATAAAAGAAAAGTAATCGAAAATAATATGAAACAGATTCTGCGATGCTTTAACGCTGAATGTGAAAATATTATTGTAAATGTCTCAGCGCGTAACGTAGATACTGCTCGCAATAAAATAATAAAATCTTTTGAAACGCTTAATAAAATATTTGCAACCGACGGTGTAGCTTTGTCCAAAGAATACTTAGAAAGTAAACTTGAAGAGCTTAATCTTGTTTATGCATACCAACTAAAGAAAGAACAAGAAAAAGAATTACAAAAAGCTATCCGCGAGCAACTCTTGGATGAAGAAAAAGCGCGTAAAGAACTTGAGAGAGAAAGACAAAAGCTTGAAAAAGAGGAAACTCATTTCAGAAACGAAATTAAAAAGTTAATGGCTCATATGCAAAAGGCAACAAGTGATGTAGAAAAAAGCTTTTATATAGAACAAATAAAATCTATCGAGGAAAAATTAGAAGAAGTAACCAAAGCCAAAGAAGATATTATCAACCGTGAACAAAATACCAGAGCAGGTTTTGTTTACATTATCTCAAATATAGATGCATTTGGCGAAAATGTCTTCAAAATAGGTATGACAAGGCGTCTTGATCCAATGGACAGAATAAACGAATTAGGTGATGCTTCTGTACCTTTTAAATTTGATGTTCACGCAATAATTTTTAGCGAAGATGCTCCCGCCCTTGAAGCGGCCTTACATGAACGCTTTAGAAAATATGAAGTAAATAAAGTTAACCCCAGAAAAGAATTCTTCAAAGTTCCTCTTGAAGAAATTAGAAAAGCCATAGAAGAATTACATGGCGGTTTTGTTAGTTGGACTATAGACCCGCCGGCAGAAGAATATTGGGAAAGCCTTAGACGAACTAAAGGAGCTTAAACATAAGAATAATATGGCCAGCCCGCGTTTTGGGTTAGAAGAAAGAATTGCGTCTATTTCTTTTTACTCCTATTTAGTTGGCCTTAATATGCAACATGAAAAATTAGAGAAAAAATAGATGAATTGGCAGAAATAATTATGCTAAGTTGGAGGTAATTATAAATGCCAATTTTAAGATTATTGGAATATGTTGACTATGTAGCGGGAAGTATAGCGGGATTTTTCTTTGTTGCACTATTTTTAACTCTCATTGCATTTTTAACTTTTCCAAAAGCAAATTACAGTTTTGATTTTGTTACTGTTTTAGTTGTTGAAACAATACTTTCAGCATTTTTTTTGGTGGTAAGGCTTTTAACAAGTATTTTTATAGACACTATATATCGAAAATCTGGAATCAAAGAAGTTGATAAATTCACCGGAGAACAGTTTGAGAAGTGGTTAAAGAAATTATTTAAGGACTACGGTTACAAAGTCAAGGAAACCCGTAAAACCGCTGATTACGGAGCAGACCTAATAATTGAAAAAGACAATATAAAAATTGTTGTCCAAGCCAAAAGGCATAAAAACAAAGTAGGGATAAAAGCCGTTCAGGAGGCTATTTCAGCAGTAAAATTTTATGGTTGCCACAAAGCTTTAGTTTGCACCAATAACTACTTCACTGAAAATGCAATAAATCTTGCAAAGGCTAATAATGTTGAACTAATAGATAGGAATAAGTTAATAGAGCTTTCTATGGGAAGAAAAAGTATGAAATGACAATACCGTAACTAAGGGGCAGCAGGGTTTTTTCTGTAATAAAAAATGTTAAAATATTAAGAAAGGAGGTGCTACACCTGGTTCAGTTTAAATTCCCTCCTCAGTTTACTCAAGCAAACTTAGTGAGCCAGGTCATACATTATGGATAGTAGTAAAAAAGAAAGATCTAATATAGTAAGAGTAAACATTAGTGTGCCTGTTCTCAATTGGGCGTTAGAACGTTCTGGCCGCTTTCATGATATTAGCAGAAAATTTCCAAAAATTAATGAATGGTTAACTGGCAAGAGTATGCCTACTTTACGACAGTTGGAAGACTTAGCAAAGGCAACTTCTACCCCACTTGGTTACTTTTTTCTTTCTAAGCCACCTGAAGAAAAACTACCTATACCATTTTTTCGAACTCTCGGAGATCATACTATACAACGGTTAAGCCCCGAATTTATCGAGACTTTCTATACAATGAAACGTCGCCAGGCATGGATGCGCGACTACCTTATTGACCTTGGACATGAACCTCTTCCTTTTGTCAAAACTGCTAAGCTCGAAGATAATCCTCACGATGTAGCTCAGAAAATAAGAAATACGTTAGGACTAAAAAATGACTGGGCAGCCAACCAACCGACATGGACCGCTGCACTAAGAGAATTACAAAAGAAAATCGAAGACATTGGTATTATTGTAGTTGTCAACAGTATAGTTGGAAATAACACGCACCGCAAGCTTAATCCAGCAGAGTTCCGCGGATTTGTCTTAGTAGATGAGTACGCACCTTTAATATTTGTAAACGGTGCTGATAGTAAAGCGGCACAAATGTTTACATTAGCTCATGAGTTAGCACACATTTGGTACGGCAGTAGTGCTGCTTTTGATTTGCAGTCCCTTCATCCAGCCAATGACAAAATTGAACAAGCTTGTAATTACGTCGCCGCTGAATTTTTAGTACCTGCGGCTGAATTACGCCAAGCATGGTCTTCTATTGCTCATGGTAGAGACGTTTTTCAAATGCTTGCTAGTAGATTTAAAGTGAGCGAGATAGTTATAGCCCGAAGAGCTTTAGATTTAAAGCTTATTAACCGGGAACAGTTTTTAAATTTTTACGAAAATTACCTTGAAAAAGAACGTCTATTTGGAGTCAAAGACAATGAAGGAGGTAATTTTTATAAGACTCAAAACTTACGTCTTGGAAGACGTTTTGCAGAAGCTGTAATCCGCGCAGCAAAAGAAGGTAAAATACTTTATCGCGAAGCTTATCAACTCACCGGACTTTATGGCAAAACTTTCGAAGAATATGCAAAGTTTATCGATTGGGGAGGCATGCTATGAAGCATAATTCTTCATATTTGCTAGATACTAATGTTTTTGTGGAAGCAGCACGGCGATATTATGCTTTTGATCTTGTGCCTGCTTTCTGGAGAATCTTAATTGACCACGCTAAAAATGGTGATGTGCTCAGTATTGATTGGGTAAAAGATGAAATAGTACGAAATCAGGACGAACTATCGAAATGGATAAAAACCATTTTTCATAATTGGTGTAATTCTACTAATCAGCCCGATGTTATTAATGCCTATCGAGAAATAATGGAATGGGTAAATAGCAATGATCAGTTTTTAGAAGAAGCTAAAGCAGAATTTGCTAGTGGAGCTGATGGCTGGTTAATTGCTTATGCAAAAGTTAAAGGATGTATTCTTGTTACTCATGAAAAATATAATCCAAATATAAGGAAGAAAGTTCCTATACCCAATGTATGCAAAGCCTTTAATGTACCATATATTGATACGTTTGATATGATGAGAAATTTAGGTGTGAAAATTGCTTAATAAGCTAAAAAATTTTAAAATATTTTGTAGTTTGCGGCCCACCGCTTTTTCTTTTTATCCTTATTTCGAACATTTGTTTTGGAGGTAGCTTATGCGTGCTGTGATCTACGTCCGTTTCTCCATTGACAACCAATGCGAAGAATATATAACTACCCAGGTAAGGGCCTGCTCTGAATATGCAAAGCAAAAAGGCTACCACATTGTCAAAATATACGCTGATGAAACACGTTCAGCACTAACCGATGACAGGCCAAACTTTCTTGGAATGGATAGTGACGCCAAGCTTGGCCTATTTGGTATTGTTCTCATTCACAAACTGGACCGCTTCGCCCGCAATAGAAATGACAGTGCTATCTATAAGAGGAAGTTCCGGAGATGTGGAGTACAACATTATTTCTTTCTTAAAAAGCAAAAAAGAGCAACTGGATAGTAATGATCCAGTCGCTCTTACACCTTGCCAGGAATTTATTGATAAAGTTACTGTAAACAATGATAAAACGGATGTTGAATTTAAAATAACTGTGGTTTTTAATGGTGGAGGCGGGGGGAATCGAACCCACCGTCCGGAGGACAAGAACCGAAAGCTTCTCCGAGGGCAGCCGGTATTTTTGCTTTCACCCGATTGGTGCCTACCGGCAGGCCACAATCGGGCTATCCCGTAAAATCTCGCTTATGAAGAGCCGGGACACCCTTCATAAGCCAGCCCGGTCCGGTCACGCCCCGACAGAAGCCCCGGGCAAGCTTCCGTCAGGACGTAGCTGCGTTATTAAGCAGCTAAAGCGTAGTTTTCGTTGGCAGTTATCTTTTCCCACCATTTTTAACGAGGTAAGATGGGGTCCTCGCCTCGCTACTTTCGGCCCTTCGCTCCCCCGTCGAACCCTTTACGCCCCCAGGTTAATAACGAGCTCGAAGAGCCTTTTCAATTTCTCTTGCTGCATCCCTTTTTGCCATCTCTTCCCGCTTGTCGTAAATCTTTTTACCTTTGGCTAAGCCCAATTCTATTTTAGCATAATTTCCTTTAAAGTAAAGCTTTAATGGTACCAAAGTTAGACCCTTTTCCCTGGTCTTACCAAAAAGGCGCATAATCTCCCTTTTATGCATTAATAGCTTTCGGGGTCTTTTAGGTTCGTGGTTAAAGCGGTTCCCCTGCTCATAGGGACTTATGTGCATGTTGTAAAGCCAGAGCTCACCGTTTTCAATCCGGGCAAAACTATCCCTTAAATTTACCCGGCCAAGGCGAATGGATTTAACCTCGGTTCCTTTTAATGCTATTCCTGCCTCGTATTTTTCGAGAATATGATAATCGTGATAAGCTTTACGATTTTCCGCAATTATCTTTTCCATAAAAACATACCCCTTAAAATCTCGTAACATACATGACTTAAATTATTATATCATATTTTCAAAAACCTTTGCTCAGAAATTTTTTTACGTTAACCGCTCCAAAATTTCTTCCGCCGATTCATTAGTTTCAGGACTTTCCCCAAGTTTTTTTACAAGCATAAAATCAATTTCTCTTGAGACAGTGTTTACTTTAACCAACCTTACACGCACTTCATCACCCAAACGAAACACTTTTTTCGTGCGCCGACCAATAAGGGCATAACTTTTTTCATCATAAAGATAGTAATCATCCTCTAAAGTGGATACGCGCACTAACCCCTCAATTAAATTAGGCAACTGCACAAAAAAGCCGAAAGAAGTTACCCCGGAAATTATAGCATCGTATTCGGTACCTTCTTTACCTACCATAAACTCGACCATCCGCATTTCCACCGATTCCCGTTCCGCTTCCATGGCCCGGCGTTCCATCTCCGACGAATGTTTGGCTACCTTCGGTAAAATTTTGGCAAGTTTTGCTTCCCGCCGCGGGGTAAGTTTCCCTTCTAATACTTCCCGGATTATCCGGTGAATCATTAAATCGGGATAACGGCGAATGGGTGAAGTAAAGTGGGTGTAGTATTCCGCCGCTAAGCCAAAATGCCAGATTCTTTCCGCCGAATAACGGGCCTGTTTCATTGACCGCAGCATGACCGCATTGATTACCCTTTCTTCCTTCCTTCCCGCCACTTTTTCCAAAAGCCGTTGAAATTCGCGGGGGTGGTATTTCCCGTCCCGGCCACCTTTTAAGTTATAACCAAAAAGCCTTAAAAACTCTTTTAAGCTTTGGATTTTCCCTTCGTCGGGATCTTCGTGAATCCGGTACAAAAACGGCACTTCCTGCCAGAAAAATCTTTCCGCTACCGTTTCGTTAGTTATTAACATAAACTCCTCAATTAGCTGGTGAGCAATGTTTCGCTCCCGCCGGACGATATCCACCACTTCCCCTTTATCATCTAAGATTACTTTGGCTTCGGGAAGGTCAAAATCAATTGCCCCCCGCTCAAGCCGGCGCTTTCTTAAAATCATGGCAAGGTTGGCCATTTCCTCCAACATGGGCACCAAATCCCCCAGCTCTTCCCGGGCTTTTGGATCTTTATCCAAAACAGCTTTTTTCACAATGGTGTAGGTAAGCCGGGCCCGGGTCTTGATAACCGACGGAAAAATTTCATGACTCACCACTTCTCCGGCGGGAGTAATTTCCATTACCACCGATAGGGTCAACCGGTCCACCCGGGGATTTAAGCTGCAAATTCCGTTGGACAGCTCCGGGGGAAGCATCGGCAACACTTTACCCGCTAGGTAAACACTGGTTCCCCGTTCCAGCGCTTCTTTATCCAAAGCCGAACCTTCCCGCACGTAATACGATACGTCGGCAATATGTACCCCCAACTGGTAATTACCGTTAGGAAGCTTTTTTAAACTAACCGCATCGTCTAAATCCTTGGCATCTTCATCATCAATGGTAACAATCATTTCTCCCCTTAAATCCCGGCGGCTTTTTAGCTCTTCCGGGCCAATTTCCTGGGAAATAGCCCTGGCTTCTTTGATTGTCTCCGGTTTAAAGGAATCTAAAAGGCCGTATTTTTTGATGATGGCTTTTAACCGCGTCTCTTGATCTTCTGGATCGCCTAAAATCTCAATAATTTTCCCTTCAGGAAGTTCTCCTTTCCGGGGATAAGCGGTAATCTCCACTACCACCTTTTCACCGTTCTTTGCTTTTACTCCCTTTTTCCCCAGAGGAATAATTATGGCACCGGTAATCCGCTCATCATCCGGCTCCACCAAACCATAATGCCGCCGCCGGTAGAAACTCCCCACCACCGTTTTATTGGCCCGTTCTAAAATTTTGACAACTTCTCCTTCCGGACGGTTACCATCGGAAAAGGGAAGGTATCTTACCAGTACCCGGTCGTTATGCATTGCTCCTTTTAAATTGGTAGGAGAAATAAATACGTCCTGCTTTTCCCGGTCCTCGGGTATTAAAAAGGCAAATCCTTTCGGATGCCCCTGAATCTTTCCCCGCACCATGTTCATTTGCTCGGGAAGGCCATATTTACCGGCCTTTGTTACATACACTTCTCCTTCTTTTTCCAAATCTCTTAAAGCCGCAAGCAATTTCTTTATTTCCGAAACATCAGTAAGGCCAAGACCTTCGATGATTTTATCGGGGTATTGCGGAGAATTAGCTTTTATTAAATACTCCAAAATTTTTTCTCTCATTTATTACTCCTCCTTTTAACGTCACTTCGTCACTTATTTTCACCTAAATTTACTACAATTATGTCAAAAGGCGGGTACACCTTCCCCGCCTATAAACCTAACTCCTCGTGAATTTCCTGCATTGCTTTTAAAGCAATAGCTAAAAATTCTTCCAAAGTCAGGCCAATTTCACTGCAGGCTGCTATTTGTTCGCGCTTGGCCCCCCGGGCAAAAGATTTTTCATGGAAGCGATTCATAAGAAACTCCACCGTTACCGCTTCTAATTTTTTCTCCGGACGGATCAAAGCTCCAGCAACTATCAGGCCCGTTAAAGGGTCAACGGCATATAAAGCCTTATCCAAACGGGATTTACGCGGCAGGCCATGGGCTTCGTTATGAACCTTGACCGCATAGACCACTTCTGCGGGAAGTCCGAGTTTTTCCAGGATTTCCGCTCCTATTAAACTATGCTTCCGGGGATCATCTTTTGTTTCATCATAATCAATATCGTGTAAAAGTCCGGCTAATCCCCATAACTCCTCATCTTCACCAAAATGCCTCGCCAGTTCCCGCATCACCGCTTCCGTCGCTAACATATGTTTTAGTAAATTGGGGCTTTTCACTCTTTTAGTAAGTTCCCGGTATGCCTGTTCCCTATCCATTACTTCTCCCCCTCCGTTTGCCAGAATTTTGCCACCGCAAAAGCCAGTATTTGTTCCTCCGGCCCGAAAACATAGCCTTCCATTTCGTAAATTTTCCGTTTTTTATAAATCATTTTCCCTTTTACCGTAAGGGGCACTCCAATAGGCACCGGTTTTTTAAATTTAATACTCATTTCCGCAGTGACCGCCCGAACACCGTTAAAGGAAAGCCACTGGGCCATAGCTTCATCCAGTAAGGTCGCAATAAGTCCTCCGTGCATTACTCCATTGTAGCCCTGGTGCTCCGGCCGGGCCGTAAATTCCGCTACTGCCTCATCATTAATATAAGAAAACTCTAACTTTAGACCATAAGGATTATCTTTCCCGCAGGCAAAACAGTAGTTTGGGGATTTTTCCTCCTCGTTCATGCCCTATACCATCCTTTCTGGTCTCATTTTAGCAGGTAATTTCTTCCGCGGCAAGATTGGGAAAGGTAATAAAAAAGCAGCCCTACTTATTAGGGCTGCTCCGTTAGATTCTTTTAGAATAGCAACAGGGGCACAATGATCAGCGCAAAGGTTCCGGCCACTTTCATCAGCGGGTTCATCGCAGGGCCAGAAGTATCTTTGAAGGGGTCGCCAACGGTATCGCCCACTACCGCTGCTTTGTGCGTATCGCTACCTTTTCCGCCAAGATTTCCCGCTTCTATATATTTTTTCGCGTTATCCCAGGCACCGCCAGCATTGGCCATATAAATGGCTAAAAGCACTCCGGTTGCGGTAACGCCGGCTAAATAACCGGTCAATGCTTTAAAGCCAAGGATAAAGCCAATAGCCAGAGGAGCACCAACCGCCAGTAAGCCCGGTGCAATCATCTGCCGGATCGCCGCTGCCGTACTGATGGAAACACAGCGGGCATAATCGGGCCGGGCTTTTCCTTCCATGAGACCGGGAATCTCTCTAAACTGGCGCCGTACCTCTTCAATCATGTCAAAAGCCGCTTTTCCTACCGACTCCATAGTTAGAGCCGCTACTAAAAAGGCCACGGTACCACCCAGGAAGAGACCCACTAAGACCCATGGATCGGTAATATTTAAGTCAAACTTGCCGTTTACCAGGTACTTTTGCAAGTTGGGGTTAGTTTTGGCCAGGTCGGTATAAGCAGAGAATAAAGCAAGGGCAGTTAAAGCCGCAGAACCAATGGCAAACCCTTTAGCTACCGCTGCAGTGGTGTTACCAACGGCATCGAGCTTGTCGGTTTTATTCCGGATTTCCGGACCAAGTTCCGCCATTTCTGCAATACCACCGGCGTTGTCGGCCACCGGACCAAAGGAGTCCACCGCCACAACCATAGCGGCAGTAGCCAGCATTCCCATGGCCGCCAGAGCAATTCCGTAAAAGCCTGCAGCCCAGTAGCCCACCATAATAGCCGCTACAATTACGATAATGGGTAAGTACGTACTCCGCATACCAACCGCAATCCCGGAAATGATGTTAGTTGCCGGACCGGTGGTGGAAGCCTCAGCAATTTTTTGAGCCGGAGGCTTTAAGTTGGAGGTATAGTATTCGGTTAAGGAGCCAATTGCCACGTTAACCACTAAACCGGAAACTACCGCGATAAAGATTTTCGGAGCCCACTCACTGCCAAATACGTACTGGGCTATAATGTAGGTAAAGATTGCCGTAATAAAGTTGGTAGACCACAAACCAATATTTAAAGCCATTTGGGGATTTCCATCTTCGGAAGTCCGCACAAAGAAAGTACTGATAATTGCCGCTACAATCCCCGCCGCCCCGAGAAGCAACGGGAAAGTTGCACCTAAAACTTCACTAAAGCCGTGGTTCTTGGCAAAGGTAAGGCCTAAGAGCATAGCTGCCATGGTGGTAGCGCCGTAAGATTCAAACAAGTCGGCACCCATACCGGCAGTATCGCCAACGTTGTCCCCCACGTTGTCCGCAATAACCGCCGGGTTTCTGGGATCGTCTTCGGGAATACCCGCTTCAACTTTACCCACCAGGTCGGCACCAACGTCAGCGGCTTTGGTATAAATACCACCGCCAACCCGGGCAAAGAAAGCAATGGCCGAAGCCCCAAAGGCAAAGCTATCGATAACATGAACATCTTTAAAAATAATATATAAGGCCGAAACACCAAGTAAACCAAGCCCGGCAACGGACATCCCCATGACGCCACCGGCTCTGAAGGCTACGTTTAAGGCAGCGTTCAAGCTTTTCCGCGCAGCCTGGGTCGTCCGGGCATTAGCTTTGGTGGTACTGGTCATCCCGGCATAACCGGCAAGAGCCGAGGCAATAGCACCTACCAGAAACGATACACCAACTTTAAGTCCGTAGCCAAAGTCCCCTTCCTTATAACCAAAACCAACAACCAGCAAAACAAAAACCACAAGGGCAAAAGGAATTAACGTCTTGTACTGGCGGTTTAAATACGCCATAGCCCCTTCAAAGATGGCCTGGGAAATCTCCCGCATTTTTTCATTCCCCATATCTTCCTTTAAAACCGAGGAAAAAAGATACAGGGCAAAAAGAATTGCTAAGATCCCCGCTCCCAAGCCGTAATAAGCTAAAGTCATCCCGTTTTCCATTTCTCACCCTCCTCAATTTTTAAAATAAATTATTTATCTTTAAAAAAGTAAAGCCAGCACCAACGACAAAATCATAAATAAAATTACCGCAACTACCGTCATTTTCTCAAACAGCTCATCAAGGCCTTTTTTCTTGCCAAACAAAATTTCCGCTCCACCGGCAATAGACCCGGAAAGTCCGGCGCTTTTCCCCGATTGGAGAAGAACTGCAGCGATTACTCCTAAAGCTGCCAGGATGTGCAGAAAAACTAAGATCCCCTTGAGAACGGCCACCCCGCCTCACCTCCTTAAAAACCAAAAAAATTATACCACATTTTAGGTTGGTTAACAATAATTTTCGCACTATTTTAAATATTTATACATAACCCCTAAAGTTAAAAAATAGTTTAAGGCCGGGAAGGCTGCTTCCCGACCGCCTTTTAAAAAATTACGCTTTTATATTATAAAAAGCTTTTAGTCCTTTGTAAATAGCAGTATAGTCCAATTCTTCCTCAATTCTTAACAGCTGGTTGTATTTTGCTACCCGGTCGGTCCGCGACGGCGCTCCGGTCTTAATCATACCGGCATTTACCGCCACCGCTAAATCCGCCAGGGTAGTATCCTCGGTTTCTCCCGAACGGTGGGAAATAATGGTAGTATAACCGTTTTGCCGGGCAAGCTCGATGGTATTTAAAGTTTCGGTAATGGTACCGATTTGATTTAACTTAATTAAAATACTGTTGGCAACTCCCAAATCAATCCCTTTCTGAAGGCGCTCAACGTTGGTAACAAACAAATCGTCCCCTACCAGCTGAATTTTCTTCCCCAGGCGCTCGGTTAAAAGCTTCCAGCCATCCCAGTCTTCTTCGCTCATTCCATCTTCAATGCTAATTATCGGATACTTAGCACAAAGTTTTTCGTAATACTCCACCATTTCCGCAGCAGATTTTTTAACCCCTTCTCCTTCCAGGACATAAAACCCGTCCTTGTACAATTCTGTTGCCGCCACATCAAGGGCGATATAGATGTCTTTTCCCGGAGTGTAGCCTGCTTTTTCGATAGCCTCAACGATTACTTCAATGGCTTCTTCGTTGGACTTGAGGTTTGGAGCAAATCCTCCTTCATCACCTACAGCGGTGTTATATCCTTTCCCCTTTAAAACTTTTTTGAGGTTGTGAAACACTTCCGCACCCATCCGTAATGCTTCACTGAAGGAAGAAGCACCAAGGGGCATGATCATGAATTCCTGAATGTCCACGTTGTTATCGGCATGCTTGCCACCGTTTAAAATATTCATCATCGGCGCCGGCAGTACCCGGGCATTGGTTCCCCCAAGATAACGGTACAGGGGAAGCCCCAGGTAATTTGCCGCCGCTTTAGCCACCGCCATCGATACTCCAAGGATAGCGTTGGCACCAAGCTTACCTTTATTGGGAGTACCGTCTAATTCAATGAGGTACTCGTCAATCCCCACCTGGTCCAAGGCATCAAACCCGAGAATTTCCGGTCCAATAATGGAGTTGACATTTTCTACCGCCTGGGTAACCCCCTTACCCAGATATCTTTGGGGGTCATTATCCCGGAGTTCCACCGCTTCAAACGCCCCGGTAGAGGCACCGGATGGCACCGCAGCTCTTCCCCAGGTACCATCTTCCAGGATCACATCTACCTCAACAGTAGGATTTCCCCGGGAGTCTAAAATTTCCCGGGCGATAACTTCCCGAATTTCGCTCATCAAAATAACCCTCCTTCATAAAATTTAAAATAAAGGCTCACTGGTCATTTCCTCGGGTATTTCCAGCTCTAAAATTTTTAAAATCGTCGGGGCCACATTAGCCAGACTTCCCTTTTCCTTTAACTTAATTCCACGGTATTTTTCCCCCACCAGAATAAAGGGGACTGGATTTGTGGTATGCGCGGTATGCGGGCTGCCATCTTCTTCAAGCATTTTCTCGGCGTTGCCGTGGTCAGCGGTAATTATGGCCGTTCCTCCTAAAGATAAAAACTTATCTACCACCCGTCCCAGGCATTCGTCCACCGCTTTTATGGCCCGGACGGCCGCTTCAAACACCCCGGTATGGCCAACCATATCGGGATTGGCGTAATTTAAAACAATTAAATCGTAACCCTTTTCCATTTCCTCTAAAAGCTTTTCCGTGACTTCATAAGCACTCATTTCCGGTTTTAAATCGTAAGTTGCAACTTTCGGCGAAGGAATTAATATTCTTTCTTCCCCAGGATAGGGTTTTTCGACGCCACCGTTAAAGAAAAAGGTCACATGAGCGTATTTTTCCGTTTCGGCAATTCTAAGCTGCTTTTTTTGTTTTTTGGAAAGATATTCGCCCAAGCAATTTTCAATCGTCTGGGGTAAAAAAGCTACTGGAGCTTTTATCGTTTTATCGTATTGAGTAAAACAAACAAAATGTAGATTTTCTATCTTTTTCCGGTTAAAGCCGGTAAAGTCGTCGTCCACAAAAGCTCTTGTTATCTGCCGGGCCCGGTCGGGACGGAAATTGAAAAAGATGATGCTATCTCCTTCTTTAACTACTCCCCGGGGCTGACCTTCGGAAGTCAAAACCACCGTAGGAGAAACAAATTCATCGGTTTCCCCCCGGTCGTAGGCTAAAGCCACCGCCGCCTCCGGCTCTGTTACTTTAAACCCTTCCCCAAAAACCATCGCCCGGTAAGCTTTTTCCGTCCGCTCCCAGCGCTTATCCCGGTCCATAGCGTAATACCGCCCCATCACCGTGGCAATTTGGCCAAAGCCAAGTTCCTTTAACCGAGCTTCCAAAGCTTCTATGTATTCCCGGGCGTTTTGCGGCGGCACATCCCGGCCATCGAGAAAGGGGTGGATAAATACCCGGGAAAATTTTTCCCGGCGGCAAAGTTCTAACAAAGCAAAGAGGTGTTCAATATGGCTATGCACCCCACCATCGGATAATAACCCCATGAGGTGGAGATTGCCTCCGGTTTTTTGAGCATGATTTACAGCCTCTAAAAGCTCACGATTTTGAAAAAAGCTGCCTTCCTCTATTTCTTTGGTAATCCGGGTTAATTCCTGGTAAACAATCCTTCCGGCTCCCATGTTGAGGTGGCCAACTTCCGAATTGCCCATCTGCCCGCGGGGAAGACCTACCGCAAGTCCCGAGGCCTCTAAAATTGTATGGGGGTAATTATCCCAGTACCGATTGAAATTGGGAGTTCCCGCCTCTTTTATACTGTTGCCATAGGTAGTTTCCGCTATACCCCAGCCGTCTAATATTGTCAGTAATACAGACACTTTAAGTCCTCCTTAAATACTGCCTTTAACTATTGCGGTAAAGCTTTCTACTTTTAAGCTGGCACCGCCTACTAAGGCACCGTCGATATCCGGTTTGGCAATAAGCTCTTTAATATTTTCCGGCTTAACACTACCACCGTACTGAATGCGAACTTTATCCGCTATCTCCCGCCCGAAAAGCTTTACCAAAAGTTCCCGGATAAACTGGCACACTTCCTGAGCATCATCGGGAGTTGCGGTTTTTCCGGTACCAATTGCCCATACCGGCTCGTAAGCAATGGTCAGGTTTTCGGCCTGCTCTGCCGTAACTCCAGCCAGGCCCTTTAACACCTGAATTTCCACTACTGCCTTGGTAATTCCCCGTTCCCGCTCTTCCAAAGTTTCGCCAACGCAAAAGATAGGATTTAGTCCCCAGGTAAAAGCTGCCTTTATTTTCTGGTTAATAAGTTCGTCCGTTTCCCCAAAGTAAGCTCTCCGCTCGGAGTGTCCCAAGATTACGTACTTAACCCCTATATCTTGAAGCATGGCCGGAGATACTTCACCGGTAAAAGCCCCTTCCTTTTCAAAATGCATGTTCTGGGCTCCCAGAGCAATATTGCTCCCCTCTAATGCTTCCTTAACCGGCCACAGGGCAGGAAAAGGCGGACAGACCGCTACGTCCACACCGCTAACATCTTTTAAGCTATCGATGAGCTCACGGACAAATCCGGCCGCCTCGACAGGGGTTTTATACATTTTCCAGTTGCCAGCAATAAAAGGTTTTCTCATACCCCGCCCCCCGTAATTACTTATCGTTTAAAACTTCAACTCCGGGAAGTTTTTTCCCTTCTAAAAATTCCAGAGATGCTCCCCCGCCGGTGGAAATATGGGTTATTTTGTCCGCAACTCCGGCCTTTTCTACCGCCGCAACCGAGTCTCCACCGCCGACCACGGAAAGAGCGCCGCTTTCGGCTACCGCTTCGGCTACCGCAACAGTACCCCGGTCAAAGGGTTCCACTTCAAAAACCCCCATCGGCCCGTTCCAGACAACGGTCTTAGCTTTTAAAATCTCTTCCCGGAAATGCTTTGCGGTTTTTTCGCCAATATCCAAAGCCATTTCTTCAGCAGGAATGCTGTCAACCGCTACAATTTTGCTGGGTACGCCCGCTTCAATCCTGGGAGCCACCACCACGTCACTCGGCAGCAAAAGTTTAACTCCTACTTCTTTTGCTTTATTCATTAACTCCCCGGCTAAATTTACTTTATCCTCTTCCACCAAAGATTTTCCGGTTTCATAGCCCATAGCTTTTAAAAAGGTGTTGGCCATGCCACCGCCAATTAAAAGAACGTCAACTTTGCCGAGAAGATTTTCAATCACCCCGATTTTATCGGAAACCTTGGCTCCACCAATAATAGCCACAAAGGGCCGTTCCGGGTTATTTAATGCCCGGGAAAGGAAGTTAATTTCTTTTTCCATTAAAAATCCGGCTACAGCCGGTAAATACGATGCTATACCGGCGGTAGAAGCATGAGCCCGGTGAGCAGCCCCAAAGGCATCGCTGACAAAAATTTCGGCAAGCCGCGCCAGTTTTCGGGCAAATTCCGGATCATTTTTTTCCTCTTCGGGATAAAAGCGTACGTTTTCTAAAAGAAGTACTTCTCCCGGCCGTAATTCCCCGGCCATTTTTTCCACCTCAGGCCCCACTACATCGGGAGCCATTTTAACCTCTATACCAAGAAGCTCGGCCAATCTTTTAGCAACCGGTTTTAAGCTGTATTTTTCGTTAAATTGACCTTTGGGTCGGCCTAAATGAGAGGCGACGATAAGTTTAGCCCCTTGTTCTCTCAAGTACTGGAGGGTAGGAAGGGCTGCCCGGATGCGAGTATCATCGGTTATTTCCCGGTTCTCATTTAAAGGTACGTTAAAATCAACCCGCACAAAAACTTTTTTGCCTTTTACCTCCACATCTCTTATAGACTTTTTGTTCATAACACTCCCCTTCCCTTCTTAAAATGGGAAACGGGGGACTTGGCCCCCACTATTATAAACCTTTTTTGGCAATGTAAGTCGCTAAGTCCACCAGACGGTTGGAATAACCCCATTCATTATCGTACCAGGCAATAACTTTGGCCATATTGTCTTCAATTACCATGGTAGAAAGTCCATCAACAATAGAGCTCAAAGGATTACCGTTAAAGTCCACCGAAACCAAGGGGAGCTCGGTATAACCAAGGATGCCCTTTAATTCTCCTTCGGCAGCTTCCTTTAAAGCAGCGTTAATTTCTTCCTTGGTTGCGGGTTTTTCTAACTCCACCACTAAGTCAACTACCGAAACATTGGGTGTAGGTACCCGCATGGCAAAGCCGTTTAATTTTCCTTTTAATTCGGGAAGAACTAAGGCCACCGCTTTTGCCGCTCCGGTTGTGGTGGGGATTATGGAAGTAGCTGCAGCCCGGGCCCGACGTAAATCTTTGTGAGGAAGGTCTAAAATCCGCTGGTCGTTAGTGTAAGAGTGGACGGTAGTCATCAAGCCTTTAACAATCCCAAACTTTTCATGCAGCACTTTGGCCACCGGCGCCAGGCAGTTAGTTGTACAGGAAGCATTGGAAATTACATGGTGGTTCGCCGGATCGTACTTATCCTCATTTACTCCCATAACGATAGTAATATCTTCATCGGTAGCAGGCGCAGAAATGATTACCTTTTTGGCTCCAGCTTCCAGGTGTTTTACCGCATCAGCCTTTTTGGTAAATTTTCCGGTAGATTCAATAACAATTTCTACCCCTAACTCCTTCCAGGGTAAGTTAGCCGGGTCTTTTTCCGCATAAACTTTAACTTCTTTACCATTTACCACGATAGCATCATCTTTGGCCTCCACATCAGCAGCAAAAATCCCGTGAACCGAGTCGTATTTCAAGAGGTGGGCCAAAGTCTTGGCATCGGTTAAGTCATTTACCGCTACAATTTCAATTTCCGGATTGTTTAAGGCTGCCCGAAACATATTCCGGCCAATCCGGCCAAAACCATTAATCCCTACTTTTACAGGCATCCCAATTCCTCCTTTATATTAAATTAAATTAGAAAAAAATAACTATGCTTCTCTTGTATTATAAAACGATATTTCTAAGGTAGGCAAGTTTTAAAGTAATCCCAGCTACCCTTCCAAAATGTTTTTATTTTTTGAATATTAAACATACGAAAAGGCGGGTTGCACCGCCTTTTAAACTTAATTTTTTACCGGCTTCCAGTCTTTAAACATTTCTCTTAACTGCACTTTGGCAATCTTTCCGGTAGAAGTTTTGGGAATTTGGCAAACTTGGGCGCTAAAAATTCCCCGTACTAAGACGGGCTTGTGCCCGCCGGAATTTCTACACTTTTCTCCGTTTTGCTGCCGCTAAAATCCCCATTTCTTCCCGGTATTTAGCAACGGTCCGTCGGGATATTTTTACACCCCGCTGGGTTAAAATATCGGCAATTCTCTGGTCCGATAAAGGATCCTGGGGATTTTCCCGGGCAATCAGTTCTTTAATTTGCGCTTTGATACTGGTGGAAGAGGAAAAACCTCCTTGACCGCTTTCCAACGCCGAAGCAAAGAAGTACTTCATTTCAAAAGTCCCCCGGGGAGTAGCCATATATTTATTGGCGCAGGCCCGGGAGATGGTCGATTCGTGTAAATTCAACGCCTTTGCCACCTGTTTTAGGGTTAACGGCTTTAAATATTTTAAACCGTACTCTAAAAATTCCCGTTGATAGTCCACAATGAAACGAGCCACCCGGTACAGGGTAAAACGCCTCTGTTCGATACTTTTGATAAGCCAGAGGGCTTGATTTAATTTTTTCTCCACATATTTTTTCGTTTTTTCATCGTAATCCTTTTGTTTTAAAATGTTTTGGTAAATTTTATTAATATTTAAACGGGGTAAAAGGCTGTCGTTAACCAGGATTATATATTCACTTTCCACTTTTTCCACAGTGATATCCGGTACCACGTACCTTACTTCTTTTAGCGTAGCAAAATTTCTTCCCGGCTTTGGGTCTAAACTTTTTATTATATCCATCGCCTGGTAAACTTCCTCTACCGTTACTCCCAAGCGATTGGCCACTTTCAAGTACTTGCTCTGGGCTAAATCGGGTAAATAATTGGAAATTATCTCTTTTAACAAAGGAGTTAAAATATTTTTTTGCTCCGCCTGAATTAAAAGACATTCTAAAAGCCCCCGGGCGCCAACTCCTGGAGGATCAAAGGTTTGGATAATTTTTAAAACCCGTACCACTTCTTCTTCTTCCACTTTCAGCCTTTCAGAAATTTCCTCCACCGGGCAGGTTAGATAGCCATTTTCGTCAATATTGCCAATAATAAACTCTCCGATTTTATTATCAAGCTGGGGTAAATTCAATAAATGAAGTTGTAAATAAAGATGTTCCCACAGGCTGCTTTCGGAACTTGCCGGTTCAAAACCTTTCCGTTCTTCATCCTCTTGCCTCAAGCCCATCCCCAAATCACTGGAATCGGCAAAATATTCAGCAATTTCCCGCAATTCCTGATATTCTTCATTTTCGCCCAATTCATTTTCCTCTTTATCTTCACAAATTTCAATTTCTAAAAGCGGATTGGTTTCCACCTGCTGTTCAATAAAACTTACTAATTCTAAAGTATTCAATTGTAAAATGGTAATGGCCTGTTTTAGCTCGGGCGTTAAAACAAGCTTTTGCGTCTGTTCTAAATTCAGTCCAAAATCCATCGGCATTCGTCATTCACTCCTAAGAAGAAAACCTTTATGTAAATAATTCGCCCAAAGCTTAAGATTATCCTTCTTGTTAATTTATATGAACCAACTTTTTAAAATAAACCAAAATAAAACCGCTTAAAACTACAGCTAAAACAACTGCAAAAGAAAACTGTTCCTCTAAGAAAAGATAGGGATGTAAGCCAAACCCCCAGTCAACAACATCTTCCAGAATAAGCCAAATTACACTGTAAAAATAGGCTTTTTTGGTCACCGGTAGACCCTTCACGTAAATGATACTTTCCACAATCATACCCAGGTGACTTAAAAAAAGCATTACCTCAACCGGCTCGATTCGTCCGGAAAGATACCAAAACTGCATTAAGATTCCCAAGGCCCAGAAGCCGTATTTAAAGCACATCATCCCCGCCCAGAGGGTAAGAGCAGTAATTTCCCGTCCAAAAAGCATCAAAAAAAAGGCCAAAGTTAACAGCGTTGTCGACACGGGACTGTCGGGGATTAACGGCCAGAAAATAAGCGGTTCTTGCAAAAGTTGTCCCCGGTACCAGAGGTACCCCCAGATACTGCCAAATAAATTTACCAGCAGCAGCAAAAAAACATAAAGCTTTTTGCGGGGGTTTTGCCAGTAGTCAGCGATTACCCCGGTAATTTTACTCAATTTTTTTCACCACCCGGGCGGGCACTCCCACCGCTAACACCCCGGGAGGAATATCTTTCGTCACCACCGCTCCCGCTCCAATCATTGCTCCATCCCCAATTTCCACTCCCGCCAAAATTGTAGCGTTTGCACCAATTAAAACATCCCGGCCAATTTTAACTGGCCCGGTTTTAAAGCTCTCCACACGAAACTCGTGGGTTAAAATCGTAGCATTGTAACCAATAATGGTGTTGTCCCCAATTTCGATTAATTCGGGAAAAAGCACATCGGGCATCATCATTAAGCCAAGGCTCACATTTTTACCAATTTTCATCCCAACACCGTACCGGTAAAGCCACCGCTTTAATCCGAGAAATGGCAAATACCTGCCTATGCTGATAAATATAAAATTTTTAGCCACTTTAAAAAAGTTTACATAACTGCGCCAGTAGTACATCGAGTTCTCCGGTCCCGGCTTGGGATATTCCTTTAACCTCCTCATACTCCCTCCGGATTCAGTTCAAGTTTTAAACCATCCTTACCGGCAATAGTTTTAATTCCGGATTTCTCCCTTACATACCGGGCCATCTTCTCCCGCAAATCTTCGGGATAAAGACAACAGTAGTTAAAGTGGGTAAGCACCGCTAATTTAACTTTACTGTCCTTTAAAAGATGGGCAAGACCTAAAGTGGTTAAGTGCCGGTGCATCCAGGAATTGTGAGCGGTTACATTGGCAATTAAAATATCCACTTCGGAAAAAAATTTTTTAAGATCCTCGCGATAATCCACAACCTCAAGAAAATCGTTAACCGGCCCCATTCGTTCCACCTTTTTAACTCCCGTTAAACTCTGGTAGCTTAAAATGTAGTTGGTATCGCTGGTATAACCGATGGCCAAATTTTTGTATTTTAAAATAAATCCGTAATTTTCTTCCCCGTGATACGCAGCCACCGGTATTACCGTTACTTTTCCAATCTCCACTGGAGTGAGCGCTTTTAAAACCACCACTTCCGGTCCCCCGGAATAAAAGCCGGTATTAATTCCCTGATGAAAGGGACTTATCATGCGGTCATCTAAAACCTTGCCGGGAGCCAGGAGAAAACCTCTACGGGCAAACATTCCCCAGCACATACCTTCAATAATTGGTTCCGCACCACCGTAGTGGTCCTGATGGCCATGGGAGATATAAACAGCAGAGATACTACCTAAATCGATGTTTAACTCCCGGGCCCGCACTATTGCCGACGGTCCAGGATCAACCCACATTAAAAATTGTTCAAGTTTAATAATAAAGCCCGCGGTATAAGGGTTCTGGGTTAAAACCGCTTCGGGATTGCCCCCGGTGCCGGCAAACAAAATAAAGCTTTCTTTGCTATTGTTCGGTTCCTTCCTTTTCCTGAATCTTTCCCGGGCCAGTTCAATTCCATAAATTGTTTTTTCTCTAAGTTCCCGATCAAGCCCTTCTAAATCCATTACCCAAGCGCCCCGTTTCTTATTTTTTCAGCTATAAGTTCTAATTTGCGAAAGCGGTGATTAACTCCGGATTTAGTCAGGGGAGGGGTTAAAAGACTACCCAGTTCTTTTAAACTTAAATCCGGATTGTCCAGTCTTAAAAGAGCAATTTCCTTTAAAGCCGGTTCTAAGTTATCAAGGCCTATTTTTTCCGCTATATATTCAATATCTTTAATTTGCTTCACCGCCGTTTTTACCGCTTTTTTGATATTGGCCGTTTCACAGTTAACCAGGCGATTTACCTGGTTTCTAACTTCTTTCACCACCCGAACGTTTTCAAATTTTAAAAGCGACTGGTGAGCCCCTATCAAACTTAAAAAGGATAAAATCTGTTCCGCATCCTTTAAATATAAAAAAGGAGCAGTTTTCCGTTTTAAGAGCCGAAAAGTAAAATGGTACTTTTGCAAAACCTTTGAAACCTGCCGGGCAAAAGCCTCATCGGGCAGGTTTAATTCCAAATGATAGTCTCCTGCCGGATCGTTTAAAGAGCCACCGGCTAAAAAAACGCCCCTTAGAAAACTTCGCCGGCAACAATCGTTTTTTATATAATTTTCGTTAATGCGGTTAGATAAATTCCCTTTTTCATCTATAAAGCCATACTCTTTAAGAAGTTCGTCAACATGTTCTTCAACTTCAATATAATAAAAATTTTTTTGGGAAAGTCTCCCGTGGTCCTGCACCAGGGTTTTAGTTTTAAAACCATTATTTTTTAGAAGAATTAAAATTTTTCGCGCCAAAAAAGAAAGGGGAGTTTTAAGGGATAGTTTTAACTTTTTATTGGAAATACCCAAATCCCCCAGCATCTTGACGTATGCTCCCAGTTCCGCCCTCTGGCAGCAGCTTTTCTGGGGGATAATGTGGGCCAGCTCTTCTTTCGTTTCCCGGGCAAAAGACATGTTACCACCTCAAAAAAATTATACCATACAACCACCTGACCGGCCAGGAGTGGTACTTCCGGAGCGCCCCGGGAATAAAGGAAGGATTGTATCTTTAACATAACCCGGTAGAAATTTTTTATGCTCCCTTTTCCACGTATCTTCCCTTAAATATTTTTCTAACTGCTCCACAAATTGCCTCCGACTCATGTGGCCGGTAACCCGCAAGCGTTTTAAGCGGTACAAATCGCAACCCCGGGCATTAATTCCCAGCTGGGTAGTAGTGGCAGCTCGAAAACCGGCTTTTTTTACAATTTCTACAATTTGGTCATTGTAAAGACCATAGGGATAACAAAAATATTTTACCGGGCGCTTAAAATGCGCTTCTAACATTTTTTTGGAATTAAAAATTTCCTTTTCCGCTAATTCCAGCGGTACTTTTGTTAGCCGGGGATGGTTAACGGTATGAGCGCCAAATTCAATCCCGTAATTGGCCATTTCATCTATCTGTTTCCAGGTTAACATGTAATTGGTAGGCTTTCCTTCCCGCTCATCCCACTCGTTAGTTTTCCCAACAATTCCGGTAATTATAAAGATTGTAGCACGAAACCCGTATTTTTTTAAAATGGGAAAGGCATAAACGTAATTATCCCGGTAACCATCATCAAAAGTTATCACAATTGGTTTTTCCGGTAAGGGCTTACCGAATTCAAGATAATCCACCGCTTCATCCAAAGATACCGTGTGAAAACCATGCTCCTTTAAAAAGCGCATCTGCCAGTCAAACTCCCGTGGCAAAACTCTAAGCCCAAGGCCGCCGGTTTTAGGGTCGGGGTTTACCTTATGATACATTAAAATCGGTACCCCTCGCTCCCGGTAATCGGCAAAGGCTTCCCTGGGAAAAGAAAGCCATCCGACGGTAACAATACTTGCCACAGCAATTAACGCCAGTAAAAAGGCAAGTAATATCCGCTTCATCTATTTTCCCCCATTTGCTTAAATTTTTTCCGCAATTTCCTTCCGGTAAAAATTTATAATTACCCGGGCCAGTTTCTCCGAATCATGGCGTAAATACTGCTTCTGGTCTAATAACGGTGCTTTTATCACCTTTTTAACCCCAAGCTTTTTTAAAAGCTTTTCGTTTACCGCCACCGGCTGCTGTCCTTCCCGCTGATATTTAGCTAACAATTGTTCGGCAAAGCTTTCGTTATTTACCAAAACATAATCCACAATCGGTCCCGCGTGCTCTATAATAGCCTGCAAGTGGTCGTGCGCTGCAAAGCCAGCGGTTTCTCCCTTTTCGGTCATTATATTCATAACATAAAGAACCGGCGCCCGGCTTTTCCTGATGCTCTCCACCACCCCTTTTACCAGCAAGTTCGGGATAATGCTGGTAAAAAGGCTACCCGGTCCTAAAATTATCAAATCCGCTTCCAGCAACGCTTTCTCCACTTCCGGCAAAGTCTTAGCTCCCGGTGGATGGAGATAAACCCTTTTAATCGGCACCGCTACTTCCCGAAAACGGCTCTCTCCCACCACTTCATCGCCGTTTACAAGAATACCCCGCAAAACCACCTTATCTTCCGTCGAGGGGTAAACAACACCCCTTACTTTTAAGATCTGTCCCAGGGAAAAAACCGCCTGGGAAAAATTTCCGTTAATTTTCCAGAGGGCAGCTAAAAGCAAATTTCCCATGCTGTGACCGGCCAAATCACCTTCGGTAAAACGAAACTGCAATAAACTTTCCATGAGACTTTCTTTATCCGCCAGAGCCACCAAACAGTTTCTTAAATCCCCCGGTGGCAGCATACCCATTTCTTCCCGGAGTCGGCCAGAGCTTCCTCCGTCATCGGCTACCGTTACAATAGCGGTAATGTTACTTGTGTAATGTTTTAATCCCCGAAGTAAGGTGGCAAGTCCGGTTCCACCACCAATAACCGCAATTTTTGGGCCCCTTAAAAGCTTTTTTCTAAGATAAAGTTCTTCAATGACATTTCCCCGTTCGTCCGGATACAAACTCTTTAAAACGGAATTTAAGAGCTTTTTAAAACCATATGCAATTAAAAAAATACTTATACATAAAACAATCAACAAATAAAGCCTTTGGTTTTCAACTATTAAAAGGTGAAAACCCCAGGCAAAGGATAATATTCCCGCAATAATAAGCAAAATGTATCTCTTAATTTTTAAACCGGGGTACAACCATAATAAATATTTTTTCATTACCTTATTCCTCCCGGTGTTTTTCCAGATCCCGGTGCCGCAGGTACACTTCGTAATTTTTTTCTTCTAAAGTCCTGGCCAGAAAATTAGCAATAGCTACCGACCGGTGCCGGCCACCGGTACAACCAATGGCGATGACGAGATTGCTTTTTCCTTCTTTTTGGTAAAAGGGCATTAAAAATTCAATAAGATCCAAAAATTTTTCGGTAAATTTTTTGGTAACCTCATAATTAAAAACGTAATCATAAACCGGCTTATCGCTTCCGGAAAGGGGTCTTAGTTCCTTTACGTAAAAAGGATTGGGCAAAAAACGAACATCCATAATAAGGTCGGCATCTAAGGGTAGACCGTACTTGTAACCAAAAGTTACGATATTTATGGAAATTTTGCTGCGCTTTTGCTCTTCTCCGTAATAGTTTAAAATCTCGTTTCGTAAATCTGCCGGCTGTAAATCGGAAGTATCTATTACTTTATCGGCTCTTGCCCGTAAATTCTCTAAAAATTTTCTTTCCTTTTTGATGTTATCTAAAATTTGACTGCCCCGTACTCCCAGCGGATGCCCCCGGCGATTAGCTTTAAACCGTTTTAATAATACTTCGTCCCGGGCTTCTAAAAATAAGATCTCGTACTTTATTCCAAGCTTCGTTAACTCTCCCAGAGCCCAGTCTAAGTCCTGAAAAAACTTCTGCCCCCGGACATCCACCACCAGAGCTACCTTCTCTATTTTATTTTCCGCATGAGCTACCAGTTCCGCAAACTTGGGCATCAAAACCGGAGGCAAGTTATCCACGCAAAAATAGCCAAGATCTTCTAAAGCGCGCATTGCCTGCGTTTTACCAGCTCCGGATAGTCCCGTTACAATTAAAAAGCGCATTATTCCACCCACCGTTTAATTTAATTCAGATCTTTTTATATTCAAAACCCTGTCCAAAGGAAAATTATAACGCAGCAAAAGCTCTTCCCCGCTTTTTAGTTCGCCCACCGTTTGGGGGTAGTGGGCGTCACTGTTAACCATCAGTTTTGCTCCCGTTTTTAAAGCTGCCAGAACTATCTCATCCTTGGGATAGTTATGTCCGGTATTTATTTCCAACGCCACCCCGTATTTAGCACAAACCTGCGCCAGTTCCTCTAAATCCACGGGTAGAAAAAGGTTGGGATGACTTATTACCAGGGGGCGGTATTTTTCTATTGCCCGGATTAACGCCCGGGTATTTACCCGGACAAGATACTTTTTTATACCGGAAAAAAGCCGGCCTAACAGGTTAGGAAGGACAAACAAAAAGCCATCTTTTAAAGTTTTGGGTAAAACATACGGGTGAAGACCAATAATTAAAAAGTCAAGGGCGGAAACAATTTCCCTGCTAATATCAATATCCCCCTCTAATGAAATAACATTTGCTTCCGCCCCCACCAGTATTTTAATTTTGGAAAATTCTTTTTCAAGATTCCGCGCTTCTTCTTTGATGGTTAAATAGACCTTTTCCTGCCGTACCCCGGTACCAATATTGGCCGGACCGTGGTCGGAAACTCCGTAAAAAAGTAAACCTTTCTTTAAAGCTGCCCAGACATTTTCCCGTAAACTTCCCCGGCCATCGCTATAGCGGGTATGGGTATGAAAATCACCGGAAAACATTTGATCCCATCCTTTAAGAAAACCGCTCCAAGGCTAAAGCTATCGCTCCCATGACTCCGGTTTTACTCCCTAAAACAGCTTTTTTTACCGTTAAATCTTTATAGGGCTGGGGTAAAGCCTTCTCTGCCAGCTCTTCTCGAATTAACTCTAAAAAGGGTTCGCCAATATTTATAACCCCGCCTCCCAGGACGATTAGAGATGGGTTTAAGAGGTTCACCACATTGGCCAGACCTATCCCCAGATAAAAAGCCACTTCGTTTAATATTCCTTTTGCTTCCGGGTCGCCCGCTAAAAACGCTTCCCCCACCGTTTTAGCGTTAATAGCCTCAATATTCCCCTGAGCCAATTTTAAAATTTCCTGGCCAAAACCTTCGGCCACCAATTGCCGTGCCCTTTCTCCTATTGCCGTACCCGAGGCCATTACTTCCAGACAGCCCCGTCGGCCACAATTGCACCGGGGACCCCCCGGTTCAACAATGGTATGGCCTAACTCACCGGCACTGCCGGAGCTTCCCCGATAGAGCTGTCCATCTATTATTATACCCGCACCAATCCCGGTACTTACGGTGACATAAACCATGTCTTTATGGCCCCGGCCAGCACCGTACCTGTACTCACCCAAAGCTGCTAAATTGGCATCGTTATCAACTTCCACCGGTAAACGGAGCAACGCTTGCAAATTTATTTTAAGCGGGTAATTTTGCCAGGGAAGATTGGGAGCGGTAATAAGCGTTCCGGTACGGTGGTCCACCGTTCCCGGCGCACCAATCCCGATTCCCAGCACTTTTTCCTTCGGTACTGCGCTTTTGGCAATAACTCCTTTAACCATATTCCCAAGCTGGTGTAAAAGTTTTGTTTCGTCTTTGGTAGTCGGCTCAATTTCTTCCGCCACTATTTCACCATTTAAGTTAGCCAGGGCAGTATAAATTTTCGTACCTCCCAGGTCTATCCCCACAACATAATTTCCCATCTTACTGCTCCTTCCGGATAATTGTTCCCGGGACTTCGGTCACCCGCGCAACTCCGGTTAAAAGCATCGCTTCCCTTAGTTCCTTTTTAATTTTCTCAAGGTAAATTTTAACTCCTTCGGCACCACCGCCAAAAGCTGCCACAATTATCGGCCGCCCTATTAATACTCCATCCGCTCCCAGCGCCAAAAGTTTTAAAACATCGACACCGGATCTTACTCCTCCATCGGCCAGGATGGTGATTTTCCCTTTTACTCTGGCAGCAATTTCCGGCAGGACATCGGCAGCCCCGGGAGTTTCATCCAAAACCCTTCCTCCGTGGTTGGAAACCACAATGGCTTTCGCCCCGGCTCTAACCGCTAATTCGGCCTCATCAGGGGTCATGATACCCTTTAAAATAAACGGAAGCCTGGTGGAATTAACAATTTCCATTACTTCTTCCAGGGTTTTCGGACTGACCGGCTGCCCCTTTAAAGCCATCGTTAGTAATCCGGCTCCATCAATATCCACCCCTACAGCAATAGCTCCCGTTTCTTCCGCTTCTCTAATCCTTTTAATTATCTCCTCTTGCGCTCTTGGTTTAATAATGGGAATACCTTTACCCTCCACTTTTTTAATCGCTTTTAACCCCGAACCGTACATGGTGGGATCGGCTCCATCTCCGGTAAAAGCTAAGGTCCCAGCTAAAAGGCTACCTTCGGCCACCGCTAAAGTATACTCTTCTTCGGTTAACGCTCCGCCCATGTTGTAAGTGGTTCCGGTAATCGGAGCAGCAAAAACCGGCATGCTTACCTTAACCCCAAAAAGTTCAAAGGTTAAATCCGGTTCTTTTACTCCGTGAATCGTTCTTAAATTTAACTTATACCGGGAAAGAGCCCGTAAATTTTCCTGAAAAGCTTTTCCGGTACCTACTCCTCCCATTCCCGGTACTTCTCCGGCGCATGCCCGACCGTCACACACCGGGCAAACCCGGCAAAATCCTTTGAGTTTTTCTCTGGCTGTTGCCCTAATTTCTTTTAAGTCCATAAAAACCTCTCCCTTCTTTTAATTTTTTAAAATAATTTCATTTATTAAATAAGCAATTCCATCCTCATCATTAGCCGGTACCACCAAGTCAGCCCGGCGTTTAACCTCCGGTAGAGCGTTGCCCATGGCAACTCCCAAACCGGCCGCCTCTAACATTTCCAGGTCGTTATAGCTATCTCCAACCGCTACCGTTTCCGTTAATGAAATCCCTAAATGTTGAGCTAAGATTTTTAGAGCCTCTCCTTTATTAACGCCGGCAGCTAAAAACTCTAAATAATGGGGTTTCGATTTGGTAATGTGAAGAACTCCCCGAAACTCACCGTTAGTTTCTTCCCAGAGCTGGTCTAATTCTTCTGGATCCCCAATAGCTAAAAGTTTAGTAGGAGCTTTTTTCCCTAAAAGTTCTTCTATATTGCTTACTACCCGAAAAGGAACGCCCGCAATCTTGCTGTAATCTCTGATATATTGATTGTCTTCCTCGACCAAAAGTTCATCGTCCTGGTAAACATTAAGGTGAAAATGTCCTTTTACCCTGCGGTAAATAGTAAGAGCCAGCTCCCCGGGCACCGGCTGGTGGTATACTTCCCGTTCCGAACGGGAATATTTAATCAATGCCCCGTTATAGGTAATCAGAGGAATGTCTCCTAAAAAAGAAAAAGCATATTTTTTGGCCGAACGGTACATTCGTCCGGTAGCCAGGGTCACGATAATCCCTTTCTTTAAAGCCTCTATCACCGCTTGTTGTACCCGTGGCGAAACCTGCAATTCCTTGTTTAAAAAAGTATCATCCAGGTCCACAGCTAATAATCGGTACCGCAAAAAATCACTCCATTTCCAAAAGCTCTTTTAATCTTTCTGCTATTTCCCGGGTAATTCCGGGAACCGCTGTAATCTCTTCAACCGTTGCTTCTCTAAGGTTTTTAATGCTGCCAAATTTATTAAGAAGTTGTTTTCGCCTTTTGGGACCAATTCCTTCTACTTGCTCTAAAAGAGAAGCAAGGGTTTTAACCCGCTTTTTTTCCTGGTAACCTCTGGCAAAACGGTGGGCCTCATCTCGTACCCTTTGTAACAATTTTAAACCTTCCCGGTCCTGTGTCAATAAAAGAGAGTCCTTTTTCCCGGGAAGAAAAATTTCCTCCTGCTCCTTGGCAAGGGCAATTACCGTAAACTTCCCCAGAAGATTAGTTTCTTTTAAAGCATCCATAGCCGCGTTCAACTGTCCTTTTCCGCCATCGATCAACACTAAATCCGGCAGCTCTTCAAAAGAGCCATCGGCTCCTCCCTCTTCCTGTAAAGCAAGGTACTTTTTAAAGCGCCGCAAAACCGCTTCAAACATCGCGGTATAGTCATCATTGGCCGCACTGCGGATGGCAAAACGCCGGTATTTTCCCTTTACCGGCTCACCGTCAATAAATACCACCATTGATGCTACCGTTCCCGTTCCAGCCAGGTGGGAAATGTCGTATCCTTCAATTCTTCTTGGAACCACCGGAAGGTTTAAGGCTTCTTTTAAGTCCATTAAAGCCTTTTCGTTTAACAATTGTTTCTTTTCATTTAATTTAATTTTTTCATCCAGAGTAAAGTTTACATTTTCTAAAGCCATTTTTAAAAGTTCAAATTTTTCTCCCCGCTTCGGGACCGTAAATTTGGGCTTTTTCCCAAATTTAAGTTCAAACCAGGAATTGAGAAATTCTTCATCTAAATTTTCCCTGGTTGACAGGATAATTTCAACAGGAACTTCTTTGGCCTCTCCATAGTGGGTTACTAAAACTTGATTTAAAAGCTCCCCGGTTTCCATCTCGCCGGTAAAGGTATAAACTTTCTGCCCTAATAAATTCCCCTGGCGAATAACAAAAATCAATCCTACCCCCAGGTTTTCCCTGTTAGCAACAACCACTACATCGGCATTTCTCTGGCCACGGGAAATCTTTTGTTTCGCCAAAATTTTTTCCAAAGCTAAGATCTGGTCCCTTAATTTTGCCGCTCGTTCAAATTCGAGATTATCAGAAGCTATGGCCATTTCTTTTTTTAATTTTTTAATTAAATTTTCGCCCCTGCCTTCCAAAAAATCTACCACCATTTCGATTTCTTTAAAATATTCTTCCCGGCTAATTTCCCCGGCACAGGGGGCGGAACATTTTTTTATATGAAAGTTTAAGCAGGGACGCTTCTTCTGGGCAAAAATCGTTGGGGTACAGGTGCGAAATTTAAATATTGACCGTAAAAGCTTGTACGTTTCGTTTAACGCACCCGCATCGGGGTACGGACCAAAGTAGCGTCCACCATCATTAACTACCCTGCGGGTAATTAAAAGCCGGGGAAACTCTTCACCGGTAATTTTCAGGTAAGGATAAGACTTATCGTCTTTCAGCAAAATATTATACCGGGGCCGGTATCTTTTTATGAGGTTTTGTTCTAAAATTAAAGCTTCTACTTCCGTAGAAGTAATAATCACTTCGATGTCCCTTGCTTTTTCCATCATTACCCTGGTTTTAGGCAAAAGTTTTTCCGGAGGTTGAAAGTACGAACGCACCCGATTTTTCAGGTTTTTAGCCTTGCCAACGTAAATAACCTCGCCCTTTTCGTCTTTATAAAGATAAACTCCGGGACTGTCGGGTAAATTCTTGACTTTTTCCCATAATGTCAACTTTAATCCCTCACTTGCTCCATTCGCTTTAAAAACCAGCCTTTCACATCTACAGAACCTCGGACTCCTTCCGAAAAATTCTTTAAAAATTGCCTGACTTCATCGTCCGACGCATTAAGCCGCCAGCCGTTTTTATGGATAAACAGTACCGTTAAGATAAAAGCAAAAGCAAGATTGCCCACAGGAAAAGGTTTAAGCCTGATAATTGCCTCAAAAAGAGCAGCAGCTTTATCGGTCATTTCCGGATAAATTTCCCTTCCTCCAATAAACGTTTTGGCGTAAGGCTCGGCTAAAGCTTTATCTAAAGCATCCACATTTACCGCCATCAACTTTTCTTCCCCGTAATAGCGGTAATAAGCATTCAAGCATTCTTTTAAATTCATCATGAAGAAAACTCCTCCACCACAAACCCGTATTTTTCCAGTAATTTCTCTACCGGACTCTTTCCGGAAGGTATCTTGCTTTCCTTTCCAACAGCCCCAAAGGTTTTAACGATAAAACCATGTTCCCATGGTTCAATAATCAGCGGATCTCCTTCTTTAATCCCCAGGCTTTTAACGTACTCCTGGGGAATGGAAACTACCAAACTGTTGCCCACCTTAAAGGTTTTGCGCACGTTCACCCCTAAAACCTCCTGTGTATATACTGTATATATTATAGCACAAAAAAATAGGCTTTGGAGAACAATCCCCAAAACCTACTTTAAATACCCCTAAATATTATGCCCGGCAAGTACTACCTTGGCATCGATGATTAATGCACCTTTTTCGTAAACGAATACCGGATTAAAATCAATCTCTTTAATTTCCGGAATTTCCTCCAAGAAAAGCGAAAGCCTTCCCAAAATTTCCTGAATAATTTTCAGATCATAAGCTTTTTGCCCGCGATAGCCTTTTATAATTTCGTATACCTTTGTTTCTTTGATCATTTCTAAAGCTTCTTCCCTGGTAAATTTATAATTTAATCTTAATGCTATATCGTTTAAAAGATTTACGTATATTCCTCCCAGGCCAAAGGCTAAGATTGGACCAAAAACCGGGTCCCGATTTGCTCCTATGAATATCTCTAAACCAGGTGCTATTTGTTTTTGTACCTCAACCCCAAGAATTTTCGCCTCCGGTACTTTTTTGGGAACTTCCAGGATCATTTTTTGATAAGCCCTGATTGCCTCCTGTTCGTTTTTAATGTTTAAGGCAACGCCACCTACATCCGATTTGTGCAGAAGATCAGGAGAAACAATTTTTAACGCTAATGGAAAACTTATTTCTTCAATTGCTTTGCGCAGTTCCTGGACATTTCGTACAAGTTTTACCGGCAGCACCGGAAAACCAAAAGCTTTTAAAACTTCTGCCGTTTCATAACCTGTAAGATTTCTTCTTCCTTCAACCAGGGCGTTTTTGATAATTTCCCGGGCTAATTTCCGGTCGATATCATCAAAACTAAACTCTGTTTTTCCTTCCTTTTGCTTTTCCCGCCAGCTGTAATAACGATAAAGGACTGCCAGAGCATCTGCCGCTGCTTCAGGAAAAGAATAAAAAGGAATCTTATTTTTATTTAAAAGCTCTTTTGCTCTTCTGCTATCAACCCCGCCTAAAAAACAAGCAACCACCGGTTTATCTGGATTTTTCCTTCGACCATTAATTACCGCCTGCACCATTTTTTCCATATCTATAACTGCCGTTTTACCATAAACCGCTACCACGCCGTCCACTTTCTCATCGTCCAGTACTGTCTTAAGCGTCATCGCATACTTTTCCTCATCGGCATCTCCCAGGATATCAACGGGATTGCCAAAGCTCGCAGCCCGGGGTAAAAAGGTCTTTAGTTCATTAATGGTTTTGGCCGATAACCCGGTAATATTTAAACCATTTAATTCCAGTCGGTCAGCAGTAATAACTCCTGGACCTCCTGAATTGGTAACAATCCCGATGTTTTTACCGGTAACTTTCTGTCCGGAAGCAAAAACCCTGGCATAAATAAACATTTCTTCTAAAGTTTTAGCCCGGATTAAACCGGTTTTGGCAAAAGCCAATTTATAGCCTTCTATGCTTCCCGCCAAAGCTCCGGTATGTGAACTGGCAGCTTTAGCACCGGCTGTGCTGATTCCCGCTTTAAATACCACCACCGGTTTTAATAAACTCGCTTCGTAAGCTTTTTTTAAAAAACTACTGCCCTCCACCACATCCTCAATATAAAGCAAAATAACAGCGGTACCGGGATCATTGGCAATTGCCGGAAGAAAATCCGCTTCATTTAAGACCGCTTTGTTTCCCATACTAATCATGTAGGAAAAGCCCAAATCCTCTTTTAAGCTCCATTCCAAAACGGTAGACAATATTGCTCCCGATTGCGAAACAAAGGCAATTTCCCCCTTAAGGGGGGCTGTGCGTAAAAAAGTAGCATTTAATTGCAAATTATTATTCACAATCCCCACACAGTTCGGACCTAAAACCGGCATCTCAAAGTCAAGGGCTATTTTTTTTATCTCTTCTTCCAGTAAAGCCCCTTCATTACCCGTTTCTTTAAATCCTCCTGAAATCACCACCGCCGACTTAACTCCAGCTTCAGCCGCCTCTTTTAAAGCAACTACCGCTTTTTCCGCCGGCAAAACTATAACCGCTAAATCTACCGGATACGGTAAGGAAAAAACATCCGGGTAAACTTCGATTTCCTGAATTTTCTTTACCCTGGGATTAACTCCAAAAACTTCTCCTTTATACCCGGAAACAATATTTCTTAAAATAGCGTTGCCAAGCTTCTCCGGTTTTTCCGAAGCACCAATTACAGCGATGCTCCGGGGATTTAAAAGCTTTGCAACTCTTTCCTTAAACTTCTCTGTCGGCGCTATTTTTAAAGCTTCCATTGTTACTCCCTCCTGGTCTATTGCCTCAACACATTATTCATAGCAATAATTATTCCATAGGGTATTAAACCAGAAGGAAGCAAAAAAAAGAAAATTTTTTCACACTTTTTGGAAATATTTTTCCGGAAACATTTTTCAAATTTTCACAACCTGCTTTCCGGGAATAACAGCCACCTTATCGTAATTTTTTTTCGCCAGGGCTTCAAGAGCCACCGCCTCTGCTTCTTCCCGGCAATCTTTACAGCTTCCCGGCATAACAATTGTAGCAAATCCGGAAACCACCCGGTTCCCAACGTAAGCATAACTGCTCAACCCAACGTAGCCCGGGCACCGGTCGCAAAGCTTTACGGTTGTAACCCGGTGTTCGTGAAAGCCCTCGGTATCGTAAAATATTGACCTGTTATAAGAGTAGTAACCGTTATGTTTCCTTTTTTCTTCTTCTGCCAATTCTTCCCGCATCCGCCAGCGCTCCAGCGTGACAGCAGCAAGCTTCTTAGCATAATCTTTGTGCCTTGCCCGGTATTCTAAAGGTAGCCCCTTTGGTTCTACAACCTTTTCGTAACTTTCCCCGTAAAGGGCAAGCAAAATAGCTAAATTTACATACGGTAAAGCCCCTTCAATGGAATACCCGCCCTCCAATACCGCCAGGTCCGGCTTGATTAGCTCGGTAATCCGCCCGTAACCCCGGGCGGTAACCGCCATCCGGGCTAAAGGGTCGGAGTAATGATTATCCTGTCCTGCCGAGTTAATAATGAACTCCGGCTGGAATTCTTCCAAAATGGGTAAAACCGCTTCTTCCAAAAGATACAATATTTCCTCATCACCGCTGCCCGGAGGAAGGGGTAAGTTTATGGTAGTACCGTAAGCATTGGGAGTTCCGGCCTCATCTATAAAGCCCGTTCCGGGATACAGGGTCCGCCCATCCTGATGCAAAGAAATAAACAAAACATCGGGATCATGGTAAAAAATATCTTGGGTCCCATCGCCGTGGTGGACATCGGTATCGATGATGGCAATCTTTTTAACCCCTTTTACCCAGCGAAGATAATCCACAGTAATAGCGACATTGTTTATATTGCAAAAGCCCCGATTGCCGTAAACCGTTCGGGTAGCATGGTGTCCCGGCGGTCGCACCAGAGCAAAACCGTTTTTTACCTCCCCGGCTAAAATCCGTTCCGCCAGCTCAATGCAGCTTCCCGCCGCAATTAAATGGGCATCGGTAACGACCTTTTGGGTATCGGGTATTGTTAGGTGAACCCTCTCCACATCTTCTACTTTTCCCGGCCGGGCACTGTATTCCACAAACCCCGGGAGTTCTAAAATCCCTTCCTCCATTATCTGGTCCCGGGTATATAACAGCCGTTCTTCCCTTTCCGGATGGGTAGGGGATATGGCCCAATCAAAGGCGGGGAAAAACAAAAGACCGGTTTTATTCATACAAAATCCTCCCTTCTACCGGCCGTAAAATCCCGGCCGGCACCGCTATTTCCAGAATAAATATTTTGTTTTCCGTCACCATATCCCGCACCACATTAAACTGCTCAAAGTAGATTAGTTCTTCACTGCCGGGAGGATAACGCAGGTTCATCCTTTTAGCACCAATGCGAAAAACAAACAGAGCAAATTCTTTAACCTCATCTTCGCTGTAATTTTTTAGTTTGGGAATGGCCTCTTTGTAACCCCATTCCGGTATGGCCACATATTTTTGCTCGGTATCGATATAAACGGTAATGGAAAGATTATCCCGGGCCAGGGCTGCTCCTAAAGCATTGGCCACTTCGTAATTTTCATAAATTACCCCTTTCATTCCAAGTTTTTTAGCTATCAGCAAGGTGAGCGGGTAAGCTCCTCCCCCTACTCCACTTAGCAATTCAGGTTCAAATTTCTTCCCCGTCATAATTTCATAAATCCGGTAGCGAGGTTCGTTTTCCCAGCGCTTAAAAGTATTTTTTACTTCCTGGACCACGGTATCGGTAAATATATCAACAATTTTTTGGGCCACATCAAGGGAAGTTAACCCGGTTTCCTGGGCAAGCTTGTGGATTCCCCGCTTGGCCCGCTGGAAATCCCCGTAATCTATTAAATTTAAAAACCTTAAAGCGTCGGTAACGGTAACCGCCGGACCGCCCAGACAGTAGGCCGGACCCTGGCGCTGTCCGGTAAAGGTAATTTCTCCGTCCAAAACGGTAACCGCCGTATCACCACCAAAAGGAACTGATGTAACTGCTAAACTCGGTACCGAAGTTAAAAATTCCCCAATATCCGCCCCTTTATGGGAAAGAAGCGGACGCTGGTTTAAAACTAAAGCAATATCGGTGGTGGTACCTCCAATATCCAAAACGACTATGTTTTGGCAGTTGCAGAGGGCATAAGCCCCTAATGCGCTTGCCGCCGGGCCGGAATAAAGAGTAGCCAGCGGGTAACGCTCAACTTCAAGAAGTGGTACAATCCCCCCATCTCCTTTCATGATAAAAACTACGTTTAAGGGGATCTTTAAAGCATAAAAGATTACCTTTAATTCCTCAACAAAGCGGTTAAACTCATCTTTTATCATCAGGTATAAAACCGAAGTATAAATCCGCCGGAGATAATTCAAACGCCCCCCGGTCTTATGCCCAAGAGCGGTTTTTATTTGCGGGTTGATTTTTTTGACAATCTGGTAAAGCTTTCGTTCAAGTTCGGGATTTCTTACCGAAAACTTCCCCACCAGCGCTACTTTCCTAAACCCCTGAGCCAAAAATTCCTGTAAAGCTTGTTCTACTTCCTTTTCGTTAATTTCTTCTAAAACCCGACCGCGAAAATCGACCATTCCGGAAACTACCTTCACCGGAAAGGGAAAGTTTATTTTTTCATAATCCATCCCCGCCCCCGGAAGCAACAAGGCCGCCGCCCGGTCGTATTTTCGCTCCGCCACCAAATTGGTAATTAGGGTAGTGCTCAAAACCACCCTTTTAATAGGCTGATTGTGCTGGGCTATAAGCTTCGCTAATACTTCAGCAAAGGTTTCCGGCAGGTTTTTTTTCGTAACCACTTTAGCCTTAGCCACAACCCTGCCCTGATCTAAAGCAACTCCGTCGGTATACGTCCCCCCTACATCAATGCCTACAATCATTCCTTTCTCCCCCGTAACAAAACTTTTTTCTTTATTTTATCACTTAAACTTTCAAGACTTAAATAAAATTTACATGAATGTTTCTAAGATTTTATATTTTTAATCTTTTCGAATATACTTTTTACTACTTATAGTATTGCTAATATTGGTAAAATTTATCATTTTTTTGTTTTTTTTAAGAAGGAATTTGTTTGTGAATGTCGTATTTATAGTTATAGTCAGATTTTATAACCAAAAAAATTTTTAAAAGGAGGGGTTTTATGCGTAAAGGTCTATGGGTACTGGTTGCTGCAGTTCTTCTCCTGTTAGTAGCCAGTCCGGTATTGGCTACTGATCAGTACGCCAAAGATACAGGGAAGCCCTGCAGTTATTGCCACCAGGTACCCACACAAGGAACGCTGGCATTCCACAAGGATGCTAAAAGTTGTTCCATCTGCCACGCAGCGCCAACCAGCACTGCCCAAATTCCCTTGACCGAGCGGGGCGTCCTGTTCATGCAAAACGGCAAGAAATTAGCCGTAGACTTAAATTATGACCCGCTCACCGAAGCCAACGTGGTTAAGGAATTTGCCAGGGTTTCCGGACTTTCCGAGTCAGCCTTTGGCAAGGTTTCCGGAAACATCACCAAGCAAAGACTCGCTTACTTCTTGATGGTAGCTTTAAAAGCCCAAGGTGAAGTTGCTAAAGTTACCGCTAACGACCTTAAAAAATATGCCGACTACACCAAAGCAGCTTCTGCCAACCAAAAAGCCTTAGTCTGGGCCGTAAAGAAAGGCTATTTAAGCGCCCGGAAAGCTGGAAGCAAGCTTTACCTTGATCCAACAGCTGCTGCAAGCCGCACCGAAGTAGTCAAAGCATTTAACGCAGTTCAAGCAAAATATCCAAGAGTATTACCGGCTCCAACTGCATATGCTGGCACCAAGAAATGTCAGAGCTGCCATGGCTTCTCCAAGTTTTCGGCAACCTGGCACCCCAATATGGTAAAAACACCCGATTTCTTTGGTTCCATGCTGCTCTGGTCCTTGAACGATAAGTTCCAGGCCAGCGATGTTCGGTATGTAATTAACTCGCCTACAGAATTGCTATTTGTAGGCAAGGATTACAAATACATGCCGTATGCTTTTGATAAGACCGAAAATCAGTGGGTAGCTGATTCCCACACCCAGAACTGGCTGGTAAGCTGTGCTAAGTGCCACGTCACCGGTTATCCTGGACCGAATGGTATTACCGGTACTCCCTACTCTGTAGTTGGAAATACCTATAAAGAATTATTTACCGAACCGGGTATCGGCTGTGAAGCTTGCCATGGTCCTGGTGCTCTCCACGCTGCAACCGGTGATCCTACCAAGATTCTTGGTGAAAAAGACGGTATTGCTGCCAGCGCTACCTGCGAAAAGTGCCACGAAGGTGCGCACCACCGTGGCGGCGAATACAACGATGAATACGCAATTGCCGGCGTAAGTGGAACTGTTTATGGTAAGCATGGCATTTCCTTACAAACAATTCAGCAAAATTCCCACGGCAGTGTCAGCTGCTTGGAGTGCCACTCCCAGGATTACCGCACTGCTTTGGAAGATTACTTAAAGGCTAACCCGGGTAAAACTGCAGCTGACTTTAATGCAACTGTAAAACTCAGTGACTTTAAGTTAGGCATTACCTGTGTCACCTGCCACAGTCCGCACAGCGAAAAAGGCTACGGCAAGCAATTAAGAAATGAACCCAACGAACTTTGCATGGAGTGCCACACCGGTGAAGGCTTCACCGCTACCTCTGGCAGCAAAGGAGTACATCATCCACAAAAAGAAGTATTTACCGGACAGCTCGGTGCTTCCTTCACTGCTTTAGGTATACCGGAAAAAGTTTATAACCCAATGGGCAGTGCCGAATGCGTAACCTGCCACATGCCCAATGGCTATCACTACTTTAAAGCAGGAAAACCAACCATCACCATTGAAAACGTTACTGTTAAAAACAATCCTGATTTAGGCAACTACCGGAATAATTACAAAGCTTCTTACAACAGCTGCAGTGTCTGTCACGATGCTGTTGGCTTTGATGCAAACGCCGTAAAAGCCTGGACCGATAAAGTCGATACTCGTGTTAACAACATTCTTAACCAGCTAAAAACCACCTACGCAGCAGCTTACAACGATCCAAATTACAAATATGCTGATACTTTAGCAGGCATTGTATCCGCCGACGCTTCTCACGGTATCCACAACACCGCTTTAACTGAACTCCTTTTGAACAAAGCAGAAGAGTATCTCAAGCAAATCCCCAAACAATAGCACTAAAAAGCCCCTGGTAAAAACCAGGGGCTTTTTTATAAATTAAGATACGGCCTTAAAAACTTTCCGGTATAAGAGGCTGGATTCCGGGCCACTTCCTCTGGAGTTCCCTCGGCCACTACCTGCCCGCCTTTATCGCCTCCTTCGGGTCCCAAATCGATTATCCAGTCGGCAGTCTTAATTACATCTAAATTGTGTTCGATTACCACCACCGTATTTCCCGCTTCCACCAGGCGGTTTAAAACATCAAGAAGCCTATGCACATCGGCAATGTGCAGGCCCGTAGTGGGCTCATCTAAAATGTATAAAGTTTTCCCGGTGGAACGCCGGGAAAGTTCGGTGGCCAGCTTTACCCTCTGAGCTTCGCCGCCGGATAGGGTAGTAGCCGGCTGCCCCAGGCGGATATAGCCTAAGCCCACATCATAAAGGGTTTGCAGTTTGCGCTGGATTCTGGGTATCGCGGAGAAAAACTCCAGAGCCTCCTCTACCGTCATATCCAGTACCTCGGCAATATTTTTTCCTTTATACCGCACCTCCAACGTTTCCCGGTTATACCGGGCCCCCTTACACACCTCGCAGGGGACGTAAACATCGGGGAGAAAATGCATTTCAATCTTGATTATCCCGTCCCCTTCACATGCTTCACACCGTCCGCCCTTCACGTTAAAAGAAAACCGTCCCGGTTTATAACCCCGCATCCGGGCTTCGGGAGTTGCCGCAAAAAGCTCGCGGATATCGTTAAACACTCCGGTATAGGTTGCCGGATTTGAGCGCGGTGTTCGGCCGATGGGCGACTGGTCGATATTGATTATCTTATCAATGTAAGTAAGACCTAAAATCTCATCATGAGCTCCGGGTTTTTCTTTTAGCTTATAAAACTTTCCGGCCACAGCCTTATACAAAATTTCATTAATTAACGTACTTTTACCGGAACCGGACACCCCGGTTACCGCTACAAATTTCCCCAGGGGAATTTCGACGGTAATATTTTTTAAATTGTTTTCCCGGGCCCCCACAATGGTAATAGTTTTACCATTACCGCTCCGGCGAAAAAGCGGCACGGGGATTTTTTCTTCCCCCCTGAGATATTTTGCAGTAATTGAATCGGGATGCTTTAGCACTTCTTCCAGGGTACCTGCAGCTACTACCTGCCCTCCTTTTTCGCCAGCTCCCGGTCCCATGTCCACAATAAAATCCGCTTCCCTAATGGTCTCTTCATCGTGTTCCACCACTATTAAAGTATTGCCCAGATCCCGCAGTCGCTTTAAAGTATCCAAAAGCCGCTTGGTATCCCGGGGATGCAAGCCTATTGATGGTTCATCCAAAACATACAGCACCCCGGTAAGGCCGGAACCGATTTGCGTAGCAAGGCGGATCCGCTGAGCTTCCCCGCCGGACAAGGTAGTAGCGGAGCGATTTAAGGTCAGGTAATCCAAACCCACGTTGTTTAAAAACCCCAGGCGTTCCTTAATTTCCTTCAAAACCTGCCGGGCAATTAAAAACTCTCGTTCCGTTAACTCAAGATTTTCCAGGAAAGCCAGAAGCTTTTCCACGGTCATTTCGCCAAGTTCATGAATGTTTTTTCCGCCCACCGTTACCGCCAGGGCTTCTTTTTTCAGCCGGGCTCCCTGGCAGGAGGGACATTTTCTCTGGGTCATAAATTTTTCAATTTCTTCCCGCACCGCCTCCGACTGGGTTTCCCGGTACCGCCGCTCTAAATTGGGGATAACCCCCTCCCAGTTGGCATCAAAGGTGTAAGAATTGCCATTGGTATAGTTGTAATACCTGACCCGCACTTTCTCCCCAGGAAGGCCATAGAGGATTATTCTTAAAATTTCCGGCTCAAGCTCTTTTACCGGCACGTCCAAACTAAACCGGTATTTTTTCGCTAAAGCCTCTAACACCTGAAAATAATATGCCTGCATATTACCCGCGTTCCAGGCGGCTATTGCCCCCTGCCGTAACGTCAAATCTTTATCGGGTATTACCAGATCCGGATCCACTTCCAATTTATAACCAAGGCCGGTACATTCGGGACAAGCCCCAAAGGGATTATTAAAGGAAAAAAGCCGGGGGCTTATCTCCGGAAGGCTTATTTCACAGTGGGGACAGGCAAAGTTTTCGGAAAAAGTAATCTCCTCCCCGTCTACTACTTCCACCACGGCCAGGCCTTCGGTAAGCTTAAGCGCCGTTTCTAAGGAATCGTAAAGCCTGGTTTTTATTCCGTCTTTTACTACCAGCCGGTCAACAACAACATCTATATTGTGTTTTTTATTTTTTTCTAACTTAATATCTTCCGCTAAGTCATAAAGAATACCATCCACCCGGACCCGGGCAAAACCCTGACGCCGGATATCTTCCAAAGTTTTGACAAACTCTCCCTTCCTTCCCCGCACAATAGGCGCCATAATTACCAATTTGGTCCGTTCGGGTAAAGCTAATAATCTATCGACCATCTGGTCAATGGTTTGTTTTTCTACCACCCGCCCGCAAACCGGGCAGTGGGGTATTCCTATGCGGGCATATAAAAGCCTTAAATAATCGTGAATCTCCGTAACCGTACCCACCGTTGACCGGGGGTTTTTGGACGTGGTCTTCTGGTCAATGGAAATTGCCGGTGACAACCCTTCGATAAAATCCACATCGGGCTTATCCATTTGCCCCAAAAACTGGCGGGCATAAGCCGATAAACTTTCCACATACCGCCGCTGTCCTTCGGCATAAATGGTGTCAAAGGCCAACGACGATTTGCCGGAACCGGAAACCCCGGTAATAACGATAAATTTATTGCGCGGCAGGGTTAAATCTATATTTTTTAGATTATGAACCCTGGCCCCTTTAATGACAATCTTATCCATCAGTGTGTAAAACCTCCATTATTACTTTTTGACCGCCTTTTGCGCCCGAAGCTCAATTATTAAGTCGCGCAGCATCGCCGCTTTTTCAAACTCCAAAGCTTTAGCTGCTTCTTTCATTTCCCGGGTAAGTTTTTCCACATACTGCTTAAACTCTTTCGCACTCATTTTCTGGATGAAATCCCGCTTTACTTCCGGTAGTTCTGCAGTCACCGCCCTGGTCGCCTCAATAACATCCCTTACCGCCTTTTGCACCGTTTGCGGCGTTATTCCGTGCTTCCGGTTGTATTCCATCTGAAGTTTACGGCGCCGGTTGGTTTCATCAATGGCTTTTTGCATGGAAGCGGTAACGGTATCGGCATACATGATTACTTTGCCGTTTACGTTCCGCGCCGCCCGTCCGATGGTTTGGATTAAAGAGCGTTCCGAACGTAAATACCCTTCCTTGTCGGCATCCAAAATGGCCACCAGGCTAACTTCGGGTAAATCCAGACCTTCCCTGAGGAGGTTTATTCCCACCAAAACATCAAAAACTCCCAGCCTTAAGTCTCGCAGGATTTCAACCCGTTCCAGGGTATCAATATCCGAATGAAGGTACCGGACCTTCACTCCCATCTCCCGGAAATACTCGGTCAGGTCCTCGGCCATCTTCTTGGTGAGGGTGGTTACCAGCACCCGCTCGTTTCGGGCTACCCGCTCTTTAATTTCCCCGTAGAGGTCATCCACCTGCCCCCGGGTGGGTCGAACTTCTACCTCGGGGTCAACCAGCCCCGTCGGCCGGATAATCTGCTCCACAATCTTTTGAGAATGCTTTAACTCATAGGGTCCGGGAGTAGCCGAAACAAACACTACCTGGTTAATTCTTGCTTCAAACTCATGAAATTTCAGTGGCCGGTTGTCAAAGGCCGAAGGCAGGCGAAAACCGTACTCCACCAGCGCCTCCTTCCGGGAGCGGTCCCCTTCATACATCCCCCGAATCTGGGGAATCGTTATATGGCTTTCATCAATAATCATAAGAAAATCTTTGGGAAAATAATCAATTAACGTATAGGGAGGCTCGCCGGGTTTTCTTCCGGTTAAATGCCGGGAATAGTTTTCAATTCCTTTAGTGTAACCTACTTCCCGCAGCATTTCAATATCGTACAAGGTCCTCTGCTTTAAACGCTGGGCTTCAAGGAGTTTGCCCCGCTCTTCAAAATAGCGAAGCCGTTCTTCAAGCTCTTCTTCAATGCTTTTTATCGCCCGTTCTAACTTTTCTTTGGAAGTAGCAAAGTGGCTTGCCGGAAAAATGGCCACGTGTTTTAGCTCCCCGATAATCTCTCCCGTTAAAGTATCAAATTCTAAAATCCTATCCACCTCATCGCCAAAAAGCTCGATGCGCACCGCCCGGTCGGTATACGACGCCGGAAAAACTTCAATTACATCCCCTCTTACCCGAAATTTCCCCCGGGTTAAGTCGTACTCATTCCGCTCATACTGAATATCTACAAGCTTTCTTAAAATTGCTTCCCGCTCGTAAATCTGCCCTTTTCTAACGGAAAGTAGAAGTTCCCGATATTCCTGGGGATCCCCTAAACCGTAAATGCAGGAGACCGATGCCACGATAATAACATCCCGCCGTTCAAAAAGCGCCGCCGTTGCTGAATGGCGGAGTTTATCAATTTCATCGTTTATAGCCGAGTCTTTTTCTATATACGTATCGGTGGCCGGTAAGTAAGCTTCCGGTTGATAGTAATCGTAGTAGCTTACAAAATACTCCACCGCGTTTTCGGGAAAAAACTCCCTGAACTCCGCACAAAGCTGGGCCGCCAGCGTTTTATTGGGTGCAATTACTAAAGTGGGCTTGTTTACATTGGCAATCACATTGGCCATGGTAAAAGTTTTCCCAGAACCGGTTACCCCCAGAAGGGTCTGCATTTTTAGCCCCTTCTCAATCCCTTCGGTAAGTTCCTTTATGGCTTTGGGTTGATCTCCCTTGGGCGTATAATTTGCTTTTAACAAAAAACGTTCCATACAAAACACCCCAAACTATATTATAAAACCCGAAGGGTTCCTTCGGGCCTGCTTAAACACCTAACATATCCGCCAGCTTGGAAAGAATTTCCCCGGCATATCCTCTAAGAACCAGCGCCTGGTCATCCAGGGGCGTCGGGTCTTTATTGACAATTATTGCCTTTCCTCCTTCTAAGAGAACCAGCCCGGGAATTTGATTGGCCGGCGTAACTACCAGAGACGACCCCACCACCAGGACAAGATCCGAACGCTCAGCCAGTTCCAGGGCTATTTGCCACTCCCGCCGGGGTAAAGCTTCCCCAAATAAAACTACATCGGGACGGATAACACCGCCGCAATTACACCGGGGTACTTCTTCTTCGTCTAACTTCTCCGGCAAGTAATATTTTCCGCACCGGTCGCACCGTACCCGTTTTAAGGTGCCATGGATTTCTATAACGTTTTTACTGCCTGCTTTCTGGTGCAAACCATCAATGTTTTGGGTCACAATGCCTTTTATTATTCCCGCTTTTTCCATCCGCGCCAGGGCTTCATGGGCCCGATTGGGCTTAACATTGGCATAGCTTTTAAACCGCTCCCGGTAAAAATTTAAAAAAAACGCCGGATTCTCCATAAGGGCTCTTCTTGAGGCCACTTTCTCCACCGGATACTGTTCCCACAATCCAGAATTTCCACGAAAATCCGGAATCCCGCTTTCGGTGCTAACTCCCGCTCCGGTAAAGGCAATAGCGTGACGGGCCGTAAGTAGCATCTTAACCGCTTCTTCCACAAAATCCCCTCCGTTAATAATTTTCATATGATAAATTAGAACCAATATTGGAGGTGAAAAGGATGACGGACCGGGAAATTGTTTTTCGGCTTTTACGCTACGAGCAAGCTAACCTTAGAAATTACCAAAATTATTTAGCGTATACCAAAAACAAAGACCTATCGGCATACATTGCCAGAACCATTCCCCAAATTGAAGGTAATATTAAAAGTTTAAACGTTCTTTCCCGTAAACTTTGCGGCGGTTGAGGCAAGAATTAATAACCCGCCGGCGGTGGGCAATTAAAACAATAGGTACTCTAAAATAACCACATCCAACCAGCGACCAAACTTAAAACCAACTTTTTTAAGCTCCCCTACCTTCTGAAAACCGCATTTTGCGTGCAGCCGCAAACTTGCTTCATTTTCGGCCGCAATTAAAGCTAAAAGGGCCCGGAGCCCCCGGTTCCGGGCTTCCTCTAAAAGCGCCATAAGCATTTTTTCTCCATAGCCCCTCCCCCGAAAATCCTTATGAACATATACCGATTCGGTAGCGGTTAAATCATAGGCTTTGCGGGGAGAATAGGGATTTAAACTACCCCAGACAGCAATTCTTCCTTCTACTTCACCCACCAAAACCGGGTGTCTTGCCCCCCGTTTTAAAAGCCAGGTAAGCTGGTCTTCTCCTTCCAACGGTTCGGTATCAAAAGTGGCAATCCCGTGCAAAACTTCCTCATTATAAATGGCAAAAATCTCTTTTAAATCTTCTACCTTTGCTTCCCTAATTATAACATCTTTAGTTTCTGTCACCTATACCACCCGTTTTAAATAAGATAATATACCTATTTTTATCCCGGAGGTAAGTTATGAACTACCCCCGCTGTTTTCTCGGTCAATTTCCCGATAGCAATAAAATTCTATTTTTCTTAAAAGTTAACCACCTGTGGTATATTTTTTATCCAGACTCCACAAAATTGCCAAGGCCTTTATTAATTCTCCCAAAAGAAATCCGGATCCTTGACAGTCTGGACTTTTTAATTGAATCGTACCTAAAAATTTTTGGCCAACCGGTTTATTTCTATTTAACTCCCGAAAGCCGCAGGCTTTGGCCTTACCTTTTAAAAGGATACCAGGAAATTTCTCTTTTCTTTTATTATAAACCTATCAGGAAAACAGTTCCATATATAGCTTTAGGGGAGCTTTCGGGTTTAAAATTATTAACCCAAAACTCCCCTAAACCCTATGCTTATTTTACCATAGATTTTTAACGTACCTTAACAATCATCTCCACTTCTACCGGAGAATTGAGGGGTAGTTCGTTGACCCCTACCGCCGCCCGGGCGTGTTTTCCTGCATCCCCCAGTAATTCTGCCAAAAACTCCGAAGCGCCATTTATTACTTTGGGCTGGTCGTTAAAGCCCGGGCTACTTGCTACATAACCGGTAACCTTAATGATTTTTTCAATCCGGTCGAGGTCCCCTATAAGCCCCTTGACCACCGCTAGGCAGTTAAGAGCTGCCACTTTGGCAAGACGCATCCCTTCTTCTACCGTAACTTCCGCTCCCAACTTACCTCTGGTTTTTAATTCCCCTCCTTCAAAGGGAAGCTGTCCGGAAACATAAATATAGTTATCAATTAATACCCCCGGCACGTAAGCAGCAACCGGTGCTGGCGCCGGCGGAAGCGACATACCCATCTCATTTAACTTTTGCTCGATTTTCATCCAACTACCTCCTTTACTTTTAGAAAGAATTCCCTTAATTTAGTTTATCAGTTTTTCTCCGGATAATTCTTTAAGCTCGGAAACGCTCATACCAAATAGTTCCCAGTTAGGAGTATCGTTCCAAACCGTTTCCAGGTAGTTTAAAAGCTTTTGGTACTCCTCGGGATTATTTTCATTAACCAGGGGCGAATAACTGTGGACAATTGCTTCCGGTTCCTCCACCTGGAAGCGTTCAATTAAGGCTTTTAAATCAAAAAGTTTGGGGTTTAAAAGCAATAAACCCTGCTGTTGTTTTAAATTTTGCAGGTATTTCTCAATCTCCTGATAATTGGAAATTAGCCGGTAACTTTCCCCGTAAAAAACCCGTAACACGGTATCCACCGACAGGGGAGAGGGCAGAATCTTCCGGGAAACTCTGCGGGAGATAAGTCCCTGGGGGTCAGAAACCCGCTTTAGGGCGATAATCTTTTCCGTTACCACAACCCCCTGCCGTCGGATAAGTTCTTTTATCACCTCTTCTACCGGTATTGGCAACATCACCCCGAGAATTTCTCGAAAAATCGGCTCTACTTCTTCCCTGGTTACCGCTCCGTAAAACCAGAGCACTCCTTCCAAAAGATCAGCATAAAAGCTCGCCGTTTCTTCCAGAGTTAATAGCCCATCTTTATATCCCGCATAGTATAGTTCTTCGATTTCACCGCCGTTAAAATCGGGCTGATTTAAAAGCTGTTCCCTGAATGCTGTTAAAGCCTTTAAAAAGATTTCCCGGGCTTCCTCTCGCTTTCCTCTGTGGAGGGTAAGCTTAGCTTTTAAATATAGGCTCTGCGGAAAATCAAAGCCGGTAAGCCCAGCAAAATACTTTTCCGCTTCCCGATAAAAGCCCCCACTTTCTAAAATTGAAGCCATTACAAACTTAAGACCATCCGCTAAATCTTCGGGTTTAACGATTTCGGTTATCCTGGATAACATTCCGGCTTCATCTAACCCTTCTAAGAGCATAAATATTTCCTGGGGATTTTCGAAAAATTTTGCTGGAGCTTTACCTTTAATTTCTTCTAAAGCTTTCTCCCCCCCGGCAATTAGTAAAAGATAATTAAAATATTCCTCAGGTAATTCTTCCCTGAGCTTGATAATTTCGTTATAAGCTTTCTCACTTTTAGTCTGGGCATAAAGCCAGAGAAGGGCATTTTTATACTCCCCTTGGCTATCCTGCAGAAGATTTTCTAAAGGTAGTTCCCGGACCCGATTTTTCACTTTATGTAAAAAATGAAAATCAAGAGCATTTTGGTTAAACTTTTTGGTTAGAGCGATAATTGAATCTACATCCACCTGTTCCCAGGCCACTTCCTCCATTAAATCCACAAGATGCTCTCCTTCAATGTTTTCGAGATTTTTTAACACCTCAATTTTATACCCTAAATCCTTTTCCCGAAAAGCCTCCACTATTATTTCCTTAAAAGCAGGACCGGTTATCCGGTTTAAGATATCTACCCAGCGGGCAAACTCGGAGGGAGAAACGTGAGCCAGATACTCCGGTAAAGTTTGTCCGGAAAACTCCGGTAACTTTTTGGTTTTTAAAATATTTTTAATTTTATCTTCTAATAAATACCACCGCCAGTCGGGCTGTAATAAGCTCTCCGTTACTGCCTGGGCATAAATTTTATTAATATTCTGCATCGCCATCCCCTTTTCTTTTTGGAATTACTTTTATTTTAGCTTCTAAACCAGAAGAAATAAAGAGGTAAAAGAAAAAGAGCAAAGCCCGAAATCTTTGCTCTTAGCAAACAAAATCTTTAAAGTATCTCTCCGCTTCCTCTAAGCTTGCAAAATACCAGCGATTTTCTTCCTTTAGTTCCCGTCCCTTTTCACTGTAAAATTCGGAGTAATAAATAACACACCAGCGGTTATCAATAAAATCCAGGATAAGCTTTCCGGTACCCAGGTCTCTTTCCTGTTTTGGCAAAGAAATCCCCTCCTGTCTAAACAATTATTTCGACAGAAAGGGCTTTTTTCCTTTTTTATTCCTCCAGAGTAGTTAAATCCCCCGGATCCACTCCCATCTCCTGGGCTTTTAACACCCGGCGCATAATTTTGCCGGAGCGGGTTTTGGGAAGTTTATCCACAAATTTCAGTTCCCCAATCACCACTATTGGCCCTAACTCCTTTTTCACATGCTCTATTAGCTCTTTCGCCAGTTCCTCCGAAGGCGCCGCTCCTATTTTCAAAATCACAAAAGCTTTCAAAATTTCTCCCTTTAACGGGTCCGGAACCCCAACAGCCGCTGCTTCCGCCACCGCCGGATGCGAAACCAGAGCGCTCTCCACTTCCGCCGTCCCAATCCGATGCCCGGCAATATTTAGCACATCGTCCGCCCGTCCCAGGACAGCAAAATACCCTTCCTCATCCTTCACCGCCACATCACCGGTAAAATACCACCCGGGAATTTCCCGCCAGGCTTTTTCGTAGCGGGCATCATCCCCGTAAACAGTTCTCAGCATATGGGGAAAAGGATTTTTCAGGCATAAAAGTCCACCCTGTCCCGCCGGCACCGGTTTTCCTTCCCGGTCTAAAACATCCGCTACCACTCCCGGTAATGCAAATCCCACCTTGCCCGGCTTTGCCGCTTTTACCGGCGGCGTCCCCAGGGTAGGCCCTCCCAGCTCCGTTTGCCACCAGTTGTCAACAATAAAACCTCCGTGGGTTTTTAAAAGATTTTCGTAAGCCCAGCGCCAGGCTTCGGGATTTAAAGGCTCTCCCGCACAGGTAATCAGTCTCAAGGATGACAGATCATAATTTTCCGTCCACTTTTCCCCGTATTTCATTAAAAGCCGGATTGCCGTAGGAGCGGTAAAAACGACCGATACCTGATATTTCTCGATAATCTGCCAGGGAGTATCGGGGGTAGGATAATCCAGCGCCCCTTCCCTAAATAATGTCGTTGCCCCCGCTACCAAAGGAGCATAAACAATATAGCTGTGGCCCACAATCCAGCCAATATCCGAGGTACACCAGAACACATCATCATCTTTTAAATCAAAAAAGGTCTTAGCATGGTAGTAGGTTCCCACCATGTAGCCTCCATGGACGTGCAGTACCCCTTTTGGTTTGCCGGTGGTACCGGAGGTATATAAAATAAAGAGAGGATCTTCAGCTTCCATTATTTCCGCAGGTTCCCCCGGTGGATTTTTAAATAACGTCAGAAAATCCACTTCCCGCGGCCCTAAAGGTTGGCGCTCTTCCCGAAACCACACCGCAACCTTTTCCACGCAAGAAACCCCTTCTAACGCCTCATCCACTATGGGCTTTAACGCAACCTTTTTGCCCCGGCGATAACCGTAATCGGCAGTAATCACCAATTTAGCTCCGGAATCTAAAATCCGTTCCCTTAAAGCTTTAAACCCAAGGCCAGCATAAACCACGCTGTGCACCGCTCCAATCCGGGCCACCGCCAGCATGGCCATAACCCCTTCCGGGGTCAACGGCATATAAATTACCACCCGGTCGCCTTTTTGAATCCCCAGATTTTTTAGTCCCCGGCTCAAGCGCTCCACCCGATCTTTAAGCATCCGGTAGGTATAAACTTCTTCCCGCCCGTCTTCGGTTAAAAAAATAAACGCCGCTTTATTCCCCCGGCCCTTTGCCACCTGGGCATCCAAAGCATTATAGGTTATGTTGGTTTTTCCGCCGATAAACCAGCGATGCCAGGGATAATTAAACTCCAAAACCCGCTCCCATTTTTCATACCAGAAAAGCTCCTCAGCCACTCTTCCCCAGAACTTCTCACTGTCTTCTACCGACTCCCTGTATTCCCGGTCAAAATCCTTTAAATTGGCTGCCTCCTGTACCTTTGGAGGTGGAAAAATTTTCTCCTCCATCTGAAGTAAATTATTTAGTTCGCCCATATAACCCCCTCCTGCCGCTTTTTTCTTTATTTTAGGAAATCTCTTCCTTTTAGAATATTGCTTTTATCCCAATGCAAATATTTTTACCTTGAAATGCATAAAGTCAGGGGGGAAATGCAATCGATTAAAAATCACGTCATTTCCCATCAAAGATAGCATTTTCTCCACTATTCTCCTTTTTAGAAAAAACGTTTTAGTAACCAGTGTTTCTTACCACTTAACCGACTGATAAGTTTGCGTCTTACCATGGTTTCATAATCATCGTTTAATTTTTGTAATCCTAAAAACCCTGGATATTTTTTCTTTAAGGCTAATGTGAGCAGATAATCAGCCAATCCAGGGTTTTTAGGTAAAACACTGCCGTGAAGATAGGTTCCTATGACATTTTTGTATACTGCTCCTTCAAAATTATCTTCCCCGTTATTGCCATAACCATGGATAACCCGGCCCAAAGGTTTTACTTCAGGCCCCAAATAAGTTTTTCCCGAGTGGTTTTCAAAACCAACAATCTTACCATCATAGCCGACCTTTTCTAATAGTTCACTTTCAATTAAAATATTGCCGACCATTCTTTTCCTCCCGGCTATCGTCCACACATCTAAAGCCCCCAGGCCTGCAATTTCTTTACCATTAGCAGTACGATAGAATTTTCCCAGAAGTTGATAACCGCCACATACTGCTAAAACCACCAGGTTGTTTTCGATAGCCTTTCTTAACTCTTTACCTTTATTTTCAAGAAAATCTTCCTGAATAATCTCCTGTTCAAAATCCTGTCCACCACCCAAAAACACTAAGTCATACTCCTCGCTTCTAAACTCATCACCAAGTCCAATAGGTTTAACCGTAACCTTAATTCCACGCCATTCTGAACGCCTTTTTAAAGCAATGATATTTCCCATATCTCCATAGGTATTTAACAGGTCAGGATAAAAATGACCAATTGTCAACTCAGACATTACTTCCAAAACTCCTTTAACTTAAATTTTTCGTTTAAAGTTTTACGAAACCCGATGAGCGCCGTATAGGTAGGAAAAATATAAAAAACATCCTGCGGGTCAATTTCTTTTAACCCAAAATTAATTACTTCCCGGTAACCCTCCATAATTTTTATTTTTTCTTTGGCTAAACCTTCATATTTTAACCTAAGGGCCAGATCCTCAGCTCTTCTCCCTCCGGCTAAAATAAATTTAATTTTATCGGTAATTAAATTTAATACCTCAAAATTCACGTCCCAGAGCCAGGAAACATCCTCCCCATCCGCCGGTAAATCATTAATTAAAAAAGCAAGACCTACTTTACTTTTTTCCTGAGTAAGGAGATTTAAAGCCTGATTAAAACCAGCAGGGTTTTTTACCAGAACTATTTTTAACTTTTTGCCAGCAAGGAAAAGATTTTCCGTCCGTCCAAAGGCTCCGGAAAAGGTACTAAGAGCTTCCATAGATTTTTTCAGGTTTAAACCTAAAGCCTGGCTGCAGGTAAGCGCAGCTAAACTATTATAAATGTTGTAAATACCCGGCAAAGATAAATTAACTTCATGGTATGTCTGAAAATCTTCTCCTTTTATCCCAAGCAAATACCGGGAATAATCTTCTCCCATTTCTACAATTTTAAGACAGCTTAAATTAGGTTCGGGTCGCCGGTAGCCACAGGCAGGACATTTAAAATGTCCTAAATGGCCGTAGTAGTGCTTTTCGTAGCTATACTTTGTTTTGCAGAAAAGGCAATAACGGGCATCGGTATTTTGCTGTAAATCCTCGAAGCCTTCACTATCAAGTCCGAAATAAAATACCTCAAAGGGCTTTACTTTGGCCAGAGAAGCCACCAGAGAATCATCCGCATTAAGCACAAGTTTGGTATTTTTAAAATTAGCCACCCCATCTTTTACATAATTTAAAGTCTGGTAAACCTCCCCATACCTGTCCAGTTGGTCTCGAAAAATGTTGGTTACTACCAGAACCTCGGGACTTATCTCGGTGCTTACTTTTTTCAGGGTAGCTTCATCAATTTCAAGTAATAATACCGGCACCAGTGGACACCCGAAAACATCCACTCCCTGCAACAAAGCAGTGGCAATGCCACTTAAAAGATTTGCCCCGGCATAATTGGTAACAAAAGTAATCCCGTTTTCTTTTAAAATTTGCCCGATCATCCTGGTAGTAGTGGTTTTCCCATTGGAACCGGTAACCACAATTATCTTAAAATTTAATGCTATATCTTTTAAAAAATTCCTATCAAAAAAGGTAAGAAATTTCCCAGGTAATGAAGTAGCTCCGGCTCCCCTTTTTAAAATAACCAGAAACTTAAGTAAGATTTTTGCTATTATAAGCCCTAAAAAACGCTTTAATTTCATCATTTTCCCCCACAAAAAAAAATTCTTACACCTGTAAAAGATGTAAAAACCCAAAAAAAAGTTGCAAAAAAAAAAAATAAAACCCTCTGACCTGAATCAGAGGGTCTTGTTCCTCAACTTAAGTTATGCTACATAAACGGGGGTAATAATATAATTCTTATCATCTTCTAAAATCTTATCAAGCTCTTCTTCCCTTACAAATTTATAAAAAACCTCTTCTTCCCCATAGGACCAGCTAACCAAATAAAACATTTTAACAACCCCCAAGAGTTGTATTCATGTATACATTATACTTTGTGCTTTTATTTTAGCACTCCTTTTTCTCTCTGACAAGACTTTTTTAAAAAATTTTCAAGCAACTTGCTGTGACCAATCTCACAGAGATTTTTGCGCTATCCTACAAATATTCAGGCAAAATCCCGCTATAATAAAATTGAGCAAAATACAAAATAAAAAACAAAAAGAAAGGGTGTTTTTTAATGGAAAAAGTGGTAAGAAAAATTGTCAAAATAAATGAAGAGCTCTGCACCGGGTGCGGTAAATGCGTTACTCCCTGTGTGGAAGGGGCTATTGAAATAGTAAACGGTAAAGCCAAAGTGTTAAGAGAAGAGCTTTGCGACGGCGCCGGCTTTTGCCTGGCTGTTTGTCCTACCGGTGCTTTAACCATTGAAGAACGGGAAACGGTCCCCTTCTCCCACGAAGCGGTGGAAGAAGTCAGAGCTCACCGGGAGGTAGAAGAAATCTTCTGCCACTTCTGCGGAAACTCCGAATACGATAAAGCTCTTTTCCCCATCCGCTATAAAGGCGACAGCGTCTGGGCCTGCGCCCAGTGCCTCCCCCGCCTCATCCACGGTTAACTGGAGGGACGGTTCTGTCAGCCACCATTTTCCCTGCTTCTTTTCGGGAAAATGGTCATTCTCAGAACCGTCCCTTCTGTTACTTTTTGGCCTGGAGGGCGGTAGCTTTGGCTCTAAGGGCAAGGTCGATGGATTTACCCAGCGTAGTCAGGGCTTTTTCCGGGTTATGAAAGCCCATAGAGTTTTCGCTGCTGACATAATCCCAGTACCACTGGGCCTCCCGGTGAAGCTTCCGCGCCTTTTCAATTAAAGCTTTATCTGCCCCCGGAGAATATACTGCTTCATTTATAGCTTTAATTGCTTCTTCATTGGCTTTCCCCGCCCGGTTTAATAAGTCATAAGTTCGGTCCTGGATGTAAAAGACCCGCTCTCTAAGCTTAGCCTCCTCTTCCCGGTGGCACTTGCGGCAGGACTGCTCTAAAGTTCTTAACGGAGAAGTCCACCAGTGGCTGGAATATTTTTTGCCGCCTTCATAGACGTACGGCATATGACAATCAACGCAGGTAAGCCCCACCGCACTGTGCACGCTTCCCGAAAACATTTCAAACTCCGGATGGCGGGATTTCAGCATTTTAGTGCCGCTTAAAGGATGTACCCATTCATAAAAATTTCTTTTTTCATAATGCCGGTACATATCTTCCGGATCTACTCCCCCATCCCAGGGAAAGATTACCCGGTTTGTTGCCTTGTCAATATAATAAGTTACATGACACTGGGCGCAGATATAATTCTTAAGTTCTTTCTCCGTAAATTTCTCCGGATCCCGGCCAATTCGTTTTAACGCATCTTTTAACGCCGGCCGGGTAATGCGTAACTTCATGGTCTGAGCATCATGACAGTCATAACAGCCAATCGGTATCGTAAAAAGATTTTGTTTTTCTCTAAATCTGGCTTTATAAAAGTTATCTACTCCCCATTTGTCCATATAAACCGGTACCTGGGAAGATTTACAGGTCATACAGGCTAAGGCGGTTTTTTCGGAAATCCTTTTGGTTTCCTTAACATCTTCCAGAGCATAAACATGACCCCGATCTTCAGTATAGTCTTTACTGAAGGCAAAGCCCGCCCATAAGGTTTTCATATAAGGAAATTCCTTGAGGTGGTCTCTTTTTACCGAGCCTCCGTACTTACTGGGAGCCAGAGCCATTTCTTTATTTTTTAAGTAATACTTATATTCAACCGGAAATTTTTGGCCGTACTTTTCGGGTTTAATCTCATCTTTCTTAAAACCGGTTGTCAAAGTTCTATAGGGAACATCGTTTTTGGCAGTAATGTAGGCCACAAAAGTTCCCGCAAGCAAAGTTAGAGCAACTATAATAATTCCAATTGTTATACCGCGGGTCAAAATTATCCCCTCCTAACAGTTTTCAGTGAAATACCTGCCGGTGACAAAAGGTGCACCGCTGGGACACCCCCAAAAGCTTTTCCGTGACCCCCTGATGACAGCGAAGACAGTTTTCCTCCACAATTTTTTGCGAGCGGGAGGAAATTTTTATTACATCGGGATAGGTACGGAAGGAAAAAGAAAGAAAATCTCTGATTCCCGAATAAGTTTTTTCAATCCCGTAACGGGGAAATCCCGCCGGTAAATGACATCCCCCACAGCTTACTTTTCCTGCATGTGGTTTTTTTAAATATCCCTGGTACTCCTTTTTCATTACGTGGCAGGTAGAACAAAATTCAGGGCTATCAAAATAAGCATGAACCGGCTTCAACCCTACCAAAAACATTAGGCCATAAATTAGTAATACTGCAACACTCAGGTAAAATAATCCCTTCATCTTATCCCCCTTTCTTTCTTTTATTATTCCTTTATTTTCTTTAGAGAATACTTACTCTTGAGAGCTATTCCTGATGAGCCTGGCCTCGATGCCGAAACCCTGGTAACCCGCGCTTTTCAAATCACAAATGAATTAAGAGATAAGCTAAGAAATTACTTTTTGTGATAAAATACCCATTAGGGAGGGAGAGATGTGGCTTACATTCTTTTTGACCTGGACGGCACCTTGCTTCCGTTAAATCTTGACTACTTTTTAAAGCTTTATATTCAGGAAGTAAAAAGTTACGTTAAGGGTAAGTTTGACCCCGATCTTATCGTGAAGGCTATTTTAAAAGCTACCGAAGAAACGGTAAAAAACACCGGAGAAAAGCTAAACAGCGAAGTTTTCTGGCAAGCCTTTGACCGGGTTTACCCGGGTACCGCCAACCTCCGCAATGTTTTCGAAGATTTTTACCACACTTCTTTTAAAAATATCGGTAACTACTTTAAACCCCATCCCCTGGCAAGATCCATGATTCGCTATCTTCATAAAAAAGGCCATACGTTAATCCTGGCTACCAACGCCCTTTTCCCCAGAAGCGCCATCATAGAAAGGCTTTATTGGGCAAATTTATCCCCTAAATATTTTCGTTTTATTACCCATTACGATAATATGCACTACTGTAAGCCCAATCCTAACTACTATAAAGAAATTTTGGAAAAAATTAAAGCCCGGCCTTCTGACTGCCTGATGATTGGTAACGATCCAGCCGAAGATCTGGTAGCAAAAGAGCTGGGGATTAAAACTTTCCTTGTGAAAGATTACGAGGTAAAAAGAGAAAATCCCCGCACGCCCGATTACGCCGGGGATTTTTATGAGTTGTATCGGTTTATAAGGGAGAATTTTTAAAGCGGGCCAACTCTTCTGGAGGCGGGATGCTGGAGGTTGGAGTTTGGCACTCCTCTTATTCCAGAATAAACCGCGGTTCTTTTTTTACCTTTAAAACTTCCTGCCGTTTCTCTTCAAACCCTTCCCGACCCAGGAGCGCATAGGTGGCCTTTTTTCCTTCCTCCACCCCGGGCTGGTCAAAAGCATTAATATCAAGATATTCTCCCATAAAAGCAATTTTCGCCTCTAAGAAATAGAGAAGCTCGCCCACCGTATAGGGATTTACCTCCGGGAAAATTACGGTATAGTTTGGTCTTCTCGCTTTCAAAAGAGCAAATTCGGTAGCTTTTTTCTCCGCTATAATAAGCTCGTTTAAAGTATGTCCGCCCAAGAACTTTAGTTCAGCATACTGCGGAAAATCCGGAGGAATCACCACCCTATTCCGGTAACGTTCTACTTCCAAGAAAATCAGGAGTTTATCAAAGGGTCCTTCGGTATAAAGCTGGACCTGAGAATGCTGATCGGTGACCCCCAGGGCTTTAACCGGAGTTTGTCCTACAAAAACCTCTTCTCCCCGGCGGTTTAACCTTTTACCGATACTTTCCCCGAGTAATTGAGCGTACCAATCGGCCATATATTTTAAGCTGTCGGCATACGGCATCATAACCGCCATATTTTTTCCCCGCTCCAAGAGCAAAACGTGAATGGCAGCCGCTAAACCCGCCGGATTTTCCCAAAGGTTTTCCCGTTCGCACCTTTCCGCCATTTCCCGGGCTCCTGCTAAAAGCTCCCGGATGTTAATACCGGTAACCGCTGCCGGTAATAGCCCCACAGGTGTCAACTCGGAAAAACGGCCGCCTACGTTAGGAGGAATGGCAAAGGTTTTTACCCCGAGTTCCCGGGCAAGCGCCCTTAAACTTCCTTTTTCCGGATCGGTAGTAAAAATCAAGTGTTCAGTAAACCGCTTTCCAACCTTTTTCTTTAGTACCTCCGTAACTATTAATAACTGGGATAAGGTTTCGGCCGTTGCCCCCGATTTGGTAATAACGTTAAAAACGGTCTTTTCCGGTTCAATTACCTTTAAAAGCGAAGCCATCCGCTCCGGGTCAATGTTATCTTCTACATAAAATTTCGGTCCACCCCTAAGCTCCTCGGAAAGCTCGTTGTACCGTAAATTGTTTAATGCCGTATGAACCGCCAGAGGCCCTAAGGCAGAACCGCCAATCCCCAAGACTACAAAATACTTAAATTTTTCCCGGACCTCCCGGGCGGTTTTTTCAATTTCAGCTATTTCTTCTTCCGGAAGATACGGCAGGTGAAAGAAGCCCAATTCCCCTTTTTCTTTTTTCTCCCGTAAGCTTACAAGGGCAGAGGTAAATTTTTCTTTATAACCATCAATATCCGCTTCCCCTAACCTTTCCTTTTGCAGATATGGATGAAAGACATTATTAAAGTCAATTTTTAACGCCATTATACCCCTCCAGTGCTTAAAATTTGTATATCAGGATTATTTTACCCCAAATTTTTGGTATTTTAAAGAAAGTATATGCTAAAATAGTGATAGGAAAAGAGGGATTTAAATGGCCAAAGATTTATCAATTAAACTTGGAACTTTTTCCGCTCTCTCCCACAAAAATTACCGCTTGTTTTTTTTCGGTCAGGCTTTATCTTTAATCGGTACCTGGATGCAGTCGGTAGCTTTATCGTGGCTTACTCTGGAACTAACCCGTTCCCCCTTTCTTCTGGGGATACTATCCGCCGTGCAGTTTGCTCCGATGACTTTTTTGTCGGTAGTTGGTGGGGTAGCTGCCGACCGTTTTCCAAAAAGGTACATCCTTTTAATCACCCAATCATTTATGATGGTTCTCTCCGGGCTTCTAACCGTTCTCACTTACTTAAATTTAGTCAGTTACTGGCATCTTTTACTTATCGCTTTTGGCTTAGGAGTTGCCAACAGCTTTGATATGCCCACCCGGCAGGCTTTTGTTATCGATTTAGTCGGCCCCGAAGACTTAACCAACGCTATTGCCTTAAACTCTACCATTTTTAACTTGGCCCGGCTTTTGGGTCCGGCATTGGCCGGTTTAGTCTTAGCCAAATACGGTTCAGCTACCTGTTTCTTTATCAATACTCTAAGCTTTTTAGCTGTCCTTACCGGACTATTTTTAATGGATAACTTGCCGGCAAGAAGAAAACCCTCTTCCTTTTCTATAAAAGAAGATTTAAAAGAAGGGTTTAGCTATCTTTTTAAGCAAAAACCGCTGTTGCGGGCTATCCTTACCGTTTCCGCATTAAGCATTTTTGCCATGAATTTCAGCGTCTTAATTCCCATTTTAGCCAGGATTGATTTAAAGCTTCCCGCAGAGATGTTTGGCTTTATGATGTCATCCTTTGGCTTTGGAGCTCTAATGGGTGCCCTCTCGATGGCAACTTTCTCCAAAAGGCTTAATTTAGATAAAGTAATTAAAATCAGTGCTTTTTTAATGGCTATCTTTCAACTGGCAATGCCTTTAGCCAAAAAACCTTTCCCGGCAATGGTGTTGTTATTCTTAACCGGTTATTTTACCATTGCCTTTAATTCCGGTAGCAATTCTTATCTGCAAAAAAATGTAAGTGACGCCTACCGCGGCCGGGTTATGAGTATCTATACCACCGTTTTCGCCGGCTTTGCTCCTTTAGGAAGCCTTTTTGCAGGAAGTGTCAGCCATTACTTAAACGCCTCCGGAACTTTTGCCGCCGGCGCAATAATAGCTTTAATTCTTATCTTAATGATTAATTTTACCCTGGGAAGGAAACCATAAGTCCGAAAGGATATTATGGTTTCCTATTTTTTTAAGCGCTTACCAAAACATATCGGTATAATTCCCGATGGCAACCGCCGCTGGGCCGAAGCCCAGGGAATGACTAAAGAAAAAGGCTATTTCTTTGGGATTGACCCCGGAATTCGCCTTTACGAATTATGCTTAGCACTGGGTATTCCCGAACTAACCTTTTATGGTTTCACCGTTGATAACACCAAGAGGCCTAACTATCAACGGGATGCTTTCCGGAAAGCTTGCGTTGAAGCGGTAAAAAGGTTATCCCAAAGGGATTCGGCCCTTTTAGTCGTGGGGAATACCTCCTCACCCCAGTTCCCCCCGGAACTTTTACCCTATACCCAAAAAAGAACGGTTTTTGGCAAAGGTTCAGTAAAGGTAAATTTTTTAGTAAATTATGGCTGGAAATGGGACCTCGAGCATTTAGCTCAAGGTTTTTCCGCGCTACCTTCCGCTGACATCTCCCGGGTGGATTTAATTATTCGCTGGGGTGGGCGGCGTAGGCTTTCGGGCTTTTTACCAATCCAATCGATTTATGCCGATTTTTACGTAATTGATGATTACTGGCCGGATTTTAAAGATGAACACCTCTATCAGGCCCTTTCCTGGTATCAGGAACAGGATATTACCTTAGGTGGTTAATTTATTATTGACATATGTTCATTATTGCGTTATAGTTAATAATGAAATTATGTTCATAAAGGAGGTGCGGCATGCCGCGGCCACCAAAATGCCGCCATGTAAGTTATTTATCACCGGTTAAGTATTTTAAACCTGCAGGTATTCCAGCAAATGAACTTGCAGAAATTACCCTGACTCAGGAAGAAATGGAGGCGGTGAGGCTAAAGGATCTTTTAGGCTTAGAACAAATTGAAGCGGCCGAAAAGATGGGAGTTTCCCGGCCGACTTTCCACCGGATTTTAAAAACCGCCCGGGAAAAAATTGCCCGGGCTCTAATTCTCGGCTATGCTTTAAAAATTGAAGGAGGAAGTTTTACTTTCACAAATCCAAGGGAGGAGAAAAATATGAAAATTGCTGTGGCGTCAGTTACCGGAAAGGATGTCAGCGCTCACTTTGGAAGCGCTCCCAAGTTTGTTATTTTTACCGTCGAAGACGGAAAAATAGTCGGAAGTGAAATCTTGGAAAACACCTTCCACGGCCCCCATCACCATCATCACCATCACCACCACGAACACGGCCACGGCCATGGTGGAAGCCATGCCCGAATTCTTGAAGCTTTTGCCGGGGTAAAGGTGGTAATTTCGGGAGGTATGGGCTGGCGGATGCAGGAAGACTTAAAGGCCCACGGTATAACCCCGGTTTTAACTACGGAAAAGGATGCCCAAAAAGCCGTGGAAAAGTACTTAGAAGGTACCCTCGAGACCTTTGAAGGGACTTGTTAAGAAGTTTTTCGGGATGGGCGGGAATGGCAAATATAACAAAAGTTTGAAATATTATTCCAAAATGTTATTTCCTATTTTCTGTTGCTTTATATATAATGATGTATAGAACCGAGAACAAGAAGGGGTATTTATGCGTGAGCTGGTCTTTTTAACTTTCCCGTCCATCCATCATCTCCTGCAATTGGAAGATATTTTAAAAGAAAAATCTTTTAAATTCCAGATGATTCCTCTACCGCGGGAAATTCGTTCCGACTGCGGAACCTGCTTGCTGATTGAAAAAGAGGCAACGGAAAATATACTTACTTTGGCCCAAAAGCAAGGGATACCGGTAGAGGGGGTTTATCCGGTTACCGACGAAAAAAAAATCCGATTTTACCAAAAGCTTTTTTCACTAATGTAAATATGGGCTTACTCTGCCAAGCGGAGTAAGCCCATTTTGCTTTAGCGATGGCAGCTACTGCAGAACTTAACCCGGTCATGGCAGGTAGAACATAAATCAGAACCATACTGTCCTACTGCTATACCATGTCTGGTAATCCAGGTTTCCGTATGGCCAATTTTGCTGTGACAGCTGTTGCAGGTGGTTTTGTTGGTGTGACAGGTGTTACATTTTGCTGGATTTTTAGCATATTCACTGCTGTGTTTGGCAAAGAATCCACTATCATGAATTTTAACGTTTGCATGGCATGTCGTGCACTCATTTTTGCTGTGGCAGGTATAACAGGTACTACTACCTTTTGCCAAGGCCGTTGCCCCGTGAGTGGTTGTCTTAAAGCTGCTGCTATGAGGCATCGGTACCTTATGGCAGCTGTCACAGGTTGCTTTTGTATGACAGGAGCCGTAACAGCTACTTGTCCCTTTTGCCAGCGCAGTCTTTCCGTGGGTCGAAAGCCACGTCGCTGGATGGGGCATATCTATCTTGTGGCAACTGCTGCATTCGGTTTTGGTATGGCAGGTGTAGCAGTTAACGTTTTTGTTCTGCAGGGTAAACTTACCATGGGTACTGGTCCAGTTTGCCGGGTGCGGCATTTCTACTTGGTGACAGCTAATACAGGTCTGGGCCTTGCCTCCTTCCACCGGTTTTGCATGGCAGGTATTGCAAACTGTTACATCCGAAACCTTATGGTTTTTAAGCCAGTTCGCCGGATGCGGCATTGTCACGCCTTTGTGGCAGGTATTGCAGTACTTCTCCAGCCCCAATTCACCGGTATGACAGGTAGTACAGGCAGCCAGATCCTTTTTAGCTTCCGTACCATGAGCTGCCAGCCACTTGGCATCATGGTTTTGCGGCTTTATAGCCGCCTTATCCTGGTGGCAACTTTCACAGCTGGTGGGACCATTTTTCTGTTTATGACAGTCAATACAATCCTGCATGGTTAATTTTTTCTCTGTACCATGAACCAAACCACCATGACAGGTTACACAGGCTAATCCCTTTTTCCCGGCGTGCAGTTCATGGCTAAAGGTAAAAGTCCCGTTTACAGTAATCTGATCTAACTTATGACAGGCTTCGCACCGCCTGTTGGGTACCTCTGCCTTCCCTTTAATTTCATCTGGCGATGGCTTTTCAGTAAGCTCTACCGCCACCTGCTTAAGCCCACCCAGCTTAACTTTCATCAGTCCCACAAAACCGGGGTCTCGGTGGCAGGCCATGCAATCAACCCTTGCGTGGTTTGATTCTTTCCAGGCTGCCACGTAAGGTTTCATCGAGTGGCAGGTATTGCAAAAAGTCGGCTTACTGGTTTCGTGAATAGCAAAAGGAGCTGCTATCGCTATAATTGCCGCTGCAATTATTATTATCCAAAGAAGCCTTTTTTGCACCGTCTCACCCCCTTTCGCTCTTTTAATTCGACATATAGTAGCAAAATTCCTTTTATGCCAACACTTTTTTATGGGTTTAATGCTAATTGCTGCTAAAGAAAAGAGGGGCTGTTAACCCCTCTCTTATCCTTTTCTTTCCTTGGACTTACTTGAGATAAGACTTTAAAACATAGCCAGTATAAGTTTTGGAACCAACTTTTACCTGGACTTTATAGTAGTTGCCCGAAGCACTTACATAAGTTACTTTAGTACCAGCCTTCAGTGTGGTTAGTTTCTTGGCTTTGGTAGATGCGGTCTGGTAGAGATAAGTGGTCTTGGTTACCGTATAGGTTTTAACTGCCGGAGTTGTTACAACCTTTCTCGCACCATAAATAATTGGATCGCCTTTATATCCTAAAGCTTTCCAGTTAAGAACTCCCCGGTTACTGTGGCAGCTGGTGCAGGAGAGCGCCTGACTTGCGGGCTTCACTTCATGATACAAGCCCATGTACCGCTCGGCATAGACCCACTTAACCGGACTTACCAAATCCACGCCAAACCATTCTTTATAGCCTTTAGTAAATCCACCCAAAACATCGCCGGTCATAAATACGTAACCAGCTTTAGCCGGGAAGAACTTACCAGTGACCGGGTCAATAGGCATATAAGCATAGTGGTAGCGGAAGGGATAAATCTTGGCCTTGGGATCGTTTATTGAGCCAACCGGTGCAAATAAAGTTACGTAATCGGGTTTAGTTGTTTTATTAGGAGCATATTTGTTATCTTTATTAAATACCGCCGGTACATCAGTTTGCTGGGCGTAAGAAAGGCCATTCCACCAGAGATATACTGGCTTTAAATTTTGTCCCCGTTCTATTTTGGGCTCATAGAGGGCGGTTACACTATTGTATTCCGCCTGTGACCAATCCCGGAAAACATCAGTAGACTGGGTAATTGCGTATTCCGGTACGTGACAGGTAGTGCAGTCGATGCTCTTGACGTGATTGTTCAAGGCCACTCCCAGAGGACCTTTATGGACCTTAGTAGAGTGGCAATTTTCACACCGTACATTATAATTTAATTCGTTAGTCCGTAAATCTACCCCACGGCCGGCTATTTTGTGGTTTTCGGTCTTATGGCAGTCAACACATTTCATCCCACTACCCATATGAACATCTACTTTGGCAGGCTCGGTCATCAGGATGGGTTCTAAATCTCCCCGCTTGTTGTTGGGGCCACCGCCAGCAAAAGCATGGCACTGGAGGCAGTTTTTATTATCGGGGGTCTTCTTAATTGATTTTAGGGCTGCTGTAATATCAACCGTTCCAGAAACGTTTGCTTTTTTCACATAGGCAATATCAATTACCGAGGTATTAGGAATGTAATACAAGTTACCATATGCATCCTGCACAATAGTTTTCAGGTTCCTGTTGTATACCGAATAATCGGCATGGCAAATTAAACAGTCAACGTTTTCCTTATCTTTTGCCTCATCAATTTTATCCGGCCTTGAACCCATACCTACGTGGCACTGGCCACAGCCACCTTTGACATTAGCCCCGTTCTTATTAACTAAAATTCCCAGGAAGTTAATATCCGGGGTAATGCAGAAATCGTTTAAGCCCCCAAGTTTCCCTACCGGCTTATCGGCGGGCCAGGGCTTACCGGCAGCATCAATCAGGTTTACCGGTTTGCTCTGCCAGGTATAGTGGTCCGAGTGGATAACATCGTTTACCTGGTCGGAATGGCAGGGTAAACAGTTTTTTGATCCCTCGTACTTTTGCAGCCTGGAGTGATCATATTTCTGGTGACACGATAAACAATCTTTGCCCTGCGAATGATCTGCAGCCAGGGTAGTACCGCTAAATAAAAGTACAAACACTGCCAGCAGCAAAATAACTAAACTCTTCCTCCTCATCACATCACCTCTCCTTGTATTTTTATTAAAGCCGGGAAACGCAAGGCAAGCACTAAGTTTTACTTATAGCCCAGCTCCCCGGAATTAAAGCATATAATGTTTTTTTGTCACTTTTCTTTTATATGCTTTTTTCGACTTTTTTATGGATTTCCCTGCTTATAGTTGTATAAATTTTATTTATATACATAAAATGTTTAAAACCTTTTTTCTCTTGACATTACGCTATTTTTAGCAGAAATATTTTTAGAAAAAATTTATTAGCTACCTCGATATAATTAAACCTTACCGTTACTCCGGTAAGGTTCCAAAAAAATGCCCAAATCAAAAAATTTGCAGTAGTATTAATTTACCGGTCACCCAGGAAATTCTGACCGTATCGGCTATAAACTCATTTGACAGCCCCAAAGTAGTCCCCCAGGATAAATTAGCCCCAACAAGGGGGTATTTAGCTCCTTCGATAGTAAGGCCGGTAACTTCTCCGGTAAGGGGAATAACCGAAAATAACTGCCCGGGTTTCCCTTTTAGAATAAGAGGGTTTTTATTTAGATAACCGGTAAAATCGTGACCAATCCAGGTTACCGGGCAGCTACATTTAGCAAGAAGTAGCAAATTTGCAAAAAAGTGGTCGCTCCGTCCCCCGGTTCCTCCTACCACTACAACCTCGGAAGCATCCAGGTCCTGCGCTGTTTGTACAGCTGCTTCTAAATCGGTAAAATCTTTTTCGGCAGGATAAATTTTAAGCTTTACCCCTTTTCTTTTAAACTCTTCCTGCAAGTTTTTCGGAAGCGAGTCCATATCCCCCAGTAAAAGATCGGGTATGACCTCCGGGGGCAAATGCCTTGCCCCACCATCGGCCACTATTAAGTAATCCTCCGGTGTTAAATCCGGTAAAAAGCCGGGGGCCTCACCCCCGGCAAAAATTATAACCCGCATTTACGTCACCTTCCGCAAGCGTTCAAAGATTTTCAGCAAGTAAACTGCCCCCAGGGTTAAAATTAATTCCGGCAGCAGGTAACTACCGTTATAAATTGCCGAATACACCCAGGGGCTTTGACCTTTTGGCGCATAGCTCGCAAAAAACACCACTCCGGATATGAGGTGGGATAAAAACCGTCCAAGAATTGCCAGTACCACTCCCGGATACGGCGACTTTTTGGCAAAAAGTCCCGCCAGGCCAAGGGCCCCAAAAGCCACCGGATAATCCAGAAGAAACTGAACGGGATGAACGAAATACGGTTCAATTAAATACTGTAACAAACCATACAAGACCCCTACCAGTAACCCCGGTAAAAGCCCTTCGGTATAAGCAAAATAAATTACCGGCAGCATGGATAAGAGCGTTACCGAACCCCCCTGGGGCATCTGCCAGATTTTTATGAAACTTAAAACCACAGCAAGAGCTAAAGCAAGCCCCCCGCGGGTCACCACCCGCAAGTCTAACCCTTTCATCAGCCACCCTCCTTTTTCCCGGCCACCAGACAAAAAAGCCCGTCTCCGGCAAAGCGGAAAACGGGCTTATCTTCCAGTTACCCCACTTTCCCTACGCCGGTATTACCCGGATCAGGTTCAAAGGGTTGGGAGAACTCTCCCTCTCAGCCGGTTTTGACCGGCACCCCCAGTGGCCGTTAGTATTTTTTTACAATTATAACCGCTAAAAATCATTCTGTAAAGACCGATCTTCCAGAAGATACAAAGTTGCCCCTAAAAGCTGCTCCGACTCTTCCTCTTCTAAAAGTCTGGCCGCCATTTCCAGATACAAAGCCGGTACCCCTTTGGTAATGGTATCCAGAATTTTCTTGGCAATTTTTTTGAATCTGGCTTCTTCCAAATCCACCGGCTCCGGCAGTATTTCCCGCTTTAAGCGCTTATTTATTGCCTCTTCTATGGCTTTTAAAAGCTTTCTTTCCCGGTAGTTAATCAGGGTAATGGCCTTTCCTTCCCTGCCCGCCCGGCCGGTACGTCCAATACGGTGGATATAGCTTTCCGGGTTCTGGGGAATATCGAAATTGATGACATGGGAAACATCGGGAATGTCAAGGCCCCGGGCGGCTACATCGGTAGCCACCAAAAGTTCGGTTTTCCCGGCTTTAAAGCTTTTAATGGTCTGAGTGCGTTCCCGCTGGCTCATATCCCCGTGCAATCCTTTAGCTGCATAACCCCGAAAGTTTAATTGCTCTACTACCTCATCAACCCGCTTTTTGGTGCGACAAAACACAATAGCCTGGATGGGTAGCTCGCTGTTTAAGATACTGACAAGTCCCTCGATTTTTTCCGTTTCCGGAAGCTCGTAATATACCTGGCGAATCGCCGGCACGGTTTTTTCCCTGCCAACCAGTTTAACCGTTTTATACCCCCCTAAAAACTTTTTAATTATGGTTTTTATTGGAGCCGGCAGCGTTGCCGAGAAAAGCAAGGTTTGCTGGCGGTTGGTCAGGGTATTTAAAATTGCCTCGATATCATCGATAAAACCCATATCCAGCATTTCATCGGCTTCGTCCAGGATAACGATTTTGATCTCTGCCGCCGGAAAAGTCTTCCGGCCGATATGGTCTAAGATTCGTCCCGGGGTCCCCACAATCACTTCTACCCCCTGGCGAAGTCCCCGGATTTGCCGCTCAATAGCCTGGCCGCCGTATACCGCCAGAGCCCGGACTTTAAGATATTTTCCGAGTTTGGCCACTTCATCGGCCACCTGCAGTGCCAGCTCCCGGGTCGGAGTAACGATCAACACTTGAGCTTTCTTTCCCCGCTGAATTCTTTGTAACACCGGTAAAAGGTAAGCAGCGGTTTTTCCGGTTCCGGTAGGAGCCTGACCCACCAGGTTATGTCCTTCTAAAATAAGTGGAATAGCCTCCTTTTGAATGGGAGTAGGCATTTCAAACCCCAGGTCGTTCACCGCTTTTAAAAGCGGTGTGATTAATCCCAATTTTTTAAACTCTTCCATGAAAAACTCTCCTTTTTCCTTTTTTCATTTTTAATTTGGGCAAAATTGCTGGATTTATGCTTAAAACATAAAAAGCCTTTCTGCAGCTTGGCAGAAAGGCTTACCATTTCTTGCCTCATGTATTATAAACCATTCTTTTCCGTAATGCAAGGATTATTTTATTTGTGAGAAGTATCACGGAAAAGTTTTTACCATTATTTTATAATGCAAGTAAAAGGAGGGACTTTGCCTTGCTCCGAAAGATTAGCCAGTATTACTATCTTCTCTTTTTTTCTGTAGCCGGTTTTTTCTTTTATAAGGCAGTAACTTTATTCCCCACCGAAGGGGTTTCGGCGTTAAAATACCGTTTTCCTTCAATCGAAGGCTTTCTCCCTATTTCAGCCCTGGTAGCTTTAAAAAGCTATTTATTTTCGGGAATTTTTGATCCGGTACACCCGGCAGGCCTTACGATTTTAATTTTAATTATTTTGAGCGCTTTTCTCTTTAAACGCGGATTTTGCAGCCATATCTGTCCCATCGGTACCGTATCGGAACTTCTATACCGTTTTCGAAAAAAAATAATCCCCGGAGATTTACTAATCCCAACCTGGCTTGGCTATTTACTTGCCAGCATTAAGTATCTTATCGCTCTGTTCTTTATTAAAGTAATTTTAATTGACATGCCTTATGATGCTACCTGGCAGTTTGTCCAATCCCCTTATAATGCGGTTGCTGATATCAAAATGCTAAAATTCTTTTTAAATCCTTCCGCTTTAACCGTAAAGGTACTTATCGTCTTAATAGTTTTATCCCTTACTTTTCCTCAATTCTGGTGCCGGTTTCTCTGTCCTTATGGAGCTTTCATGAATATTTTTGCTTTTTTTTCGCCCCTAACTATAAAAAGAAATAACGAAAGCTGTATTTCCTGTAAAAAATGCGATAAAATTTGTCCCAGCAATTTAAAGGTTTCGACCCTAAATGCCGTTACCTCTCCCGAATGTACGTTATGCTGTAGTTGCGTTGAAGTCTGTCCGGTAAGAAACACTTTGTCTCTTGGCAGCAGAATTGGAAAATTTACCTTAACCCCTTTTCAGTATTCTTTAATTCTTTTGGGCTTTTTTATTGGCGGCATGATTATTGCTAAAATTACCGGACGCTGGCAATCCACAGTATTACCAGAACTCTGGCAAGCTTATTACCCGCTGGTCGATAAGCTTACCCACTGAGGAGGAAGGATGGATGGGCTTTTCTCTTTTAAACCGGTATTACGATCTCTTGTTCCCGGCCAATGATACGGTAGTAAATAGTTTAAAAAAGCTTTTTACCCCGGCAAAAAAACTTTTGGACGCGGGCTGCGGTACCGGTAATTACGCCCTCTCTTTGGCCGAAAGGGGTTTTGAAGTAACGGGAATCGATATAAACCCTGAATTTATAAGTTTAGCTCAGAAAAAGGCGCGGGGTAAAAACAATGTTAAATTTTTAACCGCTGACCTTACTGCTTTTCACTTAAAGGAGTCTTTTGAGGGCATTTTTTGTATCGGCAACACCTTACCGGTTTTAGGAGAGGATGGTATAAAAAAAGCTCTGGCAAACTTTTTTAAACATTTACTTCCAGGAGGTCTTTTAGTAGGTCAAACGGTTAACTTTGCCTTATTTTTAAAAACCGGCGTTTTCCCTTTCCCCGAAAAAAAGCTTTTGGATCTGGATTTAATTTTCCGCCGGCGGTACGAACTTTTTGGCGATTTGGTGCGGTTCTCCCTTGAACTTGTTTTCCCGCAAAAAGGAGAAACTTACACCGACCAGATGTTTTTATATCCGGTTACTGTGGAAAAGTTAAAAACCTTTTTGGAAGATGCCGGCTTTCGGGAAATCGTCTTTTACCGGGATTTCACCCTTACACCCTATGATCCCGAAGGTCGGGATTTAGTGTTTACAGCACGAAAATAGGCAAATTCCCCGCCTTATCGGGCGGGGAATTTAGTTGCATTTTTGTAGGGCCGGCTTCTGCCGGCTAAACAAAAACTTTTATTGCTGATTTAACGCTTCCTTTTGGGCTTCATGCATTTCTTTCATGGCCTTGATCTGGTCTTTTATCTGGGTAAGCTGCTCCTTCGTCAGATTTTCGCCGGCAAAATCTTCTCTGCTCATTTTTTCATCGGTTTTTAAAATTAAATCCAGGATATCCTTATAAACGCTTTCGATTTCATTGGGCACTCGAACAATTTCCCATCCCCGGGTTTCGGGGTTCTGCCGTAAAACCGCAATACCTACAATTGCCATCTCGTTGGGCTGGTTTTCTAACTGGATTATCCGGACGTGACCGACAGTAGCAAACTCTCCCTTTTGGTCGGCAGGAAATACCTTAACCAGCCGGGACTTGACAATCTTCACCTGCTTGACCGATGCTTCCATATCCGCTTCGGAAATCATGTCCCGGGACATTTTGGTCATTAATTTATACGCCGGCTGCCAGCGGCCTTTCTCCAAAAGGGCATAAAAGGAAACCGCCGTATCCTCAGGAGTCGCGGTTTTCACCACTATCCCCGTTTCTTTATCCACAAACGCGCCGGGTCCAGCACCAATCGCCCCTCCCAAAGTCACTAACAGGACTAACTGTAATAAAAACGCTGCCACCAAAAAACGCTGCATCCTTTTCCCTCCCGCAGGTATACTATAACTAAAAAGTTATATTCTCTCTTTTTCCCCGATTTCCTGCAAAGCTACTTAAAAAACCCTTGCAAATTACCGGACACTTACCACCTTCCATCCGCCCCACTCGCGGACCAAACCAATTTCTACCGTATATACTACATCCCCCTGGGCCACTCCCCGTTTAAATTCCCGGTAAAAAAAATTCCTGCAAAACTCGGGAAAAGTCGGTTTAAAGGAAAAACCCTGTTTCTCCATTTCATGGACAAAAATATCTAAAGATTTTAGTTTCTCTTGTGATAAATCGTCCTTTATAGTACGTGATAAATATGTAAAGGCAGTTTTGTTATCACCTTTAGCCAAAGCTCCTTCAAACTTACCAAACACGTCCTCCGGCTTTTCCCAGACCCGAAAAACCATAAGCCAAGACACCAAGGATAACTAATAACAATAAAAATAAAATTCCAATCTTTTTAGCCAATAAAAATCCCTCCTTAAGAAGGTAATTCGACTTCAAGGATGGATTTCCCTCTAATTTCAGGCATAGTATTCTCAAAAATAGAATACACGGATAAAAAATTCCAGCTAATAGCTACCAAATTAATGCGTTTCAAAAGTAAAAAAGCTGCCCATTTAATTTAGCAGCTCTTTTACTGGTCGCATTATCAGCTTTGATATACGACCACCCGCTGGTTTACGGTGTCGGTAATGTAAATCCGGCCCTGGTCATCAACGAAAAGCCCGTTGGGCAAGATAAATTGGTTTAGCTCAGCCCCTTTGCTGCCAAAGGTAAAGAGGAAATTACCCTGCTCATCAAAGCCACAAACCCGGCTATTTAAATTATCCACCACATACAGTACTCCCCGGCCATCTACTCCAACTCCCCTGGGGTTAATAAAGGAGAAGGTCTCACCATTGTTGTTGCCGCCGGTTAAAGTATAGGCATAACCGCCAAGGAGGTTAAAGACCTGCACCCGGTCGTTACCGGAGTCAGCGACATAAATCTTACCGTTGGCAACCCAGACACAGTTAGGAGCCCTAAATTCACCGTTGGCAGTACCCATCTTCCCAAACTCCAAAACCTTCTTCCCGTCTAATGTAAACGCCGTTACTTTATTTTTCCCGACATCGGCCACATAAAGGCGGTTACCGGAAATGAACAGGCCAGCAGGACGACTGATATCTGAGGGGTTACCAAAATAGTACTGGAAAATCCCTTCACTGTTAAAGACGGAAATTTTACCGTTGTACATGTCGGCTACATAAACTTTTCCGTCCCCGTCCACTGCAATACCGTAGGGGAACTTGAACTGTCCTTTATCGGTACCGGGTTTACCAAAGGTAAAGAGAGGATTACCATCATAGTCAAAAACCTGGACCCTCTGATTGCCGGTGTCGGTTACATAAATTCGGTTTCCGGATACCGCCACCGCCATTGGCTTTTTAAAGGGATTCTGGTCGGTACCGTAAATCGCATATAAGAAAGCTGGTGGTCCAGGCGGCCCTATTTGCGGTACTATTTTCGGTACCGGGTTACGGTTAAGGAAATAAAAGATTATAAAAAATATTAACTCTATTATAAAAATCCATTTCAGAGTTCGTTTCAGCTTTTCCTGATCCCACCGCCAAAAAATATCTTTTAAGCGTACGGCAAGGGTATTATTGCTACTCATACCCTCCCTCCTTTACTTTTTATTGAGCCGTTCTAAAGCTTTTTTCGCTTCTTCAAATTTCGGATCAAACTCCAAAGCCGACTTGTACTGGTACTTTGCTTCTTCGATTTTACCCATTTTTTCATAGGTAACCCCTATTTCGTAAATTATCCTGGTTGATCCCGGGGAAAGTTTATAGGCTTCATTTAACTCTTTCAATGCTTCATTGTATTTTCCAAGCTTAGTATAGGCTATTCCGAGATTTAAGTGAGCATTGGAGCTTTTCGGCTGCAGGGCTATAGCATTCTTTAAGGTGTTTGCCGCTAAATCATATTTACCGGTCTCAATATAAAGAATCCCCAGGTTTAAATAAGCCGGATAGTATTTTTTGTCTAAATCAATCGCTTTTTTGTATTGAGACAAAGCATTATTATAATCTTTCTTCTTAAAATAACCCCACCCCAAATCCACGTAGTTTTTCGGATTTTTGGGGTCTTGAGCCACCTTCTGCTTGGCCACTTCAATAATCCGGTCCGCTATCGGTGTAGTATCGTAATTCTCCCAAAAAAAGGCTTTACCAATAATCACCCCGATGACAAACATTGTTGCTGTAAAAACAATTATTATTAAATACGCTACAAGCGGAGGCACCGGTTTGGGTGTTTTGACCGGTCTAACTTCCGTGCTCAAGACAAATCCCCCTTTTTTAATTTTTATGGCAACCGGTACAATACTTTTGATTATGACAGCGATAGCAACTGCTATCCCGTTTGGTCCCGGCATTTAAAGGTACCGGGTGGTTTTGCGCACCATTTTGAAAATATTTCTGGTGCGGGTTTAAAAGCTTTTTAGAAGTACCAGCCTTATTTCTCCCTTCCTGGAATTCTTTAAATAGGGCTTCCGCATTTTTGTGGCACTGCTGACACTGGCGAACATTATGACACCCAAAACAAAATCCTTGCAGCTTTGTACCGGGCGGAAGATTTACCGGGTGATTTTGCACCTGGTATGCAAAGAAATTATTATGCTGACCCCGGTGACATTGGATGCAGTAAGTTTTCTTTTCTCCCAAAACCTGCCCACCGGGTACCTGCAGCGTTTGCCTCTCGCCGGCAATAATGCTCTGTCCCGCGGTTTGAATCGGTGAACGCTGGCCCCAGTCGTGACAGGTAAGGCATCCCGAAATATCGTTTTTGGTCCTTAAGAGGCCATGAGAGGATATCCAGTCAACCGTATGGGTTACCGGCCTTTTGGAATGACAGCCATAGCAAAAACTGTTTCCTTTAATATAAGCCCGCACCGGATCTTTTTCATTATATTCAATACCAACATTAGAATAAGAGTGGCACAAATCACAATATTTTAAATTTTTGCGAGCAAGTTTTCCGTGGGTGGTGAGCCAGTCCGACGCCCGGTGGTCCTTGGGAGGCCGTATTTGCCGGTGACACGCTTCGCACTTTCTGGTCACGTTTCTTTGTTCATGACAGCTCATGCACAAACTCATTTTGGTCTTTACATTTTCCGGTATCATCTGGGACCTGGCGTAAGTTAAATTCCAGCGGCTGAAATCTCCGTCAATTGTTTCCTGGCGGTCCAGTATGTTTCCGTGGGCAATTCCTTTATGACATTCCAGACACTGAACTCCGGCCGACTTGTGTTTATCGTGGGGAACTATTAAGTCACCTGCCGGGGTAATAGCTCTTTTTGAGCCGTGACAGCGGGTGCAGTTGCGTTGAGGAAGGTCTTTTTTGAGGCTTATTGGCAGTAGATATTTTTTGGTAAAATGGAGGTAGGCAAAGTTAAACATTTTTCCCTTAAATCTAAATAAATTCCCAATCCCCGGCTCCACATGGCATTTTAAGCAGTTAACCTGGCTATGGGTTGAAGCTTTCCAGGTGTAATACTCCGGGCGCATTTCATGACAACCCTGACAGGTAATCGAAAGCGAGGTAACTTCAATTAAACTTATAGCAATTATTAATATAGTTAAAAATACTCCGCTGACAATTAAAATAATTTTTATCACTCTTTCTCCATTTGTTGGTCCCCTTACGTTCATTTCTTTGCCTCCTATAAAAAGCTATTCGATGTCTGTAATATTTTTCCTCCCATAGTTACATATTTTTTAATCGACGATATTATATAAATTATGACATTTATTGTATTAAATAGAGTTTTGCTTATATAATCTCTTTTTCAAAATAATCGAAGCTATCTAAGAAATATTCCTTTCAACAAAATACGAGCATTTTAATAAATTTGTATCATTTTATATTAACCAAATGTGCGACTTGAAAATACAAATAAATTGTAATAATAGCACTTCATTTTGTTATGAAAAAAATTTATCCCACCACTGCCATAAAAAAACGGCTCCACCGAGCCGTTAATTTCTATGATAAAAACTATATTCTTCTTTTGTTTTCCCTTCACAGCTTAACCTATAGCAGTGGCAAACTCAAAAACTCACCAATTTTATTTACAAGTTGACCCCCTCCCGGAGCTTTCTCTAATTCTTTTTTGTATTTGCCCGCAAGTTCGGTATTACCTGCTTTGCTTTCCAAAACCGTAAGCCACAAAAGACTTTCCGCCGCTAAATCGGTTTTCTCTTTAGAAACCAAAAGATTTTCCCGGGCCTTAGCAAAATCTTTTAAGAAATAATAAGCAATCCCCACATTTAACTTTACCTCCGGGGTAACTGAAAGTACCGGAGCTACCACCTGAAGTTTTCGGGTTTCGGGAGTGTATTTGGTAATTTGTTTTTCTTCCAAATCCCGCACTTTAACTACTTTATTAAAATACTCCCGCGCCTTTGTTAGGTCACCATTTCTCACCGCTGCTAAACCGCACATCATGTTTACCCGCGCTGCAGCATCATAAACTACCGCCATGAACGGCGCATCGCTTATAAATTTATCGGTTAAATCCGCCGCTTTATCTATCTGCCCGGTCTGGTAATAGAGGTAAGAAAGTTCAATTTTTTTGTAGGGATCATATTTGCTTTTTGCCACCGCTTTTTCCGCCTGGAGGAGGGCATTATTTAAATCACCAAAAGACTTGTAAATATCCCTTAATTTTTCGTTATAAGAAGCATTAAAGGGATTATAGCGAGCAGCATTTTCCATTACATTTTTTAGACCTTGTAAATCTTGAGCTTGATAGTAGCTGTATGCAGAATATTCATAATGACTTGCAGTAGCAAGCATTCCCACAAAAATTAAAAGCCCAATCGCAATAACTGAGATTAAGGTAAAATAGGGGATGCTGTTAAACTGTACTTTCCTTTTGTTTTTCTCCGGTAGTGGTTTAGAAATAGCTGTGAAGTATAGAGTTCTTATAAAGCCCAGGGCTAAAAACAAAACCAAGGAAAGGGCGGCTAACGACAAATCAAAATCAATCGCCGCATGACCAGCAATATTTATAATTACCGCTCCCAGGGTAACGACCTCAAAGGAAAGCCAGTAATCGCTGGTTTTTCTCCAAAGATTAATAAAATATTTGAAAAAACTTCCGATTATGGTAACAATAGTTGCTACCCCTAACACTCCCGTTTCAACAAAGAGCTGCAGGTAGTAACTGTGCACCTGGGTGGAAATATAAAAATAACTTTGAAATGCCCGGTAAGCTTCCCCCCAGCCTCCACCACCCCAGCCAATAAGAGGGCTTTTAAAAAACATTTTCAGGGCATCCCGGTAAAAATAACCCCGTTCGCTAGCGTTACGAATTCGCAGCAATTCGTAAATTTTTTCCCTTAATACTTCATTAGATAAAACCAAAATCAAACCGCCTATTAAAGCCACCACCATAAATCCAAGAAACATATAAATTAATGGTTTCTTGTATTTTGTAAAGATTGTAATAACTGCTTTATTTAAAACTATGAACTGGATAATAACCTCGATCATTATTGCTATAATTAAGCCAACTAAAAACCAGAGCCACGAGTTCCCGGTCTGACCCGTAACATCCACATGATATATAAAGCTTTTTATCACCACAAAAGCTAATGCTAAATTTAAAAATAAATGAAAGAAAATGGCAAATCTTTTCCCTGGCGGCTGAAAAATAAAGTATAAAACCATTATGGCTAAAAATACCATTAAGCCACCGTTGGATTTGGTCCCGAGAAGTACCGTTAAAATAATATAGTTTCCAATCCCGTAAAAATAACGTAAAGCTTTATTGGAACTTACCCACAGGTAAATACCAATTAAAAAAGCCGCTGCTAAATAACTTGCCAAAGCATTGGGATATTGAAAAGAAGAGTAAATTCGACCACTTAAATACCCATCCCGAATATTAATTACTCCCGTTGCCGTCATAAGGCCTGCAAGGGATACACCAATTGCTGCCAGATAAACCGCATGAAGTAAAACCCTTCGCGCATTCTGGTCAGCTCCAAAGCGGGTAGCCAGCCAGAATACCAAAAAGTATAAAATGTTTTGGACAAATTCATCGACAGCAAAGCCTATATTGGCCGCATTAATTATTGAAATTAAATAAATTATTGGTAGTGCCAACACGGCATAATCTAAAGTTAATTGTAAAAACTTTGGCTTTTTCTCCCCAAGCTCTAAAGTATAAACTAGCCAAACTAAAATAATTGCCCAGAGAGTTGCTACTTCCTGCTCATATTCAAAAAATAGGCCCCGGTAAAAAGGCGGTAATAAAAATAAAAGGCTGAATCCTAAAAGTAAGATAAACCACATTGTTTTATAAGGCTTTACTTCATCTAGATAAGGAATTTTAAATTTAAGTGTTCCAATGCTTTCTTTGGAGTGTATAAGCTTTGCTTCATCTAGATAAGGAATTTTAAATTTAAATGTTCTCTCACCGTCCACAGCCATTACCTCCCTTATTTTCTATTCGTTTAACATAGGAAAAATCCTGCTGCCAAAAGATAGCACCTTTAAAAAATAATACTTTTAATTAGAAGGATTTTTGTATCTTTTTAGCGAAATTATTAAGAAATTAACAATTTTACTTATAGGTGGCACCCATGAAAAAAGCTTTTTTATACATTTTATCATTAATTTTCATATCAATAATTTTAATACCAAATAACGTACAAGCCAACTTATTGCCAGTTTATGGCAATAACGAACAAAAAGGTAGTTACCTTCCAGTTCAAACAAAAGTTTATAACAATGTCTATGGAATGGTCTCTGCCTTTAACCCGGACGATCTTACAAATTTCCCTTATGAAGTCTATCTGCCCAATGAAAATAACCCTGCCTTGTACAGGGTCCACAGCAATTTTACCAAAAATACCGATAGCTGCGCCTCCTGCCACTCTACTCATACATCAGTAGGTCCGGGCCTCTTGCAGTGGTATTCCGATTACGCTACCTGTATGGCCTGCCACGATGGTACCGTTACCACTACCTACAACGTGTTAGACGGCAAAATCCAAAACAGTAATGTTTTAACCAATAGCGGGGTTTTCGGCCGTGGCAAAGAAGAATTTTTATCGGCTCATAACGTTTCGGGTATTATCGAAGTTTCTTCGGTGCCAGGGGAAGTCTATATCAGCACTGCCCAAGCCGATTTAAATGGCGATGGCATAAACGACCGCTGGAGTATTCCTTTTACCTGTACCAGCTGTCATGACCCTCACGGTGCCGGAGGAAATGCCCGGCTTTTATCCCCTAACCCCAACGGACAGGCTTATTTAAATAAAAAAGAAGGGGTTTTAATGGCGAAGATTTCCAGTACCGAGTATACGGTGTATCCCGGAGCTACCGCTAACTCGGTAGGCGAGGTGACGTATACTCCTTACCGCTGGCTTACCGGTTATGAATACGAACGTCTTACCAAAATTAGCTCCAACGAAGGATATATTGACCCCTCTTACTATACCATTGATAACTCCCGGGGTTATACAGTGATTAAATTCACTTATGCACCAACGGTACCGCTTTATGCTTATTTTGTACCGGCTATCAGGGTAGTAATGGGTATTGAAAATTACCTTTCAATTGCTTCAGACAAACCGGAAAAAGTAACGTATATAAGCGGTATCTCGGAATTTTGCGCCTCCTGTCACCCTTCGTACTATACCACGGTGGTAGGCAATACTTACAGTTTTACGGAAAATTACCGCCACCCGGTAGATATCACCGTTTATCCGGAGCTAGCTTCAACTTTAAGCACGGTTTATAACATCAAGTTTGAATACGACCCGGTTACCGGAACTTTTTCCAAAATAAACTGTCTTACCTGCCATACGGCTCACGGAGTTGATCAGGATTACTGGCTGAAAACCGGTACAGTACCGGAGGAAGCCTATGAAAATACCGGGTCCTCGGCTTTAAAACGGCTTCCCAATATGAAAAGTTGCGTACTGTGCCATCCGGATAAAACCGGCTATTTTATGGAATCTCCTACTCCAACCAACTACTATCAGGGCAGCAGTCAGTACGTGGGAAGTTTAGCCTGCAAGAGCTGTCACCAGAATTATTATAAGGGATGGCAAAAGACAGCCCATGCGAGGACCATTGGTTTTGGTTTTAATAGCATAGTAGCTGATGCGGTTTATCCTTTGGAACCGTCGGTTAACGGTTTTAGCTACCGCTTTACCTACAGCGGACTAAATGATTTTATCGCCAGTCCAGGCAACCTTCTGTACCGGCTGATTGATTCAACCCGGGCGGATGTTTATCCCGAGCAGGTCACCTTAAGCGTTGGTTTTAAGTGGCTGCAGAGCTATGCGGTTTATGACACAACTTATAATCTTCTTTCGAGAAGCTTTAATGTTCCCGCAAAAAAGTTCACCGTATTTTCCGGAGTTTATGACTTAAACTCCTGTTTGGGCTGCCATGGCACCGGTTTTAAAGTTACTACCGTAAATAGCGAAACCTCTGAAGTCACCGGTTACGAACTGGTCGAAATGGGTGTTGGCTGTGAAGCCTGTCATGGTCCCGGTAAAAACCACACTGAAAACCCCAATCACTACAATATTTATAATCCCAAATACCAGACGCCAGCGCTTAGAACCAGTTTATGCGGCCAGTGCCATAGTAAAGGCATAAGCCTTTTATACCGGCAGCAAACAGTAATGGGACTAACTTACCGGGAAGATTTCCTACCACCGGTAGGACAAAGAGTTTATCCCTGGAGTGAAGAGTGGTATACCTACGGGATTATCCCGGGGTTAAATGACCCAATTTACGGTACAGATAATTTAGGTCCGTATCTGGTAGAAAGTTCAATGCCAACACCAATATTGTCACTTCAGAATTTATTCTATCCTGCCGTAGATGGTATTTACCGGGATGCCCGGGCTCAAAACGAGTATCCGGCTTACAGGCAAAGCCTCCATTATAAAAACGGCAGTTTAGCCTGCAACGACTGCCACAACAGTCACGGCACCAATTTACTGGGGGAATCTCTTAAAACTACCCAGGGGCAGCTTTGCTCCTCCTGCCACGATGGAACCCGAATGCCAGCGGTGGATATGCCCAAAACCGCATCACTTATTGATAGTATCTATCTAAGCTCCCACACCTTTGGGGGATATCAACCTTAAAAGCCATGGCCTAAGGCCATGGCTTTTTAAAGCTGGTAACTGGCAACCCGTTTCTTTAAACCGTCGGTTATTTCCTTAAGTTTTTGCGAGGTAGCCGCTAGTTCCTGAGTACTTGCGGAAATCTCTTCAATAACTGCAGCAATAGCTTGAGCCGCCCCTGACACTTCCTCGCTGGCCGCAGCTTGAATCCCGGTTTTTTCGGAAACCGTTGCCATATGGCTCACTACCTCTTCAACATTAGCATTAATCTCACTAAAAGCTTGACTCAGTCTTGCAAGGGCCATTACTCCGTTTTGCGTCATGGTAACCGCAGTACTGGTTTTGAACTGGACATCTTTCACAATTTCCTCAATTTTTTTCACAGACTCCCGGGATTTATCGGCAAGTTTGCGCACCTCCTCGGCAACTACCGCAAAACCGCGCCCGGCTTCTCCGGCCCGGGCAGCTTCAATCGCCGCATTTAACGCCAAAAGTGAAGTTTGGTCGGCTATTTCGTTTATCACCTCTAAGATTGCGGCAATGTTGGCTGAATTTTTCTCTAACTCGTTAATGCTCTGCTTGATGCTCTCCATTTCCCGTTGGGCAGTTTCACTTTGTACTACTCCATTTTGGGTAAGCTCGCGCGTTTTTCGCGCCAGGTTTTCCGTCGCAAGAGCAAACCTGGCTACTTCGTTAATTTCCTGGGCGAGCTTTTCTAAAGAAAGGGTTAAATTTTGAATTTGCCCTACCTGATGCTGGGTTCCTGTGGCTACCTGTTCCAGAGCAGCGGTCAGGCTTTCAATGATTTCCCCTTGAGTTTTGGCATCTTTTCCCGCAAATTTTATGGAGTTATAAACCACCTTTCCGAGAAACTTAAAGGTTTCTCCCAGTTCTTTAAAGCTGCCTTTTGGTGGCGGTGTATACTCCACAAGTTCTTTAAGGTTCCGGTTTTTTACCGCTTCTCCCAATTGTAAAAGCCTTTTCCTTTCCTCATTTTCCTTTAAATATAAGAAATAATTGGCTATGGTAGTTAGGCCTAACCCGATGCCAAGGGCCAGTGCCAAAATATTTTCGGTAATAACTCCCGCCCCAATCCCGGTAAGACCTAATAGTACGTTTAACCACTGGTACCAGTTATTTATTTTCATCTTCATCTTTCCACCTCATTTTTGTTTCTTTTATTTTACCAACTCTTCTTAATCGTTGTAAATTGTAGATTAAAAAAACACCTTTAGGGTTTGGATACCATCCCTAAAGGTGCTGGGTTTTAACCTTTATAAAATATGGCTGGCCACATGTTCCTTTAAAGCCGCATTAATCTCGGTAAGTTTTTTAGAAGTTGCAGCTATTTCCTGGGTGCTGGCGGAAATTTCTTCAATGACCGCAGCTATGGTCTGGGCTGCCCCCGATACTTCCTCGCTGGCAGCAGCTTGGATTTCGGTTTTTTCGGAAACTTGAGCCATATATTCAGTCATTTCTTGGACATGAGTATTTATTTCATTAAACGCCTGGCTTAAACTGGTAATAGCAGCAACACCGTTTTTAGTATTGTTTACTGCCACTTTAGTCTTGCCCTGTACATCTTTAATAATTTCCTCAATCTTCATAACCGATTCCCTGGATTTATCGGCAAGTTTTCTTACCTCATCAGCAACGACCGCAAAACCTCTTCCTGCCTCTCCAGCTCGAGCCGCTTCAATTGCTGCATTTAAAGCCAAAAGCGATGTTTGATCGGCAATTTCATTGATCACTTCTAAGATAGCAGCTATGTTAGCAGAATTTTTTTCTAAATCATTAATACTTTGACTTATGCTCTCCATTTCCTGCCCAGCTACTTCGCTTTGTTTGACTCCTTTTTGGGTAAGCTCGCGGGCTCTTTGGGCAAGCTGTTCGGTATTAGCGGCTAACTTAGCCACCTCATTAATCTCCTTCGCTAGTTTTTCTAAAGATAGCGTTAAGTTTTGAATTTGCCCTACCTGGTGCTGAGTACCGGTTGCCACCTGTTCAAAGGCCGAAGTTAAACTCTCAATAATCTCCGACTGCGTCTGGGCATCCTCTCCGGCATATTTTACCGAATTATAGATCTGCTCCCCCAGGAACTTAAAGGTTTCTCCTAATTCATTAAGAATGCCCTTTTGCGGCGGTTGATAGTTTAATAATTCTCTTAAGTTTTTATTTTTAGCCGCTACACCAAATTCTAATATTTTGGCAAACTCTTTTTTTTCTTTAAGGTAAATAAAGTAATAGCCCCAAAGGTTGGTAAAGACCAAAATACCGCCAATTAAAAGAAAAATAAAATTGCTATAAATTATTCCGAAAACTATCCCACTTATTCCGCCTAAGACAAGATTTAGCCAGTAAAACCAGTTGTTGTAGTTCATTTTTTCACCCCAATGATAATATATTTTTCCGCTTAACTTTTATTTTATTATTTTCGAAAATTACTGTAAATTAGAAAAAGCTTTTTACAAGGTTTTAAGCATGAAAAAACCCCGCCGAATTTTGACGGGGTTTATGGTATTATTCGTAAATCCAGGTATCGAGAGTTTTTTCGTAACTAAGAAGTTCTTCTTCCTTGAAAAAAAGGGCAATTTCCCGGGCAGCCGACTCCGGTGAATCGGAGCCGTGAATTACATTTCTCCCCACATCGATACCGTAGGTACCCCGGATAGTCCCCGGCTGGGCTTTTAGGGGATTGGTAGCCCCCATCATTTCCCGGGCAGTGGCTATTACCTCTTTTCCTTCCCAAACCATGGCCACCACCGGTCCCGAGGTAATAAAGTTCAACAGTCCCTCAAAAAACGGCTTACCCTTATGTTCGCCGTAGTGGGTTTCCGCCAGCTCCCGGCTGATTTGCATAAGTTTTAATCCCACTAATTTAAACCCGCGTTTTTCAAAACGGCTAATAATTTCCCCGACCAATCCCCTTTGCACTCCATCGGGTTTTACCATGATAAAGGTTCGTTCCATAAGAAAATATTCTCCCCCTTTTTCTGTATTTGGAAAAGCCTCCCGGAAAACGGGAGGCTTTCTAACTACTGGAGAACATCCGCAGGTGAATCGTTATTTCCATTTACCCTGGGCTTGGTTAAGCCATTTTCTTTCATTAACTTTTCAAACTCTTCCCCTTCCATCGTTTCCACTTCCATAAGTTTTGTCGCTACAAGGTGAAGCACATTAATATTTTTCTTTAAAATCTCCTCCGCCCGGCTATAACAGCTATCAATAATTTTTCTTACTTCTTTATCAATGGTATAGGCTATTTCTTCGGAATAATTTCTATCCCGGGCCAAATCCCGGCCTAAAAACACCGCTTCGGTACCTTTACCAAAGGTCAGAGGGCCCAATTCTTCGCTCATTCCGTATTCCATAACCATGCGCCTGGCCGTTTCGGTAGCCCGCTCCAGATCGTTACGGGCACCGGTGCTAATGTCTTCTAAAACCAGAGCCTCCGCTACCCGACCTCCCAAAAGCATGGTAATTTCATCGAGAAGCTGGGATTTTGTCATGTACGAACGGTCTTCTTCGGGTAACAGTAAAGTATAGCCCCCGGCCCGTCCCCGGGGAATAATGGAAATCTTGTGGACCGGGTCGGTATGGGGAAGGAGGTAACCGACCATGGCATGGCCCGCCTCATGGTAAGCTACAAGCCGCTTCTCCCGTTCGGAAATGACCTTGCTTTTCTTTTCCGGACCGGCAATAACCCTTTCAATTGCTTCTTCCATCTCTTCCATGTTAATAACTTTCTTATTGCGGCGAGCAGCAAGCAGGGCCGCTTCATTAACCATATTTGCTAAATCAGCACCGGTAAAACCTGGGGTACGCCGGGCCAGAACATCCAAATCCACATCATCTCCCAGCGGTTTCCCTTTAACGTGAACTTTTAAGATTTCCTTGCGACCGTTAATATCCGGAGTATCCACCACTATGTGTCGGTCGAAACGTCCCGGCCGCAAAAGGGCTGGATCTAAAATGTCCGGTCGGTTGGTAGCGGCAATAATGATAATTCCTTCGTTGGAATTAAAGCCGTCCATTTCCACCAACAGCTGGTTTAAGGTTTGCTCCCGTTCGTCGTGACCGCCACCTAACCCCGCTCCCCGCTGCCGACCAACAGCATCAATCTCATCAATAAAAACAATGCAGGGAGCATTTTTCTTGGCCTGCTCAAAAAGATCCCTTACCCGGGAAGCACCAACCCCTACAAACATCTCCACAAAATCGGAGCCGCTAATGCTAAAAAACGGCACCCCCGCTTCACCGGCTATTGCCCGGGCCAGCAAAGTTTTCCCGGTACCCGGTTGGCCAAAAAGGAGAACGCCCTTGGGAATTCTGGCTCCTAATTCGTTATACTTCCGGGGGTTTTTCAAAAACTCGACGATTTCCGCCAATTCTTCCTTTACTTCATCAATCCCAGCCACATCGGCAAAGGTAACCCGCTTTTTCTCATCGGTATGCAGCTTGGCCCGGCTTTTGCCGAAGGACATCACCCGGTTACCCCCGCCCTGGGCCTGTTGCATAAAGAAAAAGAACAAACCCACCATTAAAAGGACCGGTAACAGGGAACTTAAAAGGTTGGCCCAAAAGGCCGGTTCTTTCGGCGGCATAATTTCTACCGTAACATTCATCTTTTTTAGATCTTTATATAGTTCAGCATCTTCCAGGGGCCCCCGGGTTTTAAACCTGGTTCCATCCCTTAAAACCCCTGAAATTTCATTAATTGTCCGGTCCGTCTGAATCGCTACCGACGCTACCTGCCCTTTTTCCAAAAGGCTATAAAACTCATCATATTTCAAATCGCGAATAGAAGTTGCCGACGGCCGGGAATAGTTTATGAGCATTACTGCAACCAAAACAATCAACAAATAAATTGCTAAATTTTTTAATACTTTATTCAAAGTTGAGCACTCCTCTCACAGCTTTCCATCATTATGCTACAAAATTTTATCATAATTTCAACAACTTTTCAATAATTCAAGGTTTACCGCAAAGGGAATAAGGTCAGAATCCTTACTGTTTTTAAATAAATCCCCGGTCCCCAATCCTTCTACCCAGGCAATTTGACCGTTTACTTCAATAATTAGTAAACGATCCCTTATATCCCTGGGTATTTTTTGTTCTATCAACCATTCTTTTAATTTTTTGGTATGCCCCCTGAAGGTAAATCGATCTCCAGGACGGCGATTTCTGACGATTACACCGCTACTTTTGGCAAGAAATAAATCAAATTTACCATTAAAAGCCGGAGTTAAGGTAATCTTTTTCCCCGCTTCGGGAATTTCTAAACTTCCCGGAGGAATCAATTCATATCCAAAGCTAACCTTTGGTTGCCAAAGATTTTTTTCAAGAAAAAGTTTTCCGTAGGATAGCTTGGCCCGCATCCCCCGGGGCAAGAGGAAATAGCGGGTCCCTTTTATATCGTTACAAAAGGCCAGTAAATTTTCAATGTGCTCCTGGTATAAATCCCTTTTACTGCCTGTTGCCTGTTCCCAAAACTTGCGCAACAAAAGTCCAGCTTCCGCCCTGGAAAGGTTTTGCAGTACCGGTACCTTTAAGTACTGGCCTTCTTTAACAAAAGCTTCTTGCCACAGTTTATTTAAGTAATTATCAAGCACCTGGTTTTCTTCCTGTTTAATCAGGGCAAGATTAAAAAGCCGCTCTTCGATATCGGTTGCAAACTCTTCATTTATAAACGGAAAAAGCTTTAAACGTACTTTATTACGCAAATACTTGGGCACAAGGTTGGAAGAATCAACCCGGTAGGGTATATTCTTCCGTTCAACAAAACTCATCACTTCCCGTCGAAAAACCGTATATAATGGTCTAATAATCCTATCCCGCACCGGCCAAATTCCACAGAGACCCTCCGTTCCCGCTCCCCGCAAAATATTCATCATCACCGTCTCCGCTACATCCGAAGCGGTATGAGCTAACGCTATTTTATCCGCTCCTGTTTTTTCCAAAACTTCATAAAAAAATTCATACCGTTTTTGCCGGGCTACCGCCTGTAAATTTTCCCGCAAATCTTTTAAATCATCAAGCTTTTTTACATGAAAATTTATGCCGTATTTTCGGGTAAAATCCAGGACCAACTCCTCATCTAAATCGCTTTCCCTTCCCCTTAAACCGTGATTTACATGAACAACCTCAAGGGAAAAATCCACTTCTTCCCGGTATTTGAGCAAACAAAAAAGGAGAGCCATGGAGTCGGGGCCACCCGATACCCCTACCACTACTTTCTCTCCGGGATTAATCATCTGATATTTTTGTACGGTTTTAACAAACTTAGCGTACAACCCGTTCACTCCTTGTCTTTTCAAAGAAACGAACCACAATTACCGTCTGGTCATCGGTAATGACATTCTGGTGGCGTAATTTGGCATGGGCAAGGAAATACTCGGCTAAAATCTCGGGGGATAAATCATTGTCTTCCAAAAGAATTTTCACCACCCGCTCTTCTCCCCCTAAAGCTTCTAAAAGCCCATCGCTCATCAGCACTAAAATATCTCCGGGAAATAATATTTGCCGTTTTTCCCTGGGCTTAAGCTCAATTCCACTCCCCAGGGGTAAATTTTCCCCGGTAATTTTTTCAACTACCGCCCCTCTTTTTAAAAAGGAGGTAACCGCTCCCCGTTTATAAAAAGTTACCTGACGGCTTATTAAATCAATCAAAGCAAGATCTAAAGTTAAGTACCGTTCCTGCCGGTTTTTTAAACGGATCAGGGCATCTACCGCTTCTAACGCTTTCGACGGACTTAAACCAAAGGATAAAAGTCTTTCGACCATTAACAGGCAGGCACTGCTCTCCCTGCGGGCCAGCTCCCCGCTGCCCATACCATCGGACAGCATTACCGCCAGTTTTCCCGGGGAGTACCGCACCACCCGGTAACTATCGCCCGACACCTTTTCTCCGGTTTTTCCCGCCATTCCTATACCAATTCTACCCTCTAAATCTTCCATAGGCAAGTAATTTAAGTGACATTCTCCTCCATCGGTCTGACCACACCGTTTTTGTTGAAGAACAAACTCTCCTCCGGTTTCTTCCCGTAAGATTACCGGAATTTTGTTCAGGCAAGGCTTAGTTCCTGAACACCTTGCAGATTTAACTTCTACGACCATCCCCCTTCCACCGGTGGGTTTGGCCAGAACCGTTTCCACCGGTAGGTTTTCTTCCCAAAGTCTTTTAAAAATTTTTACCGTATTTTTTTGATCATAAACAAAATCCAGATCCAAAGCCTTATTTAATTCCAAAAAGATTTCTCCCACACCCTTGAGCTGGCTTTTGGTCAGCTGCTCTTCTTCATAAAGTTTTTTCTGCCAGCGACTTTTTTCTTTTTCCATGAGGAAGGTAAAAAGAAGCTCGTTTAAAAATTCCTTGATTCTAAGACAGCGCTTGTAAAAAAACCCCGGAACATCCGATTTAAATAATTGCCCCTTATTTTCCAGGATTGTGAGCATTTCCAGTAGCGCATGGTAAGTTCCAAAAAACTCTCGCTCCCAGCAAAGCCGGGTAAAAGTGCAATTCTGGCAGGTATCTTTGGGAAAGCGCTCCACTACCTCTTCTATCCGAAACTCCGGAATTACTTCCGGCCCTAACGTTGCTGACAGTTCTAAAAAAGAATTTCCCAGGTCCAAAAACAGTTCCCGGCATTCATTCATCCTTTCCCGGGCAATTTCCCGGGGCTGGTTCATAAACAACTGAAATTTCTTGGTAACGCTGTCCAGCATTTCCTTTAATCCGTCAAGGTACCGGTTAGGTATGAGTAAAAATATTCCGGAAGCAGCCAGCATTTGGTAGGCAAGCCCTTTGGCCGCTGAAAGGCTTTGCAAGTAAAAAGCCAACACCACATCTGCTAACAAAAAACCAATTAAAGCGCCAATTTTACCGAACTGGCGAAAGATGCCGGAAAGTAAACCGGCAAAGGTGTAGATTCCTATATTTTCTAAAGGAAGGCCGTTACCAAAACATAATATTACCCCTAAAACCGCCCCACCGGCCGCTCCAAGGCCCGGGCCACCGGAAAAGGCGGTAAGAAGCACTGTAAGATGAATAATGGTTTGTTTAACTTCTAAGGGACCAAGGAAAAACCCGGGAAAGCCTATCAAAGCCGAGCCAATTACAAACATTAAAGGCAACAGTTCTTCGCCGGTTACAATTTTACCCGGGCCGCCTTTTAAAGCCGGAAAAGCCAGGAAAAATACCACACTTAAAATTGCTGAAAAAGAAGCATCAAGGCCAATTTTGATAAAATCCAAAGGGGTGCCGGAAAAGGCTTTATCAAAATATACGCCAAAAAAAGCAACAACGCAAAAAACCACCAGCGGTAAAACAACGGTCTTTTTCTTGAAATTTAAGTTTTTAAGAAGTATTCCCGCTAAAATAAACAGTACCAAAAGCTGCGAAAACTTATAAATTATATAACGCTCGGGTATAATAAAGATTTGTCCTAATAAAAGGAAAACAAATAGAAAAAAAGCTTCCCCCAGTCCCAGATAAGCGACCGCCGCTCCTAAAAACGCCGGCCCAAAGGGATAAAGGTCTCCCGCCAGCGAAGCTCTTCCCAAAGAAAAGGCTAAAACCGGAAAAATTATGTCACTAAGTTTCAATTTTTTACGCGGCCTTTTAACCTCCGGGGCTTTTACATTACTCTTTCTACGGGCAAAGGGATAGATCTTGGTTTCCAAAAAAAATCCTCCTTTTTCCAAGGCTTCTAATGGTTATTATAGCCTTGCAAGGAGGAAATTTTTGTCATTTTAAAGTTTTGGCCCTTTATTTTCTTTCGACACCGTCATTTCTTTAAGTTTTCCTAAAAGCAGGTCCCCTTCTCCCACAATTAGCCCGGAAAGCCGGGCGGTGGTTAGAACTTCAATTAATATTTTACAGCCATAAACGATAATATCTGCTCGCTCGGGTAAAAGTCCCGGTACCTTTTGGCGTTCGGGTAAGGGTAAACTTTCTAAATAATTATGGATTTCTCTAAGCCGCGGTAATTCAATAGCATGCCCCTCCACTTTGCGGGGATCGTATTTTTCTAACTTCAGGTCAATTGCCGCTAAAGTTGTAGCGGTACCACCAACCGCCACCACCGGTTCATGAAAATAGGGAGTTATTTTCCCGACAAAATCCCGTAAAAGTTTCAGCAAACCCTCCTTGTCTACAGCCTCCATTAATCTTACTGCCCCAACTGGGACGCTTTGAAATAAGGTTTTCCCCCGTTCCTGCCAGATAAACTCAATACTCCCGCCACCCAAATCGATAACCGCAGGTTCGTTTAAATAAGGTAATGATAGCTTTACTCCCTGATAAGAATAATAAGCTTCCTCCTCGCCCGTTAAAACCTCAAGGGTTATACCGGTTGCGCTTTTTATTTTATCCACAAACTCCCTTTGATTTTTAGCATCGCGCACCGCACTGGTGGCAAAAATCACTATCTCATCGGTAAATTCCCGGGCTTTTTCAACAAATTCTACAACCACCTTCAAGGTTCGCTCCATCGCCTCTTCTTTTAAATACCCCGAGTTTATCCCTTGGCCAATACGGGTGGTCCTCAAGTCCCGGTACTCTTCGTAAAATTTACCATTGTTAAAAGAACCAACTAAAACCCGTACCGAATTTGTTCCGATATCAATCACTGCTGGCATCTTTATTTCCCTTCTTTTCAATTACAATTACTTTTTCTCCAGGTTTTACAAACCCCATCTCCCTGGCGCGAGTTTCAAAGTGCGAGTTATTTTTTAGCCTCTTAATATCTTCTAACAGCTTCTCATTATCCGCTTTTAGCTCATAAACCTCTGCCGATAGAGCTTTAACTTCCCGGTGCATAATGTAAAGTTTGTAAACCTCAAAACCAAAGCTCACCATTATGTATAAAAGAAACGCCAAAAATACCGCCGACCAAAAGTTTTTTTTCTTATTTTTTTTATTGTAACCGGCATAATACCGCGGCATTATTCTTCCTCCCCTTCATCCCCGGGATCAAAAAGTCCCAGATGATCCCCTGGAATTACTATCACTACCTGGTAGCCTTTGCTTTTGGCACGATTATAAAGGGTGGCAACGGAACTCACATTAATTTTTAATTTTTTGGCAACCTGTTCGTTGGTGTAACCCATTTCTTTTAGCACTACCACTTGCCGTTCGCGAAAGCTTAATTTTTCTGCCCCTCGAATTTCAATCTGCATTTATCTTCACCTTATTTACAACTTATCCACAGTTTATTAACAATTGTGGACAAACTTTGGACAAGTTATGGACAAAATGTGGACAAAATCTTACTAAATTTATTCGTGCTAATTTACGTTTTTCCTTTCGAACTGGTGTTTTTATTTAAAATAAAATAATATAAAACTATTCCGGTAATTATTCCCAAAAAGCCGTAACTCCTCACCTCTCCCTGACTGAAAAAGAGAAAATACCCCAAAATTAAGCCTCCTACTGCGGTAAAATAAAGAATATCCGCTACAAAATAGGGAAAAAATTTCTTCCTGCGTCTAAACTTTCGCTTTAAAATAAGGTTTTCCAAAAAATAAAGGCCGCAAAATGTCAAACCCAAGGCCACGGCCACCAAAAACAAAATAACTTCTCTAATTTGTCCTGCTACCGAAATAGGCGCTCCCAAACCTTCTTACCCCTTTCTTTAGCCTTTACACCCTCTTCCGGATAGGTAAATTCCTTTAAAAACCCTTCAACTATCAAAGTTCCTGCCTCCAGGTTCAGTCCGGTAATAAAAAGGCTTTCTCCCTTAAGAACCACAAATCCCTGGACACTTTCAACCAGGATCTCCTGGTCATTAAAGCTTAAAACCTGCTTTATTCCTGAAAGCTTAACGGTTTTGCGGTCATAAATTTCTACTTTATGCAAAGTAGCCTCGTCCATACTTCCCCCCCTTTCGACCTTACAAAATAATTATGCGGGCATAAAGGGAATTATGCCCGCATAACTTCCTACCGCCAGAGTTTTTTAATTTCAATATCTTTAAAATAAAACCTGATGATTTCTTCCGGTGACTTACCTTCCCGGGCCATTTTATTGGCCCCCCACTGGCAAAGGCCGACACCATGGCCAAAGCCTTTTCCCTCCATGATTAGCTTACCGTTTTCCACAAAAATTTTCGTTAACAATGTGGAACGCATTTTTTCCGGTCCAAGGGCTAATCTCAAAGCCGGCGCTCCAACGGTGGCCGTTCCAACCCGCAGAGTTAACACTCGCCCGCTTTTACCCCGGGCTAATACCTTTACCGCAGGGTTAGGACCTGGATCGGTTTTATAATTTGTTTTTAACACCTTTCGAATCTCCTCCCAGGGTATCTCTACCCGCCAGTGGCGGTTTTCCGGAATGGTAACTTTAAGACAGCCATCTTTCACTAACTCTTTGACGTAGGGAGTAGGAGTTTTGGTATAACTTAATCCTTCCCTGGCCGAAGCCGAAATCCCACCGTCGCAGGCATTAAACCAGGCTTTGATAAAATGCCCCTTGTAAAGTACCACTTGACCCCGGGTCATTTGCACCGCTTTCTTTACATTTTCCGTAATTTTTTTCGGGTCATACGCCTGGCTCTCTTCGATATCGGTGGAAACATCGGTACCGTGAAGCTTTCTCACCTTTCCACTTTCAATATTCTCCAGGGCAAAAGTTCGAGCTAAAATTGCCTGCGCCGCTAAAGCATTAACCGGCCAATCCGGTTCCATTTCCGCCGCTACAACTCCCAGGACGTATTCTTCCAATTTCATCTTCTTTTTTTCCCCGGTCTCATTGAAGTAAACTGTAACGGTGGGTTCGGTTCTATATTTTTTGAGGGCTAAAGGCTTTCTTGCGGGAGTGCAACCGTAAATTATGAGAACAAACATTACCGTCAAGGCTAAAAGACTTTTCCCAAGGCGCATAAAACCCCTCCTCAATTTTTGGTTATTTTGTCCAAAAAGAGGAAGGGTTATGCAAACACAGAAAAAAGCCAGATGCTTTAGGCACCTGGCTTTTTTATTAAATTTTTTCTTTTAAAAGCTTGCCGGGCTTAAATACCGGAACTTTGGAAGCGGGAATTTCGATTTCCTGACCGGTTTGCGGGTTTCTACCCTTCCGTGCGGCTCTTTCTCTTACTTCAAAAGTACCAAAACCGACCAACTGTACTTTTTCACCTTTTTTCAAAGCTTCTTCAATTGCTGCTAAAACCGCATTTAAGGCTTTTTCCGCATCCTTTTTAGTCATTTCGGCCTTTTCAGCAATTACACTTACTAATTCAGCTTTGTTCACTTATATTCCCTCCTTGAAAAAATTTTTTATGTACTTAAATTATCGTTTTACTTAATTCGCTACAATCCTTCATTTTCCTGCAAACTATCAAAAAAAATCTTATTTTTTTAATGATTTTTTGCTTTATTCCATAGCTCATCCAACTCACTTAGAGTTAAATCCTGGAGGTTTTGGCCCCTTTCTTTAACCATTTCTTCCATTTTCATAAATCTTTTTACGAATTTAGAAGTGGTTTTATTTAGCGCCTCTTCTGCCTCCAACCCCAATTTTCGGGCAAGATTTACCACCGAAAATAACAAATCTCCCAGTTCCTCTTCCTGCCGGCTGGTCCCCTCCTTTAAACTTGCTCTTAGTTCCTCTAACTCTTCTTCAATCTTGGCAAAAACCTCCTCCGCCTTTTCCCAGTCAAAACCAACCTTGGCCGCCTTTTCTCCTACTTTTTGCGCTTTTTTTAGGGCCGGAAGAGTTTTGGCCACTCCCTCTATTACCGATTTTTTCCCTTTTTCCTGCTGTTTAATCATTTCCCAGTTAATTTTTACTTCCTCGCTATCATCAACTTCCACCGAGGCAAAAACGTGAGGGTGCCGGCGAATAAGTTTCTCACAAATCCCTTCAACTACCTCTTTAAAAGTAAACTCCCCTTCTTCCCGGGCAATCTGGGCATGAAACACCACCTGCAAAAGTAAATCGCCCAGCTCTTCTTTTAGCTTTTCCGGGTCCTCCTCCTCGATTGCTTCGGCCACTTCATACGCTTCTTCTAAAACATAAGGCAAAAGCGAACGGTGCGTCTGCTCCCTGTCCCAGGGGCACCCCTGCTCCCCCCTTAAAACTTCCATGATTTCTCCAAGCTTTTCAACCGAAAATATTTCCTCCCGCATTTTGGGAACCACCACCAGCACTTTGTGATCAAACTCCCGGCGGTCCAACTCAAATAAAGGAACTTTTTCAACCTTTTCTCCCGGCAGCCCCAGATCTCGTAATACCAGGACCGGATAATCATCGGGATACCTCTCCATCAACAAAATTTTGAGGTTTCCGGCAATTAAACGGTCGTACACCTGAAAAATAATGTTAGTAGCACTTTTGGAAAAATCCCAAGCCGTTACGGTTAAAGCATCCAGGACTTTATAAGGGTCTTTAGCAGGGTCTATTTTCAGGGAAGTTAGGGCAAGCTCTAACGCCCCCGGCGCCGTTACCACTTCCACCGGTACCTCGTGCTGCTCAAGTAAAAGCTCTACGGTTTTTTCCGCCACCAGCGGGTTTCCCGGCACCGCATAAACAAGATCGCCCTTTTGCCTTTCTCTAAGAAGTACGTTAACAATTTCCCGGTAAACTTCCTCAAAGGTAGAAAACTCTTCATATAAATGATCAAAGCTCTGCCAGGTGATTTCCCTTAACAGTTCCGGAGGTGCTGCTTTTTCCGTCCGGAAAAACACCTTCATCCCCGCTTTCAAGAGCCGGTACGCCTTTAAGGGTAGGTAATCCATACTCCCCGGCCCCAACCCCACCACATAGATCACTCCAGGGACGGTTCTGTCAACCACCATTTTTCCCACCACCTCCTCCAGAAACGGTTCAAAAAAAGTGCTATTCTTCCCCAACTCTTCCTTTTCCTATTGACGTTATTTGTGGAAATTATGTATATTTTAGACAAACAATTCTGAGGGGGAGAATAATGCCTCGACAAAAACGCTTTTTTCTTCCCGGCAGTATTTATCATATCATTGCCCGGGGAAACAAAAAAGAAAAAATTTTCTTGGAAGAAAAAGACTACAACTTCTTTCTTTTTCTTTTGCAAAAAAACTGGGAAAAAAAGCCGCTTAAAATATTTGCCTTTACTTTAATGTCCAACCACTTTCACATTTTAGCCCAGGCCACTGACGAACCATTATCTAAGTACTTTCAACCGGTCCTTACCACCTACGCCATTTATTTTAACCGAAAATACCAAAAAACCGGTCACGTTTTTGAGGATCGGTTTAAATCTTATCTGATAGAATCGGATGATTATCTCTGGGAAGCTTTTCGTTATGTTCTGTTAAATCCTTTACGGGCAGGCCTGGTCTTAAGTTTATCTTCATACCCATGGAGTAGTTTCTATTATTTCTTAAATCCTCAAAAAGCTTTGCCTTTTATGGATTTTTCCCTTTTTACGCAAATTTGCCCCAACGGCTTAGAAGACTTGCAACCAATTACCAATTTTTTAGTCGAAAGTTTAGTTAAAGAGGAATTCTGGCCGGAAGATTTGGATGGAAGTATAAGGTACTTTCATTTACAGTATTTAGCCAAAAAAATTTGCAGTGAGTTAAATCTTTCTTATACCGAATTGTTAACCGATGAATATAAGCGCCCGGTAGTAAATGCACAGGTTGAATTAGCCCTTCGAGCTAAAGAACAATATAACATTGAACTAAAACAAACCGCCGAATTTTTGGGTAAAAGTTATAATAGTTTTCTTCGAACAATTCGGAAAAACAGGAAAAAATAAATAAACGGTTCTGAACGGCGTTCAATATGTACGCTGTCAGAACCGTCCCTGGAGGTTACTGTTCCATTTGTTTGGCGAGAAAATGAGCAGCGGTTTCCGCCATTTTTTGCTCCAAAGTTCCGAACTTCACTCCCGGCTCCCGGCTGGCAATGATTACAGCCCCGATGGGGTCTCCTTCAGCAATAATCGGCGCGATAATTTCCGAAGTAAACAGGCACTTGCCCTCTTCGGCGGTAATACATTCCTTACAGTACTCGTGTTCCCCGGTGGCGGTTATCAGCACGGTTTTTCTTTCATTCATGGCCCGCTCTACCGCCGGACCAATGGGCTTATTGAGAAACTCTTTTTTCGGGGCTCCAGCCACCGCTATTATCGTATCCCGGTCGGCAATAAAGGCAATATGACCTAAAGATTCATGAAGGGATTCGGCGTATTCTTTAGCAAAATCCCCCAGCTCACCAATTGGCGAGTATTTTTTTAAAATCACCTCTCCGTTCCGGTCAACAAAAATTTCCAGAGGGTCCCCCTCTCTTATCCGTAACGTTCTTCTTATCTCCTTGGGAATTACTACCCGCCCCAGATCATCAATTCGCCGCACAATACCCGTTGCTTTCATAAAAATTCCCTCCTTAAGTGGTTTGGTAATGTTAGTATTTTACCTTAAGGAGGGGTTTATACTTTTTTGTTAAGTTTTTACTTGAAAGAAAGCTTAGTTTCAATCTTGGCTTTTTTCTTTAAGTCTTCGAGGAATTTATTATAAGCTTCGCGTTTCTTTTTCTCTAAAAGGTAGTTTTTCAGCTGTTCTTTAACCTCTTCGTAAGTTTTTTGTCTTGCCGGGATAATTTTTTCCAGTTTAATGATGTGATAACCGAAAGCAGTTTTTACGGGAGTTTCGGTAATATCACCGGGTTTTTTCAAGGCAAAGGCAGCATCTTCAAACTCCTTTACCATCTCCCCCCGGCTGAAGGTATACTGCCCCCCATTTTCTTTTACTCCCGGATCATCGGATTTTTCTTTAGCCAGGGTAGCAAAATCCTTTCCGGCTTTTATTTGTTTTATTAACTCCTCGGCAAGCTTTTTGGCTTCCGCATCGGTTCTTTTGACATTGATGTTAAAATGGGGATTGTTTTGAGCATTTCCATCGTTAACCGCAATTAAAATATGCCTTACCTGCCGCTGCTCCGGTGTTTGAAAATCCGGCTCGTTTTTATGTTTTTCATAATACTCCTTAACTTCCTGTTCGGATACGGTAATCCCTTTGGTTACTTCGTTGTAAATTTTGTCATTTATTAGTTGCACCCGAACCATTTCTTGCAAATCTTTGTCGGTTATATTGCGGTCTTTTAAAGCTTTTTCAAAATCCTGGGGTGATGGGAACTGGGCCCGAATTTCATTAATTTTATTGGTAATTTCGTCTTTTGTCGGTTCAATTTTCTTTTCCTTTCCATACTCGGAAATTAGAATTTCATTGATCATCTGGTCCAGAGTCTGCTGCTTTAAGCTCTGAAGCATCTTCTGCCCCTCGGTGGAGGTTAAATCCACTCCTCTTAGCTTCATGTCAGCCTGTACCTGGGCAAACCGCCGGTCGAAATCTTTTTTGGAAATAGTTTTTCCATTCACTTTGGCCACGTAATCCCCACAACCCGCAACGATTAAGGCCAGGACAAAGGTTAAAAGTACGGCAACAACTCTTGTAATTTTTTTCATTACTGTCTCTCCTCTCTACACAATAACTAATTTGTAAAAAATTTTACCGTTTATATATTCAACTTAACTGCCCGAATATCCTTTCTAAAATTGAAAAAATTTCTTGGCCCATTTTTCCCTTGGTCCGGACACGAATTTCCAGATCGGGGTTCATACCAAATATGACCCTGCCCTTAAACTGACCGGAAATTCGTGAAAGCTTTTCGGCAGTAATTTCGGGATTGGGAAAGAACTGAATTTTCAGCTCTTCGTCGGTCTGGAAAATTCCTTTAACTTTTAGTTTAGAAGCCACAATTTTTATTTTAATTAGCCGAATCAGGTTTTCCACTTCCGGAGGAATTTCGCCAAAACGGTCAATTAATTCATCCACCACATCTTCTAAATCCTCTAAGTTGCGCGTCCGCGAAAGTCTTCTATACATTTCAATTTTTTGTTTTTCATCGGGAATATAGCTTTCGGGAATATAGGCAGTTAAGTTTAATTCGAGCTGCGGCTCTACTTCCTCGGAAGTTACCTGCCCCTTTAACTCCGCCACCGTTTCCTGTAAAAGCTTCATATACATATCAAAGCCTACCGCCGCAATATGCCCGTGCTGCTCCGGCCCTAACAGGTTTCCCGCACCGCGAATTTCCAGGTCCCGCATGGCAAGTTTTAAGCCCGAACCAAACTCCGTAAACTCTTTAATCGCGGCTAAACGCTTTTCGGCCGCTTCTCTTAACACCTTATCCTTTTCGTACATCAAGTAAGCATAAGCAATTCGGTTACTCCGCCCTACCCGGCCCCGGAGCTGGTAAAGCTGGGCCAGTCCAAAACGGTCGGCATTTTTAATAATCAAAGTATTAACATTAGGAAGGTCAATTCCCGTTTCGATTATCGTCGTGGAAACCAGGACATCGTACTTACCGGAAATAAACTCCAACATTACCCTTTCCAATTGTTCTTCTTTCATTTGCCCGTGGGCCACTGCCACCTTTGCTTCGGGCACCAAAGACTGAACCCAGGCAGCTACTTCATCAATATCGGAAACCCTATTATGGACAAAAAACACCTGGCCCCCGCGCCCCAGTTCCCGGCGAATGGCATCCCTGATGATAAAAGGGTCTTCTTCCAGGACATAGGTTTGTACCGGAAAACGGTTCTCCGGTGGGGTATTTAAAACACTTAAATCCCTTATGCCCATTAAAGCCATGTGGAGTGTCCGCGGTATCGGAGTTGCCGTCAGGGTTAAAACATCTACCGTTTCCGTTAAAATTTTTAACCGTTCTTTTTGGGCCACTCCAAAGCGCTGCTCCTCATCCACAATCATCAGGCCCAAATCGTAAAACTGAACGTCGTCCTGGAGCAAGCGGTGGGTTCCAATAACAATGTCCACTTTCCCTCTTTTCAGTTCTTTAATTATTTCCTTTTGCTCCCGGGCTGTCTGAAAACGGCTTAAAAGGCGAATTTCGACAGGATAACCGGAAAAACGCTCCTTAAAAGTATTGTAATGCTGCTGCGCCAGTAAAGTAGTAGGAGTTAAGACCGCCACCTGCTTCCCATCCATTACGGCCTTGAAAGCTGCCCTTAAAGCTACTTCGGTCTTACCGTACCCGACATCACCGCATAAAAGCCGGTCCATCACCTTCGGTTTTTCCATGTCTCTTTTTACCTCTTCAATGGCTTTGAGCTGGTCGGGGGTTTCTTCATAGGGAAAGCGCTCTTCAAATTCCTTTTGCCAGACGGTATCGGGCGAAAAAGCAAAACCCGGCTTGGCCATTCTCTTGGCATAAAGCTCCAACAATCCTTCGGCCATTTCCCTGACCGCGGCTTTCACCCGATTTTTAACCCTCTGCCAGTCGCTGCCACCAAGGCGGGAAAGTTTTGGCGGCTCGCCGTCAACGCCCACGTATTTTTGGAGATTCCCTACCTGTTCCGGTGGTACGTAAAGCCTATCTTCCCCCTGGTAAGCAATAACCAGGTAGTCCTTGACGTTTCCGCCAACTTCTACCGGCTTTATTCCCAGGTACTTGCCAATTCCGTGGACCGGATGCACTACATAATCACCGGGGGAAAACGGCTCCTCAGCCCTTTCCCCTAAAACCGCTTTTGTAACCCTTGCTTTTACCGCCCTTCCCGCCAGTTCTACATCGGTGTAAACCAAAAGCTTTTGCTGGGGAAATTCAAAGCCAGAATTAAGAACGCCAAGGCCAATTTTTATTTCCCGGGGGGCTATCTCTACCTCAAATTTTTCAACGAAGCTTGCCGGAAAATTTCTTTTTAAAAGCTCATTTTTTAACGCTACCGCCGCTTCTTCCCGTCCTCTTAAGATAAAAATGCGATAATTATTGGCAAGAAAGTTTTTTATATCTTCAAAAAATAGCTTTTCCTTTCCTAAATAGTTTGGTGGCTTTCTTCCCGCAAAATTATGGGGGTCGTAATCTCCGATAAAACGCGGAGTTTTGGGTAAAAGAGAAGTTATCACCGCAATTCTTCCTCGTAGAAGAGCCATTAGCTGCTCTTCTTCGTAAAAAACCTCGGCTTGCTTTGGTAAAGTATAGCCGCCACTAAGCGCTTCGGTAAAACTTTCCCGGCGCAGTTTCTCCAAACTATTAATTTGCTCGCCAAATCTCCCCGGCTCATCTAAAAAAACAAGATATTCGTCGCCAAAATAATCCAGAAGCGAGACACCGCTCCAAAAGTACGGCAATAGCTTTTCAATTACCTCGCTTTTTCCCAGAATATTTAAAACCTCGGCTCCTTTTTCTTTTAATCTACCTGCAGCTTCCCGTTTATTTTGCTGAATTAATTTTTTAACTTGTTGTTCAATATCTGCACTAATTTTTTGTTTTACCTCTAAAAGCAGGTCTTCTTCGGCAACAGCTACCTCGGCAGGATAAATAACCACTTCGTTTAAATTGGCCTGGGAACGCTGGCTTTCAACATCCAAAGCCCGCAGGGAATCAATTTCATCACCAAAAAACTCCGCCCTGAAAGGCACCTCACCGGGAACATAAACATCTACAATTCCACCCCGCTGGCTGAACTGTCCCGGCGCTTCTACCTGGTCCACCCGTTCATAACCGATCTGGCTTAAATACCGGATCAATTCCTCAAGCTCAACCACATCTCCAACCCTGAGCTCCCTTTTCCAGCGGGCAAAGCTCTGCAGCGGCGGGTATTTCCGGGTTAAAGCTTCGTAGTTTACGACCGTATGCGGCTTTTCCCCCCGGGATAGCCTTTTTAATAGCTCAATTCTCGAAGCCTTTAACTCGCCCCCTTCCCGCACGGTCAGGTCAAATAAAAAACCCTCCCGGTAAAAAAAGCGGGAAGTTTTATCGCCCAGGAAAAACTCCAAATCTTCGGCAATTTCCCGGGCCACCTGTTCATTCTCGGTAATCACCAAAAGGGGACGGTTTAAGGCTTTGGCAACAGTTGCCATTAAAAAGGTCCGGGCAGTGCCGTAAGAACCGTAAATTAACTGAATCCGTTTTTTATTTATCCCTTCCAAAAGGCGCTTAAATTCTGAATTTTCCTGCATTAAAGAAAAAATATTTTTACTCACACTACATCCTCCGTTTTAATGAATAACTGGTCGGCCAAAATACGATTTTTCTTCAAAAAAAAGCTCCTCCTGGCAATCGGGACAGATCCCCCGTATGTAAGAAATTTTTGTGGAACTTCCTTTGAAGAAGTAGGTTTTTTGGCAAAAGTCACAAACATGGATAATCATCGCTTACCTCCGGGCCATTTTTAAAACTATCAGGTTATACAAAGTATGGCCCAGAGCGGCGGTACTTATACCTAAAAAAAGGGTAAATTTTTCAGTTATACTTAAAGTAATAATACCAAAAACGGTATGGGTAACGATACTCAGAAAAAACGCCAGATACTTCTGGCGGGCGGTTATTAAGTCGTACAAGCCTTCGGCAAAACCAAAAGCGAAATGGGTAAAAACGATGTTTCCCTGACCAAAGAGCCCCAAAAAAGTTTTTAGACATTCTTCGATAGAAGGAGCTACTAACGCTACCTTCTCCTTTGTTAGCAAGCGCACTAAAAGTTTATTTACCCCATAAGCCAGCACCGCTGCCAAAAAACCATAAAAAAAAGAAGCCACCTTGTAAATTATTAACCTCCCCGGTTAAAGTCAGTCATTGCTTTATTAAATCCTTCCGTTAGAGCTACGGTTATGGCTTCCGCCGCCAGTTTAAGGGTAGGCTCTAAAATCTCCCTCTCGGCACCGGTAAAGGGCTGTAAAACATAATCCTTAACATCTCCCACCGCCGGTCGACCAATCCCAATTTTTAATCGGGGTATTTCCTCACTTCCCAGACAACTAATAATAGACCCCATTCCCCGATGACCGCCGGCACTCCCTTTTAAACGAAGACGAATTTTCCCTAAAGGCAAGTCTAAATCATCATAAACAACAACTAAGCGGGACAGAGGGAGTTTGTAAAAAGAAACCGCCTCCTGGACTGCTGTCCCGCTTAAATTCATATAGGTTTGAGGTTTAAGCAATAAAACTTTTACCCCTAAAATTTCCCCTTCACCGACAAGGCTTTTAAATTTTCTTTTGGTTATTAATATTCCATGTTTTTTAGCTAACTCATCTACAACCATAAACCCGGCATTATGCCGGGTATTTTCATATTCCTGTCCGGGGTTCCCCAATCCTGCTATGATAAACATTTTTCCTCTCCCTACGAAAATTTTAAGCTGTAGCTTCCGGGGCGGAGGTAGTTGTTTCCTCTTCCTCTTCAACATAATCCCTGGGAGCAGATATTAACGCAATGATGCTTTCCGGGTCCTCAATGACGCGTACACCCGGAGGTAGCTCCAAATCTTTTACCCTCAGACAATCGCCAACCTCAAGTTTTGAAACATCCGCTTCAATAAACTCCGGTAGATCCTCTGGCAGGCACTCCACCGTAACTTCCGAAAGACCATGCTCCAAGATACCACCGGCTTTAACCCCTGCCGGTTCCCCATAAAGCTCCACCGGCACCAGTTGCCGGATCTTCCGGCCGCTTTCTACCACCTGAAAATCCACATGGATTAGCTTCCCGGTCACCGGATGGTGTTGTAGCTCTTTAACCAGTACCCTCTGGGTTTTTCCTTCCACGGAAAGCTCAAATAATTTTAAGCCCCGCTCTACCAAACTCTCAAGTTCCCGGGCATTAACAGCCACCGCCACCGGCTCAATGTTTTTCCCGTACATTACTCCGGGCACTTTGCCTTCTTTTAAAAGCCGGTTCCGTTCTCCCCGGGTTTTCTTCAACCGTACACTCGCAGTAATTTTTTCCACCTTTTACATCCCTCCTTACTTACAAAGTATTCCCGAATTTTAGTTCTAAAAAACATGAACTGGGAATAAATGTAACTTAAAGAGGGACCGGGAGGTGGTATTTTGGGAATGCACGGCTTATCCAAGGGCTTCCGGTAATTACCGCTTACGACGGTATTATCACCGGAACAGTAAAAGAGCTATTAGTGGAGCCTTATGAGCGAAAAGTTGCAGGTCTATTAGTGGTCAGTCGCAATTTTTTACCGGGGATAAAACTCCTGCCTTTTAACGAAATAAAAGCATTAAGTGAAAAGGTAGTCCTCATTAAAAGTAAAGATGCTTTAAAAAAACCCGACCAGTCTTCCGGGCTTGTGGAACTATGGAAAAAAGGTCCCCGGCTCTTTGGCCAAAAAGTCATTGCGGAAGACGGAAGTTACCTGGGCCAAATGGTAAACTTTACCTTTGAACTTTCTACCGGAGATATTACCGAAATAATCATCGCCCCGGGTTTAATGCGTCTTGGTCGCAGTTACCATTTAGAAAGCTCCTATATATTAACTATCGGCAAAGATGCCGTTGTTGTCAAGAGGGAAGGAAGAGAAGCCCTTACCTACATTCCGGGAAAAATTAGCCACACTTTTTCCAAAATAAAAGAAAACCTTGCCCGGTGTGGCAAGGCAATAATCAAAAAGCAGGACGATTAAACAAATAGCTCACTTACCGATAAATCTTCATGAATCCGCCGGATCGCTTCACCCATTAGGGGTGCTACCGATAACACTTTAATTTTGGGCAGTTTCTTTTCCGGTGGAAGGGGTATTGTATTGGTTACAACTACTTCCTTAATGGGAGCGTTGGCCAGCCGGTCCACCGCCGGACCGGATAAAATAGGATGGGTACAGCATACGTATACTTCTTTAGCCCCCCGTTCCATAAGAGCCTGCGCTCCCTGGGTAATGGTACCGGCGGTGTCGATAATATCATCGATCATAATCACCGTTTTCCCTTCAATTTCTCCAATGATGTTCATTATTTCCGCTACATTGGGTTCCGGGCGGCGTTTATCGATAATAGCAATTGGCGCCCCAATCCGCTCGGCCAAATCCCGGGCCCGGGTTACCCCGCCTAAATCGGGAGAAACCACCACCTTATTTTCCAAACCCTTTTCATTAAAATACTTGGCTAAAATCGGTACGCCCACCAGGTGATCAACCGGTATATCAAAAAAGCCCTGAATTTGTCCGGCATGCAGGTCCATGGCAATCACCCGGCGCGCCCCGCTTACGGTTATTAAATTGGATACCAATTTTGCCGTAATCGGATCCCGGGCTCTCGTTTTCCGGTCCTGCCGGGCGTAACCAAAATACGGCAGCACCGCAGTAATCCTGCGTGCCGAAGCCCTTCTAATCGCATCTATTAAGATCAACAGTTCCATTAAATTTTCATTAACCGGTGTACAGGTTGGCTGGATTATAAATACATCCGCCCCCCGGACGCTTTCATTTATTTTTACCTGAATTTCCCCGTCGGAAAAGCGGGAAACCCGGGCATCACCAACTTCCACTCCCAAAAAAGAAGCAATTTCTCGAGCTAAATCTGGATTGGCATTGCCGGAAAAAATTTTTAAATCATAGCGGCTCATCTTTAAACCTCCATTTACTTTAATCCATGTTCCGAGCAAAATTCGACAGTTTTTTTATTCTCCTACAATAGGAAAACTTCCTGCCGCTTTAACGAAAAAATAAATATTATTTAACATAATCTTCTTTATTCACCTGGCGGGAACGGGCTATAGCCAAAGCTTTTTCCGGAACATCTTCGGTTAATGTGGAGCCTGCCCCAACTACAGCATTTTTCCCAATCTTTATCGGTGCCACCAAATTGGTATTGCTTCCGATAAACGCTCCATCTTCAATAACCGTTTCCCACTTATTTTTCCCGTCGTAATTACATGTAATTGTTCCGGCCCCAATATTAACTCCTTTACCCACTACCGCATCCCCAATGTAAGACAGGTGGGGAACCTTGGAGCCTTCGCCAATGAACGATTTTTTAATTTCCACAAAATCTCCAATTTTTACCCCGTTAGCAATTTCGGTCCCAGGTCGAAGATAAGCAAACGGTCCCACGTTCACCTCATCGCCAACCCGGGCCTGGATAATTACGGAAAAAGTAATTTCGGTATTGTTGCCAATCACGCTATCGGTAATGCGGGTATTGGGTCCAAGGCGGCACCCACTCCCAATAACCGTTTTCCCTTCAAGGTAAGTATTGGGATAAATAACCGTATCACTGCCCACCACTACTTCTTCACCAATATACACGGTCTCCGGGTCAATTATTGTAACCCCTTCCTGCATTAACGCCTCAGCTTTTCTCCGGTAAACTCCCTTGGTCAAGCGAGCAAGCTGCACCCGGTCATTTACCCCATAAACTTCCGTTTCATCCTGTATAGTAATCGTTTCAACTACCTTACCCCGTTCTAAAAGAAGGGGAATAACATCGGTCAGGTAATACTCCTTTTGGGCATTTTCCGCTTTTAATAACGGCAAGATTTCTTTTAAAATTTTTGTATTAAAACAGTAAATTCCCGTGTTAACCTCCGCTATTTGCTTTTCTTCCAGGGTTGCATCCTTTTCCTCGACTATTTTTATTATTTTCCCGTATCCGTCCCGGACAATACGGCCGTAACCATAGGGATTACTTAAAAAACAGGTTAATACCGTGGCATAAGCCCCGGTCTCAAGATGTTTTTTGATTAAAGCTTGAAGGGTAGAAGCTTTTAAAAGGGGTGTATCTCCGGGGACAATAATAACATTCTCGTCTTCAACGTAAGGCATAGCCACCAAAGCTGCATGCCCGGTTCCTAACTGTTCTTCCTGAACTGCAATTACCGCCCGGCCGCGGAGAATTTCCTCCACCTTTTCTTTGCGGTAGCCCACCACCGCGACCACCCGCTTAACCCCGGCACCAACTAAAGCTTCATACACCCTCAATACCATTGGTTTTTCGGCAACTTCGTGTACTACTTTGGGTAAATCCGATTTCATTCGCGTGCCTTTACCGGCCGCTAAGATAATTCCTTCCACTAAAAAGCCCTCCTTAATTTTGTAGAATCTGATAACCCGCTTCTCTTAAAACCGCCAGAATTTTTTCAATGTGAGATAAATCCCTTGTTTCCAGAGCCAGCTCAACCTCCGCCTGCTTTATCGGCACGTGGGGAGCAATGCGGTCATGGTTGATAAAAATTATATTGGCCTTTTCCCTGGCAATTAACTCCAAAAGCTTTTGTAAGGCTCCCGGTTTATCATCTAAAATAGTTTTTATCCGTACATATCTACCGGATTTTACCAGACCCCGTTCGATTATGATCGAGATGGTATGAACATCGATATTTCCACCGGACAAAACAACGCCGACTTTATGCCCCCGTACCGGAATTTTCTGGGCTAAAAGCGCTGCCACCCCCACCGCTCCTGCTCCTTCTAACATTACTTTACCCCGTTCTAACATCATTAATATTGCCTGGGCAATTTCCTCATCATCCACCAGGACAATGTCGTCTACCAAATCAAAAATAATTTTCGAGGTCAACTCCCCCGGAGTTTTGACGGCAATTCCGTCAGCAATTGTCGACACCGAAGCCAACGTTACTTTCCTGCGTTCTTTTAAAGAAGCATACGCCGATGGTGCCCCCTTGGCCTGAACCCCTATGACTTTCAGATGCGGTTTTATCGCTTTCGCTGCCACTGCAAGACCGGCTATCAGTCCGCCACCACCAACCGGAGCCACCAGCATATCCAGTTCAGGAACATCTTCGAGCATTTCTAAGGCTATGGTCCCCTGCCCGGCAATCACTTTGGGGTCGTCAAAGGCATGGACAAAAGTTGCTCCTTCCTTTTCCATGATTTCTTTCGCTTTTAAAAAAGCATCATCATAGCTAACCCCGTGTAAAATTACCTTTGCTCCGTAGCTCTGGGTCGCCTGAATCTTAGCCAGCGGAGCGCCTTCCGGCATCACGATAGTTGCGGGAATTCCGGCACTAAACGAAGCAAAAGCTACCCCCTGGGCATGGTTACCCGCCGAGGCCGCTACAACGCCCCGTTCCCGCTCCTTTACGGGCAGACTGGCAACTTTATTATAAGCTCCCCTCAGCTTAAAGGAACCGGTTTTTTGCAGGTTTTCATATTTAAAATACACTTCCGCTCCCGCCAGCCGGCTAAAGGTTGCCGAATAAGCGGTTAAAGTGCGGTGAGCAACCCCCAATAGCCTAATCCTTGCTTCCTGAACATCTTTAATTTCTACCACTTAATCCCCTCCTCAAAAAGAAAAAAGCCCCCCTTAGGGCAAATGTCTTAAGGCTACCTCCAGATCTTCCGGTTTATCAACATCAACCCCAATGCCAAAACTCCTGGAAAATACCGCTTTGCCCCGGATTCCCAGTAAACCTCCGACCTTTTCTTCCAACTCTTTTACTGAAAGCCTTTTGGTTAAAAATTTCACTACAAAACCTATTCCTAAAAGCAGGCTAAGTTTAAAAGGACTTTTTCTAAGTTTAATTAAATCCTGAGCCTTTACTATGGCCTGGTCGACAATCCGCGGATTAACCAAAAAAAGGTTTCCTCCGGTAACCGTACCTTCCTTTAACGTTACGTAAGTCCGCTTAACCGTTTTATCCCGTTGCTCAATAGCCTCTTTAAACACCACCGGATAGTAAACATCGTATCCATCCGGACAGTTCTTAAGAAAATCTTCAATTTCCTCCGGCGTTAGTAAAGGAATATCACTGGTTGACACCAAAGTCATTGAGTCCTTGGGTAAGACCGCAAAACCATGCTGGACCGATTCTACCACCGAGCCGCCCCCGTTAACAACCCGAACCCTGCCTTCCGGATACCTTCCGGCAAGCTCTTTAGGCCCCGCTACAACTATTTTATTGACTTTGGAAGTTTTTAACAGCGCATCGACCACATAATCCACCATTGGGCGGCCTTTCAGGGGTATTAACGCTTCATACGGCTCGGGACAAATTTGGGCCAGTTTTCCGTTGTTTTGACTACCCGCCAATACCAGCGCATTAATCACCAATTAATTCGCCTCTTTCTTTTAACCCGTTAATCATGCTCTGCTCGGCATTCTCGATGTGTTCCCTGGCCAGTGCCTGGGCTTTCTCCACATTCCGTTCGGCTATCGCTTCCACTATCTCTTTATGTTCCTCTAAAGCTAACCGCAGCCGTCCCGGCTGGGAAAGAGACGCAGTCCGAAATCTCTGAATTTGCTCCCTAAGATGGCTTACAATTTGGATGAGCCGTTCATTCCGGCTTGCCCTGTAAAGCACCTCGTGAAAATCGGTGTCAGCTCTAATAATATCTTCCAGACGGTCACTTTCCGCGAGGCTTTGTTGCTGCACCAATACCCGCTCCAACTCCTCGATTTCCTCGTCGGTAATCCTTTCCGCCGCAAGGCCTGCGGCAAGGCTTTCCAGAGCCGCCCGTACTTCAAAAACATCCGCCACATCTTTTAACGAAATCCCCGCCACATAAGCCCCTTTCCGGGGAATCATCACCACAAAACCTTCCAGCTCTAATTTTCTAATAGCCTCCCGCACCGGAGTCCGGCTTACGCCCAGCTCTTCCGCCAGCTGAACTTCCATCAACCTCTCCCCGGGTTTTAACACTCCATTGATAATTGCTTCCCTTAAGGTCTCAAAAACCAGCTCCCTTAAAGGCTTGTAATTATCAAGGATAATAGGTTTTAATCTCCCCATTTTAACCCCTCATTTCTACGATAATTTGTATTATTATATTTTACTATGGAGTTAAAGCTTTAAGCAAGTAGGACCGGCCGCATACGGGCGGACAATAAATTTTTGTCCAGGCAATGTCAATTGATAATAAATTTCCTTCGCTTTTTTTAAATTTTCCGTTAAAGCAAAAAGAGCAGAACCGCTACCCGACATTAGCACCCCTAAAGGTTTTAAATTTAAAAGTTCGTTTTTATATTTATATATTTCCGGATTTATTTCCAAAGCACTTATTTCTAAAAGATTCTTTAAAAACTTTCCCAAATCCTCTAAATTTTCTTTGCCTAAAGCTTTCAGGATTTTTTCGCGATCAGGATGCTCCTTTGTTAAATCCTTACCCGCAAGCCTTAAATAAGCTTCTTTTGTCGAGATCCCAAAAGGGGGTTTATAGATAACAAAATAACCTTTTTTTAAGGGCGGAAGTTTTTTTACTTTTTCCCCTATCCCCTGCACCAGGGCGGTGCCACCGGTAAGGCAAAAGGGAATATCGGCGCTTATTTTTGCCCCAATTTCTAAAAGCTCTTCCTGACTTAAATTTAAATTATAAAGTTTATTTAAACCATAAAGAACTGCGGCTCCATCCGCCGAGCCACCGGCCAGTCCCGCTTCTAAGGGGATTTTTTTACGGATAGTAATGCTGGCTCCTATGGCTTTCCCAGTGGCGGCCCTTAAAGCCTGAACAGCTTTAAACGCAATATTGGTAGAATCCACAGGTAAATCTGCCCCTACAACCCTTAAGTTTATTCCCTCTGCCGGTTCAATTTCCACTAAATCTCCCAGAGTAATTGCCTGCATTACCGACCAGAGTTCGTGGTAACCATCGGGACGTTTTCCTAATATATCTAAAGTGAGATTTATTTTAGCCGGCGCAAAAATTAACAACTTTTTTCCTCCCCATCACCCCGGAAAGGAGGCGAAAGTAATGATAGTCCATTTAACCGTCAGTCTAAAAAAGAAGCTTCTAACCCTCTATAAAAACAACCAAAAAATTAAATCCTGGCCGGTAGCGGTAGGAGCCCCCAGCACCCCCACCCCTACCGGCATCTACCGGATTAAAAACAAAATCAGCAATCCCGGGGGTAGTCCTTACGGAGTTCTCGGAAGCCGCTGGATGGGATTAACTATTCCCGGAGGTAATTACGGAATTCACGGTACCAATAATCCAGCCTCCATTGGCCGTGAGGTTTCCAGAGGTTGCATCCGCATGTTAAACAAAGATATTGAAGAGTTATTCCCCCAGGTACCCCTCTGGAGCAGAGTAATTATCACTAAAGATTAGTCAAGGTACTTCCACTGGTGAAAAATAAGCGGTCTTTTAGCGGGATTGGGAACATCATCCGCCACTACTTCCCCAACTAAAACAATGTGGTCACCCACAGGAATTTCCTGTACCAGGCGGCATTCAAGGTTAGCAATGGCGGTAGTAAGTTTCGGAGCAGAAACTTTTTCCCCGGGTACTACCGGAAGATTTAGCTCTTTGATCTTATCAACTTTTGCTCCGGAGTTTTTCCCGCAAAAATCGGCAATTTCCTTTTGCTCTTCGCTTAAAATTGCTAAGGTGAATTCCCCGGACTCTTTTATTTTTTGGTAGGCATATCTTCCCGGAGCAACATTCACCAAAACCATCGGCGGCTTCACCGATACCTGGGTTATCCAGGCAACGGTAGTAAAGTTCCCCTGCTCCCGGTCCCGGTAACCCAGTAACGCTACCGAATTTGCTAAATAATTAAGTCCTTTAGCCATAATATCGCCTCCTATTCGTTTATTTTTACCACAAGAAGCCCGTTCTGAGGTACGGCGGTTAAAGGCGGAAGCTTCTCCGCAAATTTTAGTAACGCCATAACCTTTAAATTATCCGGTTTTAAATAAAAACTTAAATCAACTTTAAGCTTACTGCCTTCTAAAGTTATTCCGGGAAAACGGTGTTGATTAAGCTTTATAAACTTACGTATCCCCCAAAAACCAGCCACCGGCGCAAAAAACCGGTATAAAAACCCCCAGGCCCCTTTAAACTCTATTTGGGGCATTCCTTTTAAGTCAAATTCAATTAAAATCCGGTCTTTTTCTGCCGTTAAATTTACCATATTTATTTTTTGCCGAAAATCTAAATTATATTGGTCAATCTTCCCCATAAACCATAATTCATCGCCCCGAACCTCCACCCGCAAATTTTCCACCGGCAAGTCCCGGGGCAGCTCTTTTATCACGCCATTTAAAAAGCTTTCGGAAAAATATAATTTTCCTCTAAGGACATTGGCCAGGCGGTTATGCTTAAAAAATTCCCGACTTATGTAAAACAAATTCTCCAAATCTTCCACTTTATTTTCGAGTTTTAAGGCCAGTAAAAAGGGAGAAATTTTAAATAAATCCCTTATTACTCCAAATTTTTTCTCCAGTAAAGTTTTAATATCTAATTGGACCTCCGGTAACTCATACCCTTTGTAACTTGCGTATCTTCGCACTTCCTCTCCGATAAATTCCCAAATGAGGCGAAAAACAAAAGCATCATCCAAAAAACCTAAAAAAGGTAAAAAGTCACTTATAATATCTACCGGAAGGGCAAAATACAGGATGCCTGCTAAAATGATAAGTTTTGTTTTGGCTTCGATGCGATAGCTTTCATCAAAAAACATCTCCCAGAAGTACTTTAAATACAAAATTAATAACTTTAGTTCCGAAGTTTCAACTTTAACTGCAGCTTCTTCGAGTTTTAAAGGCACTTCTCTTTGGTACCTTTGCCACTCTTCCTGGGAAAAGTTTTTAATTTTGTTGAAAAATGACCAGGCATCCCGCATTCTCCCGCCCCCCACGCTAAAATTATACAAAAAAAATAACCGCTTAAAAAGCGGTTTTTCTAAAAGGTGAAATAACCCAAAAAGAGGGGGTGCTTGTTGGTACTTTCACATTATTGGGGAAAAAGGAAGCGGGACATTTCCCTTCGCTTTTATAATAACCAAAAAACATCAATTTGTCAATTAATTTTTACTGAATTTAATAAGCTTATAACCTTCTCCCTTACGGGTAAACTGTAACATCAGTTCGCTACTTCCAAGATAGCTGTTATCTTGAGCATTTCTTATTTCAACATAAAGAGAAACAATATAGCCCTTTTGGTTTTCCTGGTAGTTAAAATTCACAAGCTCCAATTTATAGTTCTGGAAATTGGAAAAAACATCCTTTATCGCCAGTACTACCTGTTCCTCGGCAATTTCCCGAATTTTTCCGTAGTTTTTCTCCGTTATCCACGCTAAAAGCTTTTTACAGTTTTCCTTTACCCATTCGATACCCGTAAGAGGCTTACTTACCGGTACCGAGCTCTGTTCCTTTCTTTCCGGAGGAGTCTTGGGCAAGGTTTCCCCGGGTATGTTCTCGTTAAACGGTGTAATCTCTACCTTCGGCTTTTGCCGGGAGTTAACGGTAAAATCTACATACATTTCACGGTAATTACCATCGGGCCAGGAAACTCCCACTAAAGCTCCTTTCTCCTGTCCACCCGGTTGGAAGTAAAAGTATTCATCCAACTTAGGCGGGATTCCTCCCAAACTTGACCCAACTCCCAACAATTCTAAGGGATTGCCATCGCTGTAAAGTTTCACCGGTAAGTTTAAATTGCGAAAAGCCTCAAGCTCCTCCCGGCTTCCTCTTAAATTCACCACTACTACCCACTGGGTCGGGGCCAAGATAATTTTTCCCAGTTCTACTTCCGGGCTTCCCCCAAGCTTCTTATTTAATCCTATTTCCTTAAAGTTAGTTGCCGTTAGTTTAAACGGAATTTTTATGTTAAACTCCTGTTCACTGCCGGAAAAATCCTTATATTTCCCTTTTACCACTATTCCCCTGGGGTTTCCGGTATATTCGGAAAATACATAACCGTTTAAACCCCCGTTCTCCCCCTGCATACCGGTAAAAGTTGAATGTTTAAAAGCTCCCGGTAAATCAAGCTCCACCTCCAAACGCCCCATTTCATTATCTACCGGCTGTTTTTCGGAGTAAAAATAAAAGCTTACCGCTACCCTGGTTGCATCGGCAATAAGTTCATCCACTACGAAGATATGGGGAAAGATAGCTACTTCCCGGCCGATTTTCTGAACGTAACCAGAAGTCAGGGCCCGTTTTAAACCAACATCCCCCATCCTGGCAAAGATGGAACCGCTGGATTTAAAAGCGGTGATTGCGGAACTTTCCGGTTTTTGACTGATTATTGCGGTTTCAATATCCATCGCCGGTAACACCAGCACGCAAACGGTAAAAATAAAAGCTAAAAAAGTTTGCCAAAACAATCGCACGGCCCCTTCCCCCTTTTTTACCTTACTAAGGTAATTATACCAAAATTTATTAATATTTTCAGCAAAAGAAATTTTTTCTTTAATAAATTTACCGGTTATGACCAACACCGCTTTCTTCTCCGGTCTTTTCCTGGCCAGCCTGTTCATCTTTTTTTCCCTCTTCAGGGCTTGTTTCTATTTTGGTTATTTCTCCTTCTACCGTAAGCTCAACGGTTTTACCCCGATTTGTGGTTATTTTTACCTTTGTTGTTTTAATCTCCTTGCTTTTGCTTTCTTCCTTTTCTTTTGGCGTGGAAGAAGTAAATTTTCCGTAAGCCTTTTGGAGTTGTTGAACATTTTCCCGGGTAATGAGCTGCACGGGTGTATAAATAACCGGTATTTGGCCATTTTTAACCGCAATTTTGCTATCCGCATCTATCCCCCGCTTTTGTAATACCCGGTCCATTGCTTCCAGGGCTTTATTTGCTACAATTTCCGGCATGAAATCCACAGACGAAAGAATTTTCCCCTCTTTGATGGCTTTTGCAACCTTCCTGGTTAACACCATAGAAGCCATAACCGTTCCCTGCTGTTCCTTCATTCCCTCCTCTGCTAAAAGTTCCCCTACTTTTCCGTCAAGGGCAATAATACTTTGACTCCTTGCCAAATTCCTTATTTCGTCCAATGCCCTTTCCCCGGCCACAACCGGAAGTTTACCGACGGTTACTTCCTTACCCAGGGTTCTTAACTCATTTTTTAAAGCCTTCTCCAAGGTAAATACCGAAAGGGTTTGCCGGTGGCTCCCCAGAAGCAGCACTTTCCCGGTCTTATCTTTAAGAGCAATATTTTGAGCCACCATCACCGCAGCTTTTTGGAAATCGGGCAACACCGCACAATCCCCAAGACCATCGTACGGCACATCGTTTATAAAAATTAATTTTGCTTTTGGGTAAATTTTTTGCGCTAAATACCCGGCCCGGGGACTACCTGCCGTTTCCCAAATCACCCCTTTAGGCTTTTGGGCAATGATCTTTTTTAAGACCTTTTCTTCCCGCTTTTCATCGTCATTTAACCCTCTTACCGTAAGAGCAATCTTTTTTTCCCTGGCTAAATTATATGCGGTTTGAATGAAGTTTTTTCTTTCCTGCTGGGTTTTGGCAACTACCAAAAAAACCTTCGGTAGGACCGGTCTTCTTTTCTTATCGGGGCAACCGGTCAGGTTAACCAATAACGTAACGATTAAACAAAAAATCCAGAGCTTTTTCATCAAAAAACCCCCTTTTCGTTTTTATTTTGAGATAAATCAAGGGGGATTATCCATAAAATCCTTTACAACTCTCCATTCTTCTGTTATCATATAGAAAACATTAGTTTTATTGTGTTATATAACATTATCAATAGCTTTGAGGAGGGCTTCGCGTGACACTGTACATCGACCACGAAGTTTGCCTTAGGGAACCCTGCTGCCCTGCCGCCGAGGTCTGCAGCACCAAAGCCCTTGTTTACGATAGCAGGGAAAATAAGCTGTTTTTCAATGTTGACCTCTGTAACGGCTGCGGCCAATGCGTCCAGAAATGCGCCTATAACGCCCTTGCGTTGTTTGAAACCGCCGATGAACTAACCGCCTTTTTAACAAAAATCACAAAAGCCCGGGAAACCTTTGCTTCCAAATTTATTTCGCTACTGGGATTAAAAGAGCGACCTTAGAACCTCTAAGGTTGCTTTTATTTTGGCCCAACCATCTTTCAATTATACTTTAGATATGTTATACTTTTATTAATAATTTTAAATTTTATGAATTTTTTGGGGGTGTACCGTATGCCTATTCACATTGACTTAGATCTTTGCGACCAGAACGAAGACTGTCCCGCCGCTACTTACTGTTTGTACGGAGCTCTATACTTTGACCACAGCGAAAAAAGGTTAAAATACGATCGGGAGAAATGCCAGAACTGCGGTACCTGCGTCAATCACTGTGGTCCCGGAGCTCTTTATTACGCCAAAGACGATGACGAATTAAACATGCTTGTGGAAGAGCTAAAAAAGTTAAAAGAACTATAGGAAACTAATATAAAATAAATAAGCCCTTGACCTTACCTGAAACGAGGTCAGGGGCTTAATGTTACTTTTTTAAAACAATTTTAATTGTTCAAACTCCTCCACTTCCTGCTCTTTTTTCAAAGCAAAGTATAAATCCCGGACTTTTTGAAAATCTTCCCACGCCGGGCGTTTTTTCGTCGGATCCCGTAAAAGCGCTGCCGGGTGAAATGTCGGCATTATCTTTATCTCACCTTTTTCATGCCAGAGCCCGCGAATTTTGGTAATTCTAACATCCGGCCCAATCAACGTCTGGGCAGCAGTTGCCCCAAGGCAAACAATAATTTTAGGTTTAATTAACTCAATTTGCCGGTCTAAAAAAGTTCGGCAAGCAGCCACTTCTTCTCTGGTAGGAACCCGGTTATTGGGGGGACGACATTTTACCACATTGCCAATGTAAACTTCTTCCCGGGAAATCCCTGCGGCTTCTAAGATTTTATTTAAAAGTTCCCCGGCAGCCCCCACAAAAGGTCTGCCTTGCCGGTCTTCTTCAGCTCCGGGTCCTTCCCCCACTAACATTAATAGGGCTTTTTCATTTCCCTCCCCAAACACAACCCTTTGGGCATGGGCTCTAAGATTGCAACGCTGACAGGCCAACGCCTCTTCTTTTAATGCTTTAAGTTCCTCCATTAATCCTCCCGCTCCAGTAATATACGATGGTCTACCAGCTCCAAACGCTTTATTTTTGCTTTAATAACTTTTCTCTGGCCAAAAATATTTTCCAGTAATAGTCCCTCTTCTGTCGGAATAAGCTTATCCACCCGTTCCAAAAAAAGCTCTTCCTTATCCCCATTTACGATAAAAGCACTGGCTTCACACATAAAAATCCCCCTTTTTTTAATCCTTACCTTTAATCACCGCAAGCGGTTTTAAAACCGCTACCACTTCGGCCAAACCGGCCCCCACCACCGCCTCGATTACCAAATCTATGTCCTTGTACGCCTGCGGCGCTTCATCCCGCACGTATTCCACTTTTTCATTTAAAATAACATCTCCTAACGCCTTTTTTACTTCGCTCACCGTCAAGTTCTTTAAAGAAGCTTTCCGGGACATACTGCGACCCGCTCCGTGGTTTAAAGAGTTAAAAGTTAAAGAAATATTTGAAGTGGCCCGCAGGACGTACGATTTGGTACCCATGCTTCCGGGAATTAATACCGGCTGGCCTATTTCCCGAAATTGAGGTAAGTTTTCCCGGTGCCCGGCCGGTAAGGCTCTGGTAGCACCCTTGCGGTGGACTAAAACCTTGATCCCATCGTGGTACTCCTCTTTAGCAATATTATGGGCTAAATCATAAACTAAATCAAGCTTTCCGTCTCCGAGGTATGACTTAAACACCTGTCTTAAGTAATGGGTAATAAGCTGCCGGTTGGCATAAGCAAAATTTGCGGAAGCCAACATCGCCTGATAATACCTCTGTCCTTCAGGAGAAGAAAACGGTACCGCCGCCAAACCTTTTACCGGTACACTGACATTGTATTTCGGTCCAGCTTTATATAAAATTTCGGTATAGTCGGTACAAACCTGATGCCCAAGCCCGCGGCTACCGGTGTGAACCATCAAGCATAACATCCCCGGATATAACCCAAAACTCTGAGCAACCTCCCACCGCCTTACTTCCGCCACTACCTGCACCTCAATAAAATGATTTCCTCCACCTAAAGTTCCAAGTCCCTCCGCACCCCGGGATAAAGCTGTCTCGGATAAAGCTTTGATCTCCGCTCCAGCCAAAACTCCGCCTTCTTCAATTTTATTAAGGTCTTCCGCAAAACCGTATCCCTCTTCTAACAAAGCCCGAGCTCCTTTTAATAAAACTTTGGGCAAAAGACTCCTTACTTCTTTTTCCCAATTTTTTTTGCCCACTCCTGCCGGCACGTATTTTTCAATGGCTTTTATTAATTCGGCAAGTCTTTCCCGGGAAATCTCTTCGGCTAAAAAAGGAGTAGTCAGTAAGCGCACCCCGCAGTTTATATCCATCCCCACCGCCCCGGCAGAAATTAAACCCTCGGGCAGGACCGTAGCCATTACTCCACCAATAGGCAAACCAAAACCCTCATGTAAATCCGGCATGCCGTAAACCGCCCGGTAAACCCCCGGTAGCGATGCCGCATTTTGCAATTGCTTTAACGATTCATCCCGGTATAAAGCCGGTAAAAGCTTTTCGCTGGCAATTATTAATCCTTCCACCTGCATCTTGCCGGTTTTGGGCAACCGATAAAGGTAATCATTTAGTTTCTTTAACATACAAATTACCTCCAGATTTTAATTGTACCAGAGGCAAAAGAAAAACCCAACCTCTAAGAGTTGGGTAAATCCAATTGAAGCGGTTACCGAAAGTCCTGGCGGTCTTCAAAATATTTTTTAAATTTTATTTTTGCAATATTAATTCCAACTGTTGCTAACCTCCTTTTTATAAAAAAATGCTTTAACTCCAAAAGAGAGTTAAAGCGTTTTTTAACCTTTCCACCGTCCTTTGGTTTTTTGAAGTAATTTCCCGCCGGCGCCCTAACGGAATCCCGGAACTTCCTTCATCTAAAAAAGTTCTCGGTAAAAACACCCCGGCTTTACTCTCATATTTACGCCAGAAAGTGGCGGGAACATCATAGGGTAGAGAGCGCTCGGTCATCTCAGCCCAAACTATTGTCCAGGCCCGGGGCACCACCCGCCAGTAGTCGTATCCCCCGCCCCCGCCGGCAAGCCAGCGTCCCCCGCAGACTTCATGGGCTAATTCATGTAAGAGCTTGGCCGATTCCTGAAAAGCCAAAGTAGTATTGGCTAAATGGGTTAAAGGGTCAAAGCGGTGGGAATCACACCCGTGCTGGGTAACCAGGATGTCCGGTTTAAACTTTCTGATAAGCTCCGGAACAATTTCCTCCAAAGCCCATAGCCACGAATCATCTTCGGTATAAGGCTCTAAAGGAATATTAATTTTGGTGCCGTAAGCCGCTCCTTCCCCTAACTCGGTTATCGAACCGGTACCGGGGAAGAGATATCTTCCCGTTTCATGAATAGATATGGTTAAAACCCCCGGGTCACTATAAAAAAGCCACTGGACCCCATCTCCATGGTGGGCATCCAGGTCTACGTACGCCACTTTGAGTCCTTTTTCCCTGAACTTGGCTATGGCTACCGCTAAATCATTATAAATGCAAAAACCCGACGCAGCATCCCGAAGGGCATGGTGTAGCCCTCCCGCTATATTGAAAACGTGGTCCGCTTCTCCTTCATAAATCAGTTCCGCACCCAGGGCTGAACCCCCCGCCACCAGCGCCGCTGCTTCGTGCATCCCGGAAAAAACCGGATTGTCTTCCGAACCCAGACCAAAGCGGCTGCCGTTCACGTTTTCCGGATTTTTACTTAAATTCATTACCGCTTCCACATAAGCCGGGTCGTGTACCAAATACAGTTCTTTTAACGTAGCCGAACGGGGTGGGATTATTTCTTCCTCCTTTAAAACTTCAGCTATTTTCATCAATTCCACAGCTAAAGCATACCGCTGGGGATTCAAGGGGTGGTCTTCCGCTAAGCGGTAACTTAAATAGTCGTCGCTGTATATTAAATACGCCTTTCCGCTCATTTACTTATACCTCGCCAAAGGGGTTGATCAGTGTAAATCCTTTAGCCCGAATGCGGTCAATGATTGGTTTGGTGTTCATCGTTTCAACCCGCATCACAAGGGTTTTAAGACCATTTTCGGTTTTTGGAGCCAAAAACACGCTCACCACATTAATATTTAGTTCCTTCATAATTTGGGCAACCTCGGCCAACATTCCCGGCCGGTCCGGAACCTGGACTTCAATCCGCGAACTTCTTTTATAAACCCCCATTAGCTCGGCAAAAGCCATGACAATATCGCCCTGGGTTATTATTCCTACCAGCTCATCATCTAAAAGTACCGGAAGACATCCTACCCGGTTTTCCAGCATCATTTTTGCTGCTTCTTCCACAGGATCCAGGGGATGAGCAGTAACAACCCTTTTTTGCATAATATCCCCCACTTTAATTTGCCAGCATTCCCCATTTTTTTCTCCTGTAAAAGGCGAAGGGCAGGCATATCTCAAATCCCGGTCCGAAACTATCCCCACCAACTTTCCATCATCTACCACCGGCAAGTGCCGGATGCGTTTTTCATGGCCTTTAGCCATGGCCTCCCGGATGGTATCGGTACTTTTAACTGTAATTAGCTCCCGGGTCATAATGTCTTTAACTAACATTCCCGCCACCTCTTAATGTTATAAATTTTCTGTAAATTTTTCCTAAAAATTTTTAGGGAAAGTAAACCCTTTCCCTAAAACATTTTCTTCCCCGCATACCTTAATATTTCAAACTGCTCTATTTGCTCCGGAGTCAACTCCTTGCCAAAGCGCACCATCAACATGTTAGCAGGATGGGAAGTAATTTCCGGGTCATCGGTATAAACCCTCTCCATCCCTGCGGCACTGGAAAACAGGTTTTCCAACATTTTTTGGTACGTCCAGATATCCATCCCTTTATTTTTTAAGTCCCAATGCCAGTAATATTCGGTAGACATCACGATATATTTTTCCAAAACCGGATCGGAAAAAGCTTCGGTTAAAAGCTTACGCGCCAGTCCCGTTCCCCTTAGGTCCGGTGTTATCTCTATGGCTCCCATTTCCAGCAAGAAGGGTAGACGGGCTTTACCCCACCGGGTAAATTCATCGGGGGGATGAAAGGTAACATATCCGACAATTTTATTATCAAGCCTGGCAATCACCACCCACCCCTGGGGCTGGTTGGCAATATCGATTAATGCTTCTTTTTGCCGCCGGTAGGGACGGAAATTGGATAAGCCCGGGTCTATGTCAAGATTGGCTAACGTATCACCCTTTTCGTGTTTTTCAATAATTACCGTACCTAAGGGGGTATTAAATTCCGTCATGAAAATCCCACGCTCCCAACTTTTGTTTAAACTTATTATATCAAAGAGAAGGGTTATTATCTACAAAATTTATAACTTTTTAACTGCCCTTGAATCTGTTCCATATTTTGGTAAAAACCCCTGTACTTTTTTGAGTTAAATCGATATAAGGATCATAAGGCGAAGGAGCAGTCATGATTCCCACATCCACCGGGAAAAAAGACTTTTTTAAATATAAGGTTTCAATGCGGTGGCTGCCCCTGCGGGATACTTCCAAAGGTACCATTCCGTAGGCATAGGTAAGTTCCCGGAAAAGTTCTTCCGGCGAGTGAATATAAATTCCATTTACCGTTAAAATCACATCCCCCGTTCTGAGTCCCGCTGCATCGGCTATCGACCCGGCCCTGACCCCTAAAACCATTACCCCGATACCATTTTCGGGATTTACAAAAATAGGTTTACCTTCTTCAAGTTTTCTTCCCAGGTAAATTACCGCTTCATGCCCTAAAGGCATAAAAACTGCAGCAAGCCAGGTTAAAAAGCTAAGTTTCATAGCCAGCACCGCCAGAATAATTAAACTTACACTATATATCCCAAGATACAGGGAAGATAGTCTACTTTTTTCTTCGGGGTAGCGGGTAAGCACCATATCACCGTAACCCAATCCCGCCACCACAGGAATCAAGGAATACATAAGATTCGGTGCAACTTCACTGCTTTTTATAAGCGGCCACCAGTCCGGCATCTGAATTCCGCCGGACACCCCCGGGACTTGGTTCACCACCACTAAAGCAGCCAGGGGTATTGGCCAAAACCGCTGCAAAACAAAGCCCCCGACAATTTGTCCTGTTTTTATTTTAAAATACTCCGGCTTTGCCCCCAAATGCCCTCCTATTAAAATTAAGACGCTTTCCACTAAATGCAGTACTCCCACTAAAGCTGCAATTTGCGCTACATTTACTTTGGGAAAGCCAAAAATTAAGTAGGCCAAGGAAACAACTCCACCGGCATAGGAAAAACACAAAAAGCGGGGATTTATAAGCATAAACAAAATAGCCAGAGGCCAAAGATAGCTAAGGCCTGCCTCATTTAAAGCAATCCCGAGAAACACCAAAACCAAACTTCCAGCCATTCCGCCAATTATGCCGTGGGCAGTAGCTTTTAAAGTATCGTAAATCACATCCATTGACAGGATAAATTTTCCCGAGATGCGGGAATACTGCAAAGCAATAATTAAAACTAACAGCCAGAATACCGGATTTTCCATTAAAGCTAAAAACACGGTATAAAGGGTATTACCAGCTAATTTCACCCAAATCATGAAAGCCCCTCGCTTATTTAATCTTTTCCGCCAATATTTCTTTGGCTTTTAAGAGCTGCCGGTCTTCCTTGCTTCCCGCCGGCTGTTTTACTACTACATCCGGCATGATGCCTTTTTTGTTGATGTCATGCTTCTTGGGAGTTAAGTAACGGGCTACGGTTAGCTTTAAACCGGCATTTCCCGGTAACCTGAAGATTGATTGCACCACACCCTTCCCGAAAGTTTTTTCCCCAACCAAAACCGCCACTCCCCAATCTTTCAGAGCACCGGCCACAATTTCCGAAGCACTGGCGCTGCCCCCGTTTACAAGAACCACCACCGGAATTCCTAACTCCGGCACCTCTGCCTTTTCCTCTTCATCCGGCTGATTCCGGTAATCCACATACACAATAGTTTTTCCCCGGGGAACAAAAATATCAGCAATCTCAACCGCAGCCTTAAGCTCTCCCCCGGGATTGTCCCGTAAATCAAAAATTAAGCCTTTCATCCCTTTTTTCTTTAAATCTCCGATTGCTTTTCGCACCGCTTGGGGTGAGTTTTCGGTAAACTGGGATAACATAATATAGCCTATCTTGTCATCTAACATTTTGCTTTCCACGGTGGGAATGGTAATATTTTCTCGAACCAACGTAAACATCCGGGTTTCTTTTTCACCGGGTCGCAATATTCCTACTTCCACCCGGGTTCCCACCGGACCTCGCATTAAACTAACCGCCGTGTCCAGGTCCATCCCTTTGGTATCCCTGCCGGAAATGTTTACAATGATATCCCCCGCCTTGATACCGGCCTTGGCGGCGGGAGTATCGGGAATGGGCTTTACCACCACAATATGATTTTCTTCCATCGTCACAATCAACCCTACACCGCCAAAAGTTCCGGTAATTTGCTCGTTTAAGTGTTTAAATTGTTCGGGATCAAGATAAGTCGAATACGGGTCGTCCAGGCCTTCGACCATACCTTTTATTGCACCGTTTATAAGTTTTTCGGTAGAAACCGGCTGATAATACTGGCTTTTAATTAAAGCAATTACCGTAAGTAAAGTCTCTATCTTATCCCCGCTCTTTTTCCAGAATAAACCGGCTAACGAAAATATCCCCCAGAGTAAGAAGACAACCACTACTAAAGCAATAATTTTTTTCCTGGACAATTACATGCACCTCACAGCCGCTGCTTTAGTTTGTAAATGCATTAATAATATTATACTATCACTTTTCTCCAAGATATGCTACATACAAAGAAAAGACACGGGATAATCCGTGCCTTTTACAGGTACTGCATTGGATTTACATATTCACCGTTTACAAGAACTCCGAAGTGAAGGTGCGGGCCGGAAGATAAACCGGTACTGCCCACATCACCTATATGTTCGCCTTTTTCCACCCGCTGGCCAACGGAAACCCTGATAGCGGAAAGATGGGCATACAACGTGGAAACACCGCCACCATGGTCTACAATTATAACCTTACCGTAACCCTTCATGGTTCCGGCATAAATCACTTCCCCCGTCTGGGCCGCTAAAACATCGGTACCCGTAGGTGCGGGGATGTCAATCCCCTGGTGCATCCGGTTAACTTTTAAGATGGGATGAAACCGCATCCCAAAGCCCGAGGAAATATTGTAATACCCATCCACCGGCCACTTAAAGATACCGCTACCCATGGAAGGCCGGGACTTCTGCCGCTGCCGGACGATTTCCTGGATTAACTTTTGTTCTTCCTCTTCCAACCTTTCCACTTCCTGCTGGTAACGGGCTACATCATTTTTAGCAAGCTCGATTAACTGCACCTTTTCCTCCTGAGCAGCTAATAAACTTTTCTGGGCTTCTTCTTCTTTTTGTTTTAAGAGGGAAAGCTCATTTTTTTGGTGTAAAAGCTGTTCTCTTAACTCTTCCAGTAGCTTCTTTTGCTTGGTAATATCGTTTAAAAGTTGAATATCCTGCTCAATTATCCGGCTCATAAATTCCAGGCGGTTTAAAAAGTCAAAAATATTTTCCGCTTGAAACAGGATTTCCAGGTAGGTAACCGTTCCGTTTTGGTAAAAATCTTTTAACCTTTTTTCAAATAGTTCGTTATTGGTTTTTAACAATTCTTCGGTTTTAGCCAGCTCTTCCTCGGTTGCCGTAATCTTTCGTTTTATTTCACTCAAATCCCGGGAAACAGCCAAAAGCTGCTGTTCGTGCTTTTCCACTTCCGCATCCAACCGTGCAATTTCATCGGCATAATTTTTAATATCAAGTTTTCGTTCTTCAATTTTCTTTTTTGTCACGGCAATTTTTTGCCGGGTCTTTTTTAACTTGGTAGTTAAGCTTTCAGCGTAAGTAAGGGAAGTTGTAGATAATAGTAAAAAGGTTAAAACTACCGCCAGAATTTTTTTCTTCACCCTATCCCTCCTAAAATTTGAGGTATTTATTGAGGGAAAGAATGCTACCTAAAAGTCCAAGGATGCCGCCACTTCCCACAAGAGCTGCAAAGGTTAAGGTTAACCACTGCTGGTCCCGAAACAGTACCAAAAAAGGTAATGCTTTACTTACCTTTAATAATAATGAGTAGTAACCTATAGCCACCAAAACTGCAGCAAATAAACTTCCGGTAAGCCCCAAAAAAGTACCTTCAATGATAAACGGCATCCGCACAAACCAGTTGGTAGCCCCAAGGATACGGGCAATTTCGATCTCTTTGCGCCGGGAAAAAATAGCCAGGCGAATGGTGGTCATGATTAACAATACTGCCCCGAATCCAAAAAGGGAAATAATCCCCAGTCCAAAAATTTTTAACATCGTGGTTACCTTTAAAAGCTTTTCCACAATCCCCTGGCCGTATTTTACTGTCTCAAACTCCGGAAAGGTGGCAAGTTTTTTACCCACGATCGGCACATCTTCGGGCCGTTTGGTTTTAATCAAATACGCATCCGGCAGGGGATTTCGCTCCTCAATCCCTGCTAAAATATCAGCCCTATCGCCCAATTTTTCTTTTATTTTTCGTAGTCCCTCTTCTTTGGGAATAAACTTTACCGAGGCAACTCCTTCAATGGCTTTTATCTTATCTTCTAACGCGCGGGTATCTATCGAAACATCTCCCGTTTTTAAATAAGCGTAGATTTCTAACTGATTCTGGAGAGTATCGGCCAGATAGCCGGCGTTAATGATTAACAAAACCGCTACCCCTAAAATAAAAATGGTAATAAAAACCACCATCACCGAAGCAAGGCTTAAAAAACTGTTGCGAAAAATCGATTTAAATGCTTCTTTAAAGTAGTACGACAATAGGTTTAAACTCATCCAGCATAAGCCCCGCTTTCTTCGTCCCGTACTATTTTGCCGTCCTTTAATGCTATAACCCGTTGCTTTAACGAATCAACGATAAAAGCATCATGGGTAGCAATAATCACCGTAGTTCCTGTATAATTTATCTCTTTTAGCAGATTGATAATTGCTAAAGAATTTTCCGGGTCCAAATTGCCCGTGGGCTCATCGGCTAAAAGCAGGACGGGGTTATTAACAATGGCCCGGGCAATCGCCACCCTTTGCGCTTCTCCTCCGGAAAGCTCTGCCGGAAAACGGTCCGCTTTTTTGGCCATCCCCACCCGTTCCAGGGCATACAGCGAACGCTCCTTAATTTGCTTTCCCGAAAGTCCGCAAATTTCTAAAGCAAACGCTACGTTTTCAAAAGCAGTTTTATTGGGTAAAAGGCGAAAGTCCTGGAAAACCATACCAATCTTCCGCCGGTATAAGGGTATTTCCCGGCCCCGTAAACGCACGATGTTTTTCCCGTTGACTAAAATTTGTCCGTGGGTCGGAAGCTCTTCCCGGGTGATAAGTTTTAACAAGGTGGATTTACCGGCACCACTGTTTCCCACTAAAAAAACAAATTCACCTTTGTTTACTTTAAAACTAACATCGCTTAACGCTTTAATGCTTCCGGGATAGATTTTTGTTACATTAAAAAGCTGCAGCATCATATCCCCCGCTTTCATCCTTTTTTTATTCGACAAAGTTATGGCTTTTTCCTTGTTTTTAAGCAAAAAAATTAAAGGACGGTTCGTGAGCGGAAAATGGATGTTCTCAGAACCGTCCCCGGAGTTACCTTTTTAAGGTTAACGCTTTTTGCACCGCCGCTACAACGTCCCTGGCGGTTAAGCCGTATTTTTCCAAAAGCGCTTGCGGAGTTCCCGACTCCCCAAACACATCATTAACTCCTACTTTTACCACCGGTATCGGATACTCCTCGCTTAAAACCTCCGCCACCGCACTGCCAAGTCCGCCAATAACCGAATGTTCCTCCGCCGTTACCACAGCTCCCGTAAGTCGAGCGCTTTCCACCAAAAGCTCCCGGTCTATGGGCTTAAGGCTTGCCATGTCCACAACCCTTGCCGCGATGCCTTCTGCCTCTAACATCTTAGCTGCCTCTAACGCTTTGGCCGTCATAATCCCGAGAGCAACTATAGTTACATCTTTACCTTCTTTAAGCACCGTACCCCGCCCCGGTTCAAACCGAATATCTGGCGAAAACACCTCCGGCACCCCGGAACGGCCAAGACGGATGTAAACCGGACCCTCTATTTCCGCAGCTTTTTTTACAATAGCACGGGTCTGGGCGGCATCGGCGGGTACAAATACCTGCATATTGGGTAAAACCCGCATCAAAGCCAGATCTTCTATTGCCTGGTGGGAAGCTCCGTCTTCCCCCACCGTTAAACCCGCATGGGTAGCAGCAATTTTCACATTGAGCTTCGGGTAACAGATACTGTTTCGAATTATTTCAAACGCTCTGCCCGCCGCAAACACCGCAAAGGTACTGGCAAAGGGTATTTTCCCCACCGTAGAAAGACCGGCAGCAACCCCCATTAAATTTTGCTCAGCAATGCCCATGTTAAAAAATCTCTCGGGAAAAGCTTTGGCAAAATCGGAGGTTTTCGTGGACTTAGATAAGTCCGCATCTAAAACAACGATTTTCGGGTTTTCCTGCCCCAATTCAACCAGGGCCTTTCCGTATGCTTCCCTTGTGGCTATTCCTCCCACAGCTTTTCCCTCCCCACTTGAAGTTCAGAAAGAGCCTCTGCTACCTGCTCCGGTTTGGGAGCAGATCCATGCCACTCGACCCGGTTTTCCATGAAGGAAACTCCTTTACCTTTAACGGTCTTGGCGATAATGATGGTTGGACCTTCCAAGTGCAGGCGGGCAGCATCGATGGCATTTATTATTTCCGGAATGTTATGGCCGTCAACGGTAATAACTTTAAAACCAAAGCTTCGCCATTTATCCGCAACCGGTTCAGGATTCATCACTTCCTGCACCGGCCCGTCTATCTGCAGACCGTTGTAATCCAAAATCGCCGTAAGATTATTTAATTTATAATGGGCTGCGGCCATGGCCGCTTCCCAGACTATCCCTTCCTGAATTTCCCCATCTCCCAGCAGCACGTAAACCCGGGCCGGGCTGCGGTCAAGCTTTAACCCTAAAGCCATCCCCACCGCGGTGGAAAACCCCTGGCCCAGGGAACCGGTGGACATTTCCACGCCGGGGACTTTTTTCATATCCGGATGCCCCTGCAGGGGAGAATTAATCTTGCGAAATTGGGACAGCCATTCTTTAGGAAAAAAGCCCCGTTCCGCCAGAGCTGCGTATAAAACCGGGGAAGCATGTCCCTTGCTCAAAACGAAGCGGTCCCGGTCCTGCCATTTGGGATTAGCCGGATCAATCCGCATCTCCTTAAAAAACAGCACCGCTAAAATATCCGCAGCCGAAAGGGAGCCGCCGGGATGGCCCGAATTGGCCTCTCCCACCATCTTTACCACATGCTGGCGGAGTTGATTGGCTATTAACTTTAAGTTTAAAATTTCGTCCTGCACTAATTTCCCTCCTTAACCATCGGTTTAAAGCCTTCCCCCAAAACCTCATGGACGTTAGTGACTATCACAAAAGCTTTGGGATCAATCTGGTAAACTATTTCCTTCAAACGGGAAACTTCCGAACGGTTAACCACTGCCAGCAACACATCTTTTTCCTTCCGGGAATAAATTCCTTCGCCTTTTAAGCAGGTACCACCCCGGTCAAGCTCGGTAATAATTTTTTCGGAAATTAAATCGTTTTTGTCGCTAATGATGAAAAACGCCCGGGCATAGCCCATTCCTTCCTGCACAAGGTCAATTAACAAGCTCGTCACCACGATGGTAATTAAAGCATACAAAGCCTGTTCCGGGTTGAAAACTATCCCCGAAACGAAAACCACCAGTCCGTCAATAAACAACAGGGCCATGCCGACGTTTGTTTTGGTAAACCGGCGTAAAATCGCCGCCGCTAAATCGGTACCACCGGTACTTCCTTTAAATTTAAAGACAATACCCAGCCCTATTCCCGATAAAACACCACCGTAAAGGCAGGCCAAAAAAGGATCTTTGGTTAAAGCTTTTAAATACGGAGCCAAAAAGTCCACCAGCAGGGACAGCACCAGCATACCGTAAAGGGAGCGGACCCCAAATTTTAACCCCAGCTCTTTAAAACCCATTAAAAAAAGGGGAACGTTTAAAGCAATCATTACCGCACCTACCGGCAGCCCAAAAAGGTAGTGTATAATGGTAGCAATTCCGCTTACGCCTCCGGCAGCTATTTTATTGGGAATTAAAAACCAGTCCAGGGCTAAAGCAATCAGTGCCGAACCCACAAAAATCCAGAAATAATCGATTACCGCTCGCACTCTGTCGCTAAGCTTCATTGGTTTCCTCCCTGTGTCACCAGCATTTTAAGATAAGCTTCGATAAAAATGTCAATTTCGCCATCCATGACCCCCTGGACATCCCCTACTTCAACGCCGGTGCGGTGGTCTTTAACCAGGCTATAGGGATGAAAAACGTAAGTTCTTATCTGACTGCCCCAGGCAATCTCCTTCTGCTCCCCCCGAAGTTTGGCCATTTCTTCTTCCTTTTTCTTCATTTCCAGATCCAAAAGCTTGGCTTTTAATAGTTTTTCCGCTAACGCCCGGTTCATTAACTGGGAGCGCTCGTTCTGGCAAACCACCGTTATGCCCGTAGGCAGGTGGGTAATCCGCACCGCCGATTCGGTTTTATTGACATGCTGTCCCCCGGCTCCTCCCGACCGAAACGTTTCTATTTTTAACTCTTCTTCCTTTAATTCAATTTCCGGAATATCTTCCGCTACCTCCGGCAGGACATCCACCGAAGCAAAGGAAGTATGTCGCCGGCCGGAAAAATCAAAGGGAGAAATCCGAATTAAGCGGTGCACTCCCCGCTCGGCTTTCAAATAACCGTAAGCGCCAAACCCCTCCACGCTAAAAGTAACGCTTTTTAAGCCCGCCTCTTCCCCTAAAAGCCGGTCGATTAGTTCCACTTTATACCCTTTATCTTCGGCCCAGCGGGTATACATCCGGTAAAGCATTTCCACCCAGTCCTGGGCCTCCGTACCTCCCGCTCCCGCATGGAGGGAAACTATTGCCGAATTTTTATCATATGGCCCCGATAGCAAAAGCTCTATTTCCATCCGGTGGAGTTTTTCCATTAATTTTTTGGCTTTGTCCTGAGCCTCAACGGCTAACTCCTCATTTTCTTCCTCTTCCAAAAGTTGCAATAAAACGGTAAGCTCTTCCTGCGCTTTTAAAAGTTCTTCATACTTTTCAATGTCATCTTTGAGGCGGTTTAATTCTTTTAGAGTTTTCTGGGCTTCTGTGTAATTATCCCAGAAGTCAGGCTCGTAGGTTTTGGCCGTAAGTTTTTCCACCAGTTCCTTTTTCCCGGGAATGTCAAAGAGAAACCCTCATTTCCTCAATCTTGGGGGAAATCTCCGCCAAACTTCTTTTCAGCTCAATTAACATAGCTAACCACTTCCTTTACCCGTTTCTGCCACAGCACTTCTTGTATTTCTTACCGCTACCGCAGGGACAGGGATCATTGCGGCCAATTTTTTGCTCCCGGCGGTAGGGTTTTTTCGGTCCTTCTTCCTGATAGCGGTTTTCCACCACCCGCCGGACCCTCCTGGTTTCCGGCTGCCGGACCACGGAAAGCCGCATTAAATAACGCACCACATCTTCCTGAATGGCAGCAATCATGTTGTTGAACATTTCAACGCTTTCGATTTTGTATTCCACCAGCGGGTCTTTTTGCCCGTAAGCTCTAAGCCCTATACCTTCCCGCAGCTGGTCCATGGCATCCAGGTGGTCCATCCACTTCTCATCCACTACCCGCAGGATAACGTACCGTTCTAACTCCCGGAGCTGCTCACCGCCAAGCTCTTCTTCCCGCTTTTTGTAGTATTCTTTGGCTTTTTCCACCAAAAACTCCACCAAAGCTTTCTTGCCGGTATCGGCTAAATCTTCGGGAGTTAACTGGTGGTTGGGCAAAAAGACATTATGAGCGTACTCCAATAATCCCTTTAAATCCCATTCTTCCGGGTGAACGCCATCGGGGCAGTAAGTATCGACTGCCCGCTCCACCACCGCTTCTATCATCTGGTGGACAAAGGTCAGGACATCTTCCCCAAAAAGCACCCGCCGGCGCTGGCTGTAAATAAGCTCCCGCTGCTGGTTCATAACGTTATCGTATTCTAAAACGTGTTTTCTAATTTCAAAGTTCCGGTTTTCCACCCGTTTTTGCGCCGTCTCAATGGACCTGGTAATAAGCGGATGTTCAATTGGGGTATCTTCATCCAAACCCAGGCGATCCATAAGCCCGGCAATGTTATCGGAGCCAAAAAGGCGCATCAGGTCATCTTCAAGGGAAATGAAAAATTGCGACGAACCCGGGTCTCCCTGCCGCCCGGCCCGTCCCCGGAGCTGGTTATCAATCCGGCGGGACTCGTGCCGTTCGGTACCAATAATGTGGAGACCCCCTAACTCCACCACTTTTTTGTGCTCTTCATCGGTTATTTTTTTGTATTTGGCCAAAAGTTCCCGGTACAGTTCCGGGTCATCTTCCGGAGTTTTTCCCATTTTTCTTAATTCCTGAAGGGCCAAAAATTCCGGGTTACCTCCCAGTAAAATATCGGTACCCCGACCGGCCATGTTGGTAGCAATGGTCACGGCCCCAAGCCTTCCCGCCTGGGCTACAATTTCCGCTTCTTTTTCGTGGTATTTGGCGTTTAAGACTTGATGGGGAATTCCCCGTTTTTTCAGCATTTCGCTTAACATTTCGGATTTTTCAATGGAAATGGTACCAATCAAGATCGGCTGGCCGGTCTGGTGCCGCCGCGCCACTTCCTCCACAATTGCCTTAAACTTGGCCTTTTCGGTTTTAAAAATTACATCGGGCAAATCCTTACGAATCATCGGCTTATGGGTTGGAATTACCACTACCGACAGGTTATAAATCTTGCGAAACTCGTTTTCTTCCGTTTCCGCCGTACCGGTCATCCCGGCTAATTTTTCGTACATCCGGAAATAATTCTGGAAAGTAATGGTTGCTAAGGTCTGGGTCTCCTGCTCAATCTTGACCCCTTCCTTGGCTTCTATGGCCTGGTGCAATCCATCGGAATACCGGCGGCCGAACATAAGGCGTCCGGTAAATTCGTCCACGATAATTACCTGACCGTCTTTGACTACATAATCCCGGTCCCGCTTCATTAAAGCTTGCGCTTTTAAAGCCGCATTTAAATGGTGGGTTAACTCCATGTGTTCATCAGCATACAGGTTTTGAATACCAAGCATTTTTTCAACTTTATGAATCCCCGCTTCGGTAGGCATAACCGCATGCGCTTTCTCGTCCACGGTGTAATCTTCCCCGGGCACTAATTGCTTTACAATTTTGGCAAAGGTATAGTAGAGGTCGGTGGACTTTTCCGCTTCCCCGGAAATAATCAGCGGGGTTCTGGCCTCATCGATTAAAATGCTGTCCACTTCGTCAATAATAGCATAATAAAGCTCCCGCTGCACCACCTGGTCCGGATGGATAGCCATGTTATCCCTGAGATAATCAAATCCAAACTCGTTGTTGGTACCGTAAGTAATATCCGCCAGATAGGCCGCTTTTTTTTCGGCATAATCCATGCCGTGGACCACCAGACCCACCGAAAGACCCAAAAACTTGTAAATTTTTCCCATCCATTCCGCATCACGCCGGGCCAGGTAGTCGTTTACCGTTACGATATGCACACCGCGACCGGTAAGGGCATTGAGATATGCCGGCAGGGTAGCGACTAAAGTTTTACCTTCCCCGGTTTTCATCTCGGCAATTTTACCTTCGTGAAGTACAATGCCCCCCATCAATTGCACATCAAAATGCCGCATCCCCAGAACCCGGCGGGAAGCTTCCCTGACCACCGCAAAAGCTTCCGGTAAAAGTTCGTCCAAACTTTCACCGCGGGCTATACGTTCTTTAAACTCCCCGGTTTTAGCCCTCAGCTCTTCGTCGGAAAGCTTTTGCATTTGGGGCTCTAAACTATTTATCTCTTCCACCCGGGCCGTAAGCCTCTTAATCTCCCGGGCATTATCGTCCAGTAAATTCTTTAAAAACTTCAGCATATTTTCACCTCTTTGCACAAATAAAGGAACCGTTACGGTTCCCTGATAGCTCTTCTTTTCATTTTACCACTTTCAACTATCTACCGCAAATCTTTTCTTTAGCGAAATACGGTAAGCTTGTAGTTTTTATTTTTTTGGTAGCGCATGCCTTTAAACACCAGCCAAAAAACTCCTACGGTAATAAAAATATCCCCAAAGCTAATAATGGGCTTCCCGTAAGAAAAGGTTATGGGATAAAACCAGAGATAAATATTATCGGAGAGAAAGACAAGACGGGTATGCTCATTAATTAACGTATGGGTCCCCAAAATCCCCTGTTTCATCATCTCTATCCATTGAGGCGAAATGGTCCGCGGATCCGCCGGCATGTAACCGCCATTGGCGGCAATTACTATAAAATTTAAAAAAACCCCCAGACCGATTAACCCCATCCCCGGAAGTCTGATGTTTTTATAAATCCCGTAAAAAAGCAGGAGGTAGGAAAAAAGATGGAGATACCTGCCGTAGGCCCGGATAAAAGGATGGGCCATCTGGTAATCAATAAGAAACTGGATTAAAAAAGCTAAGATAAAGGAAAAAAGCGCCGTAAATTCCAATTCGGCTAAGTTTTTCAGCCGGCCTTTAAAAAGATAACCGAGAATAAGCGCCAAAATCAGTGCTTCTAAATAAATAACTATTCCTCCCTTCAGGTCCCTTCCGCCGCCGCTGCTTTGGCCATGGCTTCCCGTTCTTTTTCCCGGGGATCAAACCGCTCCAGCACTTTCAATAAAGCTTTAACCACTCTTGGGTCATGTTGCTGTCCGGCATTCAGTTCCAGTTCGCTCATCGCCTGTTCTTTGGTCAACGCCGACCGATAGGGACGGTCCGAAGTCATGGCATCATACGTATCCGCCACAGCAATAATCCTGGCTCCGAGGGGAATTTTTTCCCCGGAAACTTTATCGGGATAGCCGGTACCGTCAAACCGCTCGTGGTGGTGCCGGACCATCCCGGCGTATTGTTTTAAAAACGGTATTTCCTCCACGATTTTCGCACCCAGTACCGGGTGCTCCTGGATTAACTCTTTTTCCTCGGGATCCAGCGTTCCCTTTTTATTTAAAACGGTATCAAGGATACCGATTTTGCCCACATCATGTAAAAGCGCCATATGGCGAATAATGTCAATTTGGTCTGCATTTAACCCCATTTCCTTAGCAATTTCCACCGCCAGTTCTGAAACCCGCTCTGAATGGCCTTTGGTGTACGGATCTTTAGCTTCAAGGGCAGCAACAAGAGCCCGAATGGTGGAAAGGTAGGATTCTCTTAAATCGGAGTAAAGTTTAAATACATAGCGGGTAATAATTAATGGTATGAAGAAAAGTATAATCCCTGGAATACCAATGGAATTATACACTAAAGCCATTAAATAACCTAAAATTGCAAGTAAAGCATAATTGGGAATAAATCCTCTGAAGTTATCAATAAATATATACATAAAAGGTAAATTTAACGAAAGGCTTGCAGCTAAGCAAACTAAAAGCACATTTATAAATAAGTATGTGAAAGCAAAAATAAAGATAGAAAAAAATGTAATATAGGAATTTAAAACAAAAAATTTAGTTAAAATATTATAAGTAATTCCAGCCAAAGTAATTGTAATAATTATTTGACTCAAGTTAAAAATTTTTGTCAACAAGGAAAATAAAATATTATTTTTTTCAATTCGTCCAAAATCCAATAAAAAAGAAAATCCTGCAATAATTGCTGCAATTTTATACCCAAATATTAAAAATGCAGCTACATCTAAACCAAATGCAACTGAAACAAAACCTACTTTAGGCATTTTAATTGCTAGTTTTTCTGAAAGCGCTTCAAATAAAATAAAGAAAATAAACGCTATCAAAATATTTCCACTTAAATTAAATACAGATCTAAAATATGTTAAAAATAAAATCAATCCTATAATTCCGATAATAATATAATATAATTTTAACTTTATAGTGTTTTTATCAAGCAATCTCTTTATTGCTACCATATTTTCACCTCAATAATTTCTTAAAGGACCGACATAATAAAAATCTAATTACATTGAAAATCTCGCACCACCGGCGATGATTAAGCTGACAATCGCCAGCAGAATTTTAACCACTCTTGCAGTCATGGTGAAAACGCCCTCCCTTACGAATAAGCTCTATCCGCCCTCGGCTAAACGGCAGACAGGCAGTATTCCGCTCGGGCTCGGCTTCGAAGCGCTTGCTTCGGTCTTTGGATATGTCGGTCCTTCCACCAGCAAAACACCTGCATTAAAGAAAAAATTTTATCTCTCTCTAAAATTTATTTAAACTTTTATTTTTCTACAAAAAAGCGAAGTCTTCTATTGATAGCGGCTAAGGTTGCTTTAACTACCGCTTCTCTCTCATCCCCGTTGGCATAGGCCGCACCTAAATAATTTTCCTCCTCCCGGCCTAAAATGGCAGCCACTGCCACCACCATCGCTTTTTTCCCTGATATGTAAAGTTCCTGAACATCCTCCACCACAAATATCCCGTTTTTATTTAAGAAATTTTCCACCGCACAAACGGTAGCTATAGCCAAAAGCCTTTTTCTATTTTGGGAGGTAGCGGGACCTTCCGCCGTCCCGGAAATCTTAGACTCCCCGATGGTTAATTCCACATTGACCCGCACTATACTTTGCTCCAAAGCCATATCGACTTTGGCTACCTGGGGTCTGATTTCCTCCCGGGAATCGTCTTCAGTATCACCGCCCTCCACCTGGGCAATACTGATTTTTTTATGGTCAATAGCAATATTAAAGGAAGCTAAAAGGGCCGATTCTACATCCCGTACTATCTGCTTGGGACTTCGACTGCTGCCGGCTAATATATGGATTTCATCAACCTTTCCCTCTTCATCCAATACCACCCGGGCCGCATTAACCCCTTTAATGCGTCCCAGCAAAACTTCCAGCTCCGCTAACTGCTCCTTGCTTAAAACAGCCACGCATACCCTCCTCTCATAACTATTAGATATAATTCTCTATAATCCGCAATTTTCCTGCATGTTGCCTCATAATATCTAAAAAATCCAAATTATCTTCAAAACTCCATCCCCCTTTTTGGCGTTCATACCGCAAAAAGATAAGGGACGGTTTTTTTGGCGTTTAGACGCAAATATCAGAACCGTCCCCGAATTAGGCGTTAAAAAACCCCTCCGGTAAACGGAGGGGTTTTGCGGGCAATTTATAGTTTTACGACGTCAGCCGCTTGCGGGCCCCGGGTGCCTTCAACAATGTTGAACTCTACCCTCTGGCCTTCTTCTAAAGTTTTAAACCCGTTGCCCTTAATGGCGGAAAAATGGACAAACACGTCGCCGCCATCTTCCCTTTCAATGAACCCGTAGCCTTTGGCCGGGTCAAACCATTTAACTTTTCCTTGCATCGATCTAATGCCTCCTGAAAATTTTATTCGGCATAAAGCCATGCTCTAACTCTAACACGTTTCCCGGCCTTTGTCAAACTTTTTTTAAACTTCCGGTTCTATTAAGCCGTACTTCCCATCCCGCCGTTTATATACAACATTTATTTCATCGGTATCCGCATTGGTAAAGACAAAGAACGAATGCCCTAAAAGCTCCATCTGCATGGCCGCTTCTTCCGGTGACATGGGTTTTATCGCAAAACGCTTGGATTTAACAATTTTAATTTCATTATCCGGTTCAGGGGTAGTTTCGGCGCTTTTCTCCCCTGTTGCAATATTTTTATTATTTTTAAAGCGGGCGTAAAGCTTTTCTTTATATTTTTTGGCCTGCCTTTCTAACTTATCTACCACCAAATCTATGGATGAATACATATCGGGGCTTTCCTCTTCACCTCTAAGAAGGTATCCGGCTACCGGTATCGTTACTTCGGTTTTATGTAAATCCCCTTCCACCAAAAGCGTTACATGCACCACATCAATTTTCGGCAAATACTTTTCCAGCTTGGCGAGTCTCTTTTCCGCGTACTCCTTTAATGCAGGAGTGACCTCGATATTTTTACCCCGCACTTGAACATTCATGGAAATACCCCCTTTTTTTATTATTTTAACCTGCAACCTTTAAAACCAGCTCCACACATTATAATTACTAAAAAACCCCAGAGAATATCCCTGGGGTTTAATGCCCTTATAATTTTACGACATTTGCCGCTTGTGGCCCGCGGGCACCCTCCACAATTTCAAACTCCACCCTTTGACCTTCTTCGAGGGTCTTAAATCCCTTTTCCTGGATGGCCGAGAAGTGGACAAATACGTCGCCGCCATCCTCTCTCTCAATGAAACCGTACCCTTTTTTGGGATCAAACCATTTAACTTTGCCTTGCATGAAACCAATTCCTCCTTAAAACTTTTTACTAAACGCAAGCCCCAAGCGACTCACGTTCTTTGTATTGAGAATAGCATTTTAACGATGTTTTGTCAATGATAAATTTATCTGTCGAAAAAAGTTGGAAAAAAATTTTTTGTGGAAAAGCAAAATTGTTGATATTGTGGATAACTCTGTTGATAACTACCAAAATCGGGGGTTTTGTTGTGGATAAGTTATTGGCAAATGAATTTTCAAAATTTTTTTTGGCATAATCTTTGCTACAATGCTATTTTTTTACAGCAGTTGCCATGGTAATAACATAAACTTTGTCAGCTCCTGCCAGAAGCAAAGTCCGGGTACATTCCTGAGCGGTAGCCCCGGTAGTAAAAACATCATCAACCAAAAGAATCTTTTCCCTGCCGGTAAACCTTTCCTTTACCGCAAAGTTTCCTTTAAGGTTTTTTTTCCGATCAAAATATCCAAGTTTAGCCTGGGGCGGGGTGTCTTTAATCTTGATAAGGATGTCGCGGCCCAAGGGTAATTTTAGCCGGCGGGCCAGGTTTTTAGCTAAAATCTCCGCCTGGTTGTAACCCCTCTCCTTTAATTTTCTCTGATAAAGGGGAACCGGAATAATTAAATCAAATTCCTCCCCCAGGTTTTTACGGCAGTGTTCTGCTAAAAGGTCATAAAGCTCATCCCAGATGTACCTTTTATTTTTATACTTAAACAAAGCCATACTTTTTTTTACCGGACCGGTATAGGGAAGAAGACCGGAGGCTTTGGTAAAACTAAACAAATTTTTCCGGCAATCAGAACAAAGCGGTACTTCTACCGGTAAAATTCGACCGCAGATTTGACACATAAAGCGGGTTTTTTGCATAAATTCCCGGCAGCTTTTACAAAACTCCCTTTGGGGCATTGGCTTTTGACAGAGGGGACAAACCTTAGGCTTGGGGTAAAAAAAATCTAAAAACATCGCTGTTTCCTTTGCGTTACTTTTTTATAAAGCCGCATTACCGAAGAAGTAATGGCTATCCCCAAAGCAATAGCCCCGGCACTAAAAAACGTTTGTAACCCCAAACTCACCCCTAAGCTAAAATCCTCCCGGATAAAAGCAGTGATAGTATCGTAAGCAAGCTTCCCCGGTACCAGCGGTATAAGGCCGGTAGTGGTAAAGATTATGGTTGGCTTTTTCTTGAGACGGGCCAAAATTTCCGAAAGGACACCCACGGTAAGGGAACCAAGAAATACTCCGGCAAAAGGGGTTTTGCCCGCAATCGTATAAACAAGATAACCTCCGGCTCCCGTTACTCCTCCGTAAAAGAGGCTTTCCATCGGCGCATTAAATAAAATTCCAAAGGTAAAAGAAAGAAAAAAAGCATACAAAACGTTCATCTTCCCTACCCCATTTCTATGTTAGAAAAGCTAAAACCACCGCAGCACTTACCGCTAACGCAATAACCCTTAAAAACGCTTCAAGCCCCCGGGCCTGACTGGCCAAGAAGTCCCCGGCAATAGCATCCCGGATGGAATTAGTAATGCTCATCCCCGGAATAAAGGGCATGATACTTCCTACCACGGTAACCCCTAAGGAAATGGGATAAAACTTAGAAATTGCTACTACCAGCAAAGTAGAAAGAAAGCCTCCCACTAAATCAAGGAAAAAGGGAAATAAGCCAAGGTCCGGAATTACCATGACAAAACCCCTTACCAGTAACGCAATAATCAAAGAAATAATCATTTCTACCACCGTGCCACCAATTAAACCCGTCGCAAAGAAAGCCCCTAAACCTGCTGCCAAGACTTTTACCCACCAGGAATATTCACTCTTTTCGTGGGCTACTTTAGTGAGTTCGGCTATGCCTTCCTCCACAGGAATATGCCGTCTGGCAAGTCGGCGGGAAAAATCATTAACTTTATCAATTTTCGTTAAATTAAAACCCCGGCTTTCTATCCGCCTAACGGTAGTAAAAACCTGTCCATCGTCGGTTTCGATGGCGCATAAAATGCCGGTTGGAGTCACAAAGCTTTCCACGCGTTTTACCCCGTAATTTTTAGCAATCCGGTCCATTACATCTTCCGTGCGGTAAATTTCCGCTCCGCTTTTAATCATTATTTCTCCGGCTAAAACCGTAAGCCTTAAAACATCCAGGTAGTTCATTTTCCTCACCCCTTACTTTTTTCTTTCTTTTCTTCCCATTTCCTCCTTCCGCCGTAAAAAGGTATGATTTTTTTTATTATTTTGCTGACCACTGACCACCAACCACCGACCACCGTTAAAAAGTATACATAACACAATTTCCAATTTTATTGACATTTTTTGGAGTTAACTCCTTTAATAGAGTTGAGCACAAGAATAAAGGAAGGGATTTTTATGTTAGAAATTTCAATAACCCCCCCGGCCACCATTGAACTGGTTCGCCAGAACATCCTCAAATACAAAAATCCTCTGGGGTTAAAAGGGCGAGAACTTACTTCGTGGGCCGAAGGACTTAACTTTTCCACTGACAGTGAATATCTTTTTTATACCGGCACCGAATACCAGATGCTCCCTTACATTGATAGTCTGGTAAAAGCTCTTAAAACCATGAACCAGTTAGGTTCGGGTAAAAAAATCCTTTTTGGTCTAAGAAATTTAGTGGATAAGTTTGGCTTTAACCCCGAAAAAGTTTACGCCGGAATCTTAGCCAAGGACCGCGATAAAACCGCTAATATACTCCGTAAACACGTCCAGCTTTTAAACTCCATGGGCATTACTCCCCAGTATTTAGGAGAAGAAGAGCTGTACGCTGGGGCTCTTTTATATGAGTACGGTTACCTTAATGACGTTCGGGAAATTGCCCGGAAACTCACCGGAATTTTTAAAAGCCGGGGAGTAAAAAAGATAATAGTTGCATCTCCCCATGCCGCCGAAATGTTGCGGGAAGTCTATCCTGAGTTCGTTGACTTTCCCTTTGAAGTTTATACTATGCCGGAATTTTTAGCAGCCAATTTTGCTAAACTTTCCCCCAAAGGGCCCAGGAAAAAAATCGTCATCCACGATCCCTGCCGGTTAGCCCGGGAGCTCGATGTATTTACCGAAATCAGGGAAGTTATAAAGAAGAGCGGTAACGGCGAAGTAATAGATCTTCCCCAAAGCGGTAAATTTACTACTTGCTGTGGCGGTGCTACCAAGCTTTTATTTCCGGAACTGGCGGAAGCATTGGCCAAACAACGAGTTCATGAACTTGAAAAAAGCGGTGGTGAAGAAATAGTTACCGCCTGTCCTTATTGTTATTTTAACCTTTCGCAATACGCTAATCTTCCGGTAAAAGATTTAACCGAAATTCTTATTTAAAGAAGGTGAGCTCAATGGTAGACCTGGAAAAAGATTTAGCCGCCTTAGCAGAAACCTTAGTTAAGGCAGCTAACAACCCCAATATTAACTTAGCTTTAAGCCGGGCAGTAAAATCCTACCGGGAAAACGTAAATAAAGCTTTAAGCCGCTTTCCCCACACGGTAGAACGGGCTTATGAAGTAAGAGAAATTAAACTTCAAGCATTATCCAACTTACAAGATCTTTACGAAAAAGCCGCTAAAAGCATCGAAGAAAATCACGGAAAAGCTTATTTAGCCAAAGATGGCAGTGAGGCGTTAAAAATTGTTTCCGAAATTGTTGGCACCGGGAAATTAATCGTCAAGGTAAAATCGATGGTAGGTGAAGAAATCGGTTTAAGAGAACATTTAGAAGAGAGAGGAAATACCCTTTGGGAAACGGACCTGGGAGAGTTTATCCAGCAGCTCAGAAATGACCGGCCAATGCACATCCTCTCCCCGGCCATTCATATTCCCCGGGAAGAAGTGGCAAAGCTTTTTTCCGCTTTTTTTGAAAAAGAAATCCCTCCCGAGATTGCCGCAGAAGTAGCAGCCGTCAGGGAGTTCATGCGCGAGAAGTATTTTAAAGCTGATATCGGGATAAGCGGTGCAAACATTGTCGCTGCCGATACCGGTTCAATTTTTATCATTGAAAACGAAGGTAACGGCCGCCTGGCCACCGGTGCCCCTCCGGTGCACATCGTCATCGTTGGCTTGGAAAAACTTGTCCCGACGTTAGACGACGCTTTTAAGACGGCAGAAGTTACCTGGCGTTATGCCCAGTATACGGTACCGTCCTACGTTAATATCATTAGCGGTCCCAGTAAAACCGGTGACATCGAAAAGGTTACCACTTACGGAGCCCATGGCCCGAAAGAACTTCACGTAATCTTTCTCGATAACGGCCGCCTTTCTCTATCCCAAAACGAAACTTTTAAAGAAGCATTGTTGTGTCTGCGCTGTGGCGGTTGTCTTTATGAATGCCCGGTCTTTTCTTTAACCGCCGGCTATTACGGCTACAAGTATTTAGGCGGTATCGGCTCAATTTGGACAGCCTTTGTAGCGGGAGGTATAGAAAAAGCAGCACCCCTGGCCTACGTTTGCCTTAGATGCGGCCGCTGTCAGGAGCGCTGCCCGATGAAAATTGATGTTCCCCGCATGACTTTAGCCTTAAGACAGCTCCTTACCGGCAATCACCCGGGTTAATTCGGTTAACGATTTATTAAGTTCATCTAACTTTCCCTCAATCCTTACCAGTAAAAAAGCCGCTACTGCCATGGGAAAGCTATAGTTGGCAAGTTGGCTAAAAAAATCCATTTTAAAACCCCCTTTTTAAAAAAGCCGTGGCTTAAGCCACGGCTTTTTCTTTAAAATTCGGTTACAATTCGGTCCACAATCCGCGAGCCTTTAACTGCCACCAGGTCTCCACCATTGGAAGTAAAAATGTTTTTCGTAACAATTAAGTTCATCACCGCATCAACTTCCGCCTTGGTAAGTCCTTCCTTTGGTTCTCGCACCCGAATCGTCACGTTTTTCCCCTGCTGATTGGTAAAAATCATCTCAAGGACTTTCATGCTTTAACCCCCCGTTTGAACGTTATACAGAAGTTCGGTATCGTTTCGGAAAACCCCGTTAAGCGGTAAACCGGTAAGTTCGGCTAAGGCCACCGCCACCGCGTACAGGTCTTCATTGTTGGCCGCAGGCTTTATGTTATTGTAACTCCGAAAAGCATAAACCGGATTCCCGCTTCCGTCATCCCCCGTAATTAACTTAAGCCGCAATACCGTGTCCACCTTGTTGGCAATCACCGCCATAAAAATTCCTCCCTTCTATTAGCGTTCAGCCGGCTGACATCAAAAAAAGTGCAGTCCATTTATTTGGTTTTTAAGGAGAGGTAGTATTTTTTTAATTTATTAAGAGCCCGTTTTTCCAAATCATAGGCACCGGCCGGGGTAATTTTTAAAATCTTCGCCACTTCACTCAGGGAAATTCCCCGTTCGTATTTTAAAGTTATCAAGCTTTCCTGGCGGGGCGTTAAAACCCCCGGAGGAAAGTTAATCGTCGGCAGTTCCTCGGCAAAATGCTGCACCTCAATATGGTATTCCTCTAACGGCACTTCCTTACCCCTTCTGGCCTTTTCCGCCCGCAACAGGGAATAAATCCTACCATACACCATCTCCCGGACGTACTTTAAAAAATAAACCCCCCGCTCGGGGTCAAAGCGGTAAACACTTTCGATTACCGCAATCATCCCTTCCTGCATAAGGTCTTCCTCGGTTAGATAGGGATTGCGATAACGTTGAGCTGCCTTTTTAATGAGTGGACGCAGGTAATTAAGAAGTTCTTCCATCCCTTCCCGGCTTTTTCTTGCTTTCTGCCACTTTTCTAAAAACCGATCCATAAAAAGCCCCCTTTGGTTAAAGCCCGGGCTTTTCGTTTTTAGCGCCGGGAAAAGAATAGCAAAAAGCCTCTAAAAAGAAAAAAACCGCCTTTTGCCAAGGCGGCCTTTGACAACTACTGATTTTTGCGTTAAAATTATTATTTTTTGTTTTCTAATCTCCAACTTCTAATTTCCAACCTCCAAAAATAGTGGTATGTGGTTTGTCGTAGGTGATAAGATATAATTTTTTTACCGACGACCGACCACCCACCACCTACCACTTACCACCCTTCTTAGTTTTGCTGGGCAATTTCCAACTTATCCAGGAAATAATCGTTTAAAATCCGAATGTAAGTTCCTTTCATTCCCAAAGACCTGGAATCAATCACACCCGCGCTTTCTAATTTTCTTAAAGCATTCACAATTACCGAACGGGTAAGGTGATATTGTTCCGCAAGCTTACTTGCCACCACAAAGCCTTCCACTCCATCAAGTTCGCTAAAAATCTTTTTCACCGCTTCCAGCTCCGAATAAGAAAGGGCATCTAACGCTAAGCGAACCGCAGCTTTTTTCCTGGCTTCTTCTTCCATTTTTTCGCTGTTTAGCCTTAGAATTTCCAAACCCACCACGGTTGCAGCGTACTCGTACAAAATTAAGTCCTGAGCGTTAAACTCTTCCTGTCCCTTTTTGACCAGTAAAATCGTTCCCTGCCGTTCACCACCGCCAAAAACCGGTACAACGGTATAAGTAAGCCCATCTTCCCCTTTAATGTTATGATCCGTTTGATTGAAAGAAAACAGCCAATCCTGAAAATCCTGCTCTACCTGGCGCGCTTCTAAATCCCGTCCGTAAATTACCAGCCCTACCAGATCCAGACGTTCATAATACCCCAGTATCTTTCTCCGGCCGATAATGTAAACACTGGCGTTTGAAATATCCCCAAGCATTTCCGCCAGTTCCATAAAGGGTTCCGGACGTTGGGGGCTCCGCTGGATAAAGCGGTTTAAGAGTCTTGTTTTTTCCAGTAAACTCAGCATATTACTACCTCCATTTTTTTATTTTACGGTAGTAATATTGCCAAATTTTTAAATAATTATACTTAATCCCTAAAAATTATTTACCATTACCACTTTATCCCTGCCCCGGTTTTTCGCTTGATACAAAGCTTTATCGGCTAAGCTTAACAGTTCCCGATACTCTTCAGCATCCTCCGGATAAGCAGCCAGTCCCATGCTAACGGTATATTTGACCTTTTGCCCTTGAAAAATTAAAACCCGCTCTTTAACTTTCTCCCGCAAGCGTTCCGCTAAGAGATAGGCTTCCTTTTTCCCGGTCTGGGGTAGCAAAACAACAAACTCCTCCCCACCGTAGCGGGCACTTAAATCGGTCCGCCGGAGGGTATCTTTTAAAAACCGCCCAAAATCGTTTAAAACCAAATCTCCACAGTCGTGACCGTAAGTATCGTTTATCTTTTTAAAATAATCTATATCTAAAAGAACAATGGTGTAATTTAATTTATGCCTGCGGGAACGTAAATGCTCCTCATTAAGCCTTTCCAAGAAGTAACGCCGGTTATATAAGCCGGTTAACTCATCTTTCTGGGCAAGCTCCTTTAAACGTAAATACAAGTAGCCGTTATAAACCGCCAGGGCCACCTGTCCCGAAATATTTTCAAGACGCCTGAGCTGACTATGGGAATAGTTCTGCCCTTTTGGGGCCACTATTACCAGGTAACCAAAGACATCCCTGCGGTTTTGCAACGGTACCACCGCAATACTCCCTAATTGCGGGTGTTTTATTAAAGCAGCAGTTTTTCTATTTCCCATCTCGGAAAGCAGGGTATTATGAAACTCCGGTCCCGGAAGTTCGGGAAAATCGGTGTTTAAATAGCGGGGAATATATTTTCTCAGGGATTCGGAATAAGTATAAATGACCCCGGTATGGTAGGAAAAAGTATTTTTTAATTCCTGTAACATTGCTTTTAACATATCATCGGGAGTTTCCAGGCGGTGAAAGGTTCGGGAAATATTCCACAAAGTTACGTAGTCGAGGCTTTGGTTTAAAAGCTTTTGGTTTATTTTTATCACCAGATAAAAAGCTTCGGTAAGTAAAAGTCCAAGAAAAAGTGCTTGATAGAAATTTTTCTTAATTGCCTCGGTAAGCAATACTCCAGCGGTAAAGGTGAGAAAACAGTTTAAACCGTAATAAAAAATTTCTTCTTTAGTGGACCCCGCATTTTCTCCAAAGAAAGCTCTTAAAATCATAAAAACTGCATCAACCAGAATAAAACCTGCGGTATAGATTAGCGCAAGAAAAAACTCTCCTCCGGGTAGGTACCCGGCCAAATGACTTCCCAGTAAAATGCCCAGGCTGTTTTTTGCTCCTTCAAAAAAATATCCCGGAAAAGTTTTTTCCTCTTTAGTTAAAAAGGAAGCTAATAATCCTGCAAGAAAACTTAATACTACAGCAAAACCTTTTCCCTTTAGTAGCAGGGTAACCAGGTAAAAAACATAAGACCCCTTAATTTTGGAACCACAAATCTCTATGGCGGTAAGTTCTAAAATAAAACTAACCGTAAGAAGGGCAAAAAAAGCCCCCGGCGGCTGAATGCTGCCTTTTAAAAGGTAAAATACCGTTAGAATAAATCCCGCTAATGAAACTATTACCCGCCAAATCTGCCAATAATTAACCTTGTGCATGCTGTAATTTTTCGACAATTTTTTGGTTTTTCCTGCCATATATTTTAAAAAAAGATAATATAGTTTTCCCTCTGAATTTCCTCCGGAAGCCCGTTAATTACCTGAAAACGCGAAGAAATTAGCGTACCGGTTAAATCTACAACTTTGGTCTCTATTGTCCCGGGAATTCGCTCTTTTAAAAAATCCAAAAGTTTTTCCGCCTCCGAAAGCCCCTTTAAATCGTTTACCACCAGCCATAAGTTTTGTTTCTTGCGAAAGTTTAAAGCTTCCCAAATTACCAGAAGGGCTGAAATCACCCCGTAGACAAAAAATCCAGCCAGGATTGCCTCCATCACCTCTGCCACCCCCCTTATACCGTATGCTAAAGGGGTTAAAAAAGTTAAAACCCTGGCCAGTTAATCTGGCCCAGGGTTCTGTTTAAAGTCCAGCTTCCATTCTTAAAATTTCTGCTTTATCAATTCTTTCCCAGGGGAGATCGATATCGGTACGACCAAAATGGCCGTAGGCAGCAGTTTGCTTGTAAATCGGCCGCCGTAAATCCAACATCCGGATTATTCCTGCCGGACGTAAATCAAAGTGCTTTTTAATGAGCTCTACAATCTTTTCATCGGCAATTTTGCCGGTGCCAAAGGTATCCACCATGATAGAGACGGGCTTGGCCACCCCAATGGCGTAAGCCAGCTGGATTTCTATCTTATCGGCGATACCTGCGGCCACAATGTTTTTCGCCACATACCGGGCAGCATAAGCGGCAGAACGGTCCACTTTGGTGGGGTCTTTACCGGAAAAGGCTCCACCACCGTGGCGGGCCATACCACCGTAAGTATCCACAATGATTTTCCGCCCGGTAAGTCCGGCATCGCCTTGAGGTCCACCAATTACAAAACGGCCGGTGGGATTCACAAAATACCGGGTGTTTTCATCTAAAAGATGCTCCGGAATAACCGGTTTTACCACATGTTCGATAATATCCTTACGAATTTCCTCCTGGGATACATCGGGATGATGCTGGGTTGAAACGACAATGGTATCAACCCGTACAGGCTTATCACCATCATACTCTACCGTTACCTGGGTTTTCCCATCGGGACGAAGATACGGTAAAAGCCTGGATTTCCTGACTTCCGCCAGTCTCCGGGCAAGCCGGTGAGCTAAGGAAATGGGCATCGGCATAAGTTCCGGGGTTTCGTTGGTTGCATAACCAAACATCATACCCTGATCGCCGGCACCAATGGCTTCAATTTCATCGTCAGTCATTTCTCCGGTCTTGGCTTCTAAGGCCCGGTTAACCCCTAAAGCAATATCCGGAGACTGCTCATCTATGGAAGTGATAACGGCACAGGTATCACCGTCAAATCCGTATTTTGCCCGGGTATAACCAATCTCCCGGATTGTCTCCCGCACAACTTTGGGAATATCCACATAACAGCTGGTAGTAATCTCGCCAATAACCAAGACCAAGCCGGTGGTCACTGCCGTTTCACACGCCACCCGGGCCTGAGGGTCCTGGGCAAGGATAGCATCTAACACCGCATCGGAAATCTGGTCGGCAATTTTATCGGGGTGTCCTTCGGTAACCGACTCTGAGGTAAAAAGGCGTCTTGTCATAAAATCTCCTCCTGATTCTTATTTTCTCAAAAAGAAAACCTCCCCTGTTCTGGAAGAGGTGCTTTTTTAAAATTTCTTTATCTTACTTTAGCAAAGGATGTTAATCATGTCAACAAATATCATGTTTTAATCTCCTTTTTCCTATCTATACATTTTAAGCTTGCTTCGTTGATACTGGCAAAAACTTCTTCGATAATATCGACTTTTTCTTTAAGTCTAATCTCCTTTACTCCCACCGCACACTGGACCTTTAAATCATAGGGCCATTTATCATTTTCCAGAAGAAATAACAGTTTATCCACAAGGTTAATTGTTTTTACTTCGTCATAGGGCAGGATTAAAATAAATTCATCTCCACCGTAGCGGGCAGCGGTAACATCTTCCCCTAACTGTTTTAATATTCCAGAAACTTTTAATAAAATTTGGTCACCTACTACATGCCCGTAACGCTTATTTAATTCCCCAAAATTATTTAAATCGATAAAAGCCACCGTACAAGAATTTCCCCGCTCCAATAATTTAAGACATTTATAGATAGCATACTCTTTTTTGGGTAACCCGGTCATCGAATCTATATAAGACCCAATATACCGTTCAATTACCTTCCTCGTTATAATACCCGTAAGCGCACCGGACTCATCTATTACCGGAAGCCTTTCGATGTTATTTTCCAGCATTTTTTGATATGCGTCAAATAAATATGCTTTTTCTTCAATGACCACCGGCTCTTCGGTCATGGCGTCAATAACCAGCCGATTTTCCGGATAAAATATTAAATCCTTTGAAGTGATTATGCCTATTAGCTTTTCATTTTCTACCACCGGTAGCCCGCCAATCCTTTGCGAACGCATAAGTTCCTTGGCATCCCATAAGCTCCTGTACGGCTCAATGGTTACCGGATTTCTGGTCATTACTTCCCGTACTTGTTTAATCATATTTCAATCTCCTTTTTGATATTAAGCATTATGTTTAAACTTCCCTTGAAAATGGAACTTTCATCGGAAATGGCATCCACTTCTACTAAGATTGCCGATATCAATAACTCTTCCTCCATTACATTGAGGAAATTTTTTCTAATAATTATCCCTTCAAATTTTTCGTGATTCAGCCGAATAGCCTTATACTGGTTGGGGGAAATAAATTCAACCATTTTGCCAAAAGCTTCAATACCAATTGGAGCCCGTTTTCCTATGACCAGAAAATCCTGAACAGGCGGTACTTCAAATTCGGTCAACCTTATATTTAATTCAGCAGTACGGCTGGCGTTCATTTCCCAAAGCGGTTTTTAAAACCGCTTCCCCCTTTCTTTTAATTTTCGTTTACCGCCCCACTCTTTGGCAATTATGTCAGACCTTCCCCTTTAATTTTAAACGGATAACCCCTTTCGTCAAGTCTTTTGTGTTTAGCTTTCCCCGGAAAAAAGGAGATTGCTGCCAAAAAAACTTTTTTCAGGCTTCACTAAGTTTTTTCTTTATCGCCTGTAACTCCGGGTAATTATCCAGGACAACCCGCACTAATTCCCTATCAATTTTATTTTTTTGTCCCATCTCTTCCATAATACCTTTAATCTCCCGGTAGTCAAGCCCTTTGCGGTACGGCCGCTCTTCCAAAAGAGCAACAAAAATATCGATAACCGCCAGCAAACGCTCCTCAAAGCCCAATTCCTCGCCTTTTTTCTTAAAGGGATATCCCGAGCCATCAAGTTTTTCGTGATGATAGGCGGCCACTTTTACTATTTTTTCCGGAAACACCCCGTTTAAAAGATAGTAAGTGTAAAAACTATGTTTCTTCATACACAAAAACTCTTCTTCGGTAAGGTCCCCGGGTTTTTCCAAAATACTTTCGGGAACGGACATTTTACCTATATCATGTAAAAGTCCGGCTATTTTAAGAAAGCTAACATCCTCTTGGCCAAAATTTAAAACTTTTCCTAAATATTCCGCAATTTCCCCTACTAACTGCGAATGGAAAAAAGTAAACCGGGACTTATGGTCTACAAGCTTAGCAAATAATTCCGCTAAACCAATCATATCCGGTAAATTTATTAGTTCTTCTGCATAACCAATTTCCTCCAAGCGTTGATTTAAAATATCGCTATCGCCCAGGGTTAGCCAAAATTCTTCCGCTTCCGCTAGTTCAAAAAACACCTCTAAAAGACGGGGATCAAAAATTTTTCGCTTAGTAAAGTATTCCCGCCAATATTTCACCTTTTCCAGGATACAGCTTTCAGGATTAAAATTCACCGCTATTCTATCGGCCAAAAACAACACCCTGCAAAGTAAGGGTATTTCTTCTCCCGTAAGACCCGACGGGTTTTTTCCGACATAATGGTCGTGGTGACTGAAAATATACCTGGCATAATGGTCGAAATAAGAATTTTTTAAAATAAGTGCCCCCCGCCGGCAATGTTCAAACTCATTTTCCGCTATTTGCCGGATTCTTTCATCATTGGCATCCCATCTTAAAATTCCTATATCATGAATTAAGCCCAAATACACCAAATCCCGCTTTTGTGTTGGCGTTAAATTGTACCTTTCTCCCAAACGGTAAGCAATGTAAGCCACCCGCCGATGATGGTCCTGCAACCCCTCCATACTTAAATCTAACGCTTTGGACATATTTTTTATAAAATTAAAACGATTGAAAGTAACCATCTTACATCATCCCGCTATTCTGCCGGCGAATTTTTTCTATTTCCTCCATATTATGTTTAATCATTTCCGTTATTTCTTTAGCAACTTTGGAAGACTCCTGAGCCAGTTTGCGCACTTCCTGGGCCACTACGCCGAAAGCCCGGCCGTGTTCCCCCGCTCTTCCCGCTTCAATTGACGCATTCAAGGCTAAAATATTTGTTTTTGTGGCAATCGAGGAAATAAAGCCGGCAGCATCCGCTACCTGCTCTTGAATCGCTGCCAAGTATTTTAATTGCTCGGCAATATAATTTTCGATCGCCAGTTGGATATCAAAATTAATTCGTTTGTAAAAAGCATTTACCGCCTTAAAATACAACTCCGTGCCGGGAGAATATTTCCGGGCTACCAATTCCCCGACAACTTCGTAATATAAACGGTATGCCCCTATATACCAGTTGGGGTAAAGGGCAATTTCCATATGTTTTTTCCCGACTGCCAGGCGGTTTTTAATATAATCAGCATCAATCTTCTCCGAGGTTAATGAAATAAAATACTCCGCCTGGGTTTTGGATAACTTCTCAACGGTACTGTGTTTTTTAATTAATTCCTGTAAATATGGAAATTTAGTTAAATGTTGATAAAATTTATTGACAAACTCCTGAGCTTTTTGGATAAATAACTCTTTAAATTCGGCCATTAATTGCAGGTCTTCCGCCGTTAAATTCAAAAAACTTAAGGTTTCCTGGTAACGGCTCAAAAGAACGCTGTCTTCCATAGGTCATCCCCCTATTTGCCAAATTTCAGAAGTAAAAGGTTACTTGCATCCCGTACCGAAATCTTTACCTTCCTACTGCAATTTATTATTAATACTAATAAATTATCTTGCTAATTACTTTACTGAATTGTTTATTTTACTGTCAAGCTATTCCTTACTATTTCGACAATTTGTTACTTTCTCCTTGTCAATTTACGAAAATTATGGCAAAATTTTTTTAAGTTGAATTAGAAAGGAGTAATGAAATCCCCGGTGGACTTAAAAGCCTTCTTGCTCGGTCTTAAAAAAACCACCCCTTTTATGTTAGGTCTCATACCCTTTGGTTTAGCCTACGGGATAATGGCTACGCAAGCAAAACTATCCCTGGGGGAAACCCTCCTGATGTCTCTTTTGGTTTTTGCCGGTTCCGCTCAATTTATGGCCGTTGGTATGATTAAAGAGGGGGTTGGAATTGGTTTTATCGTCCTTTCAACTTTACTGATTAATTTAAGACATCTGCTCATGGGCCTGTCTTTAGCGCCCTTTTTAAATAAATTGAATGCCAAATGGCTTTACCTGCTTGCCTTCGGTTTAACCGACGAAGTTTACGGAACTACCATCGGTCACTACCAACAGGAAGGTAGTTATAAAGGTAACCCCTATTTTATGTTAGGTTCCGAAGCGGGTATTTATTTTTCCTGGCTAATTAGTTCTCTTGCCGGCGCCTTACTGGGAACTTTAATTAAAGACCCTTTGTCCTGGGGCCTGGATTTTGCTATGCCCGCTACTTTTTTAAGTATTGTTATCGGACAAATTAAGTCGTGGCAAATTTTAATAGTTTTCTTAATTGCCGGAATCTTGGCAATAGCCGGATACCTTTTAATCCCCGGCAAATGGTACATTATTTTAGCAACAGGAACTGCCACGGTATTGGGAACTATCCTGGAATTATTAACAGAAAAAAGGAGTACCGCCCCATGAAAATAGAGAACATACTTTTGATTTTACTAATGGCAGTGGTAACCTATTTAACAAGAGTAAGTTTTCTCGTACTTTTTACCAATAAAAACCTCCCCACGATTATCCAGCGGGCTTTAAAATATATCCCGGTAGCCATTCTGGCAACTTTAATTTTTCCGGGTATCTTTGCCCCTCAGGGAAAATTGGATGTAAGTTTCACCAATCCTTATATCGGTGCCAGCTTAATTACCGTTGCTTCCTTATTGATAGGTAAAAATGCAATTTTAAGTATTGTCCTTGGTATCACCTCGCTGGTAATATTAAGACATTTGTTGTAAAATTAAAAAGCCCCATTCCGTAAAATTTTTGGCAATGGGGCAAAACTTTTTTAGGTAGTGTTTTCTTCCCTATTTACGGGACGGGAGTAATTCCCCAGGATAAGCCCGGGAAAATCAGCTTTAAGCCGCAAAATCAGGTTTTGCAGTCCAAAAGGTTTAGAAGGAAAAACTATACCAGTTCCCAAATAATCCGGGTCGATGTTTAAATTTCTAAACTGTACCATATCCGGTCGGCACTCCCGGAGTAGATATTTCAGAGCATCATACTCTTCTTCAGTATCAGAAAGTCCCGGAAACACCAGGTAGTTCAACGCTACAAACTTGTCTTTTTCTTTAGCATATTTGATGGTTCTTTTCACCTGCTCCAGGTTATAGTTTACCGGCTGGTAATAGCTTTCATAAATTTCTTCCCGGGCACTAATGATACTTACCCGCAGGCTATCAACGCCGGCATCGATAATTTCCTTTAAACCCGGAAAATTCCCGCCGTTAGTATTGATATTAATGGTTCCGCTTTTAACTTCTCGCCTTGTCTCCATAATTGCTCTGGCTATCAGGCCAGCCTGCAACGACGGTTCCCCTTCACATCCCTGCCCAAAACTTACAATGCCTTCCCTTCCGGCTCCCGTGAGGTGATAGGTCATCAGGGAAGCTACTTCATCTATTGAAGGTACAAATTTAATTCGCTCCTGAGGAGAGGGGCAGCAATCGGCTGGCTGCAGGCTAATACACCCCAGGCAGCGGGCATTACAGGCGGGCGATACCGGAATCCCGCCTTCCCAGCGGCGGTAAAAAAGGTTCTGGGCGGTAAAGCAGCGGTAATTTACAGCACAGTTTTCCAGATGACGTACTAACCGGTTTTCGGGAAAAAGGGCTTTTGCCTCTTTTATTTTAGCGTTTAACTCAGGTAAATCATAATTTTCCGGTGCCCAGCGGAATTCGTCATCGGTTTTTGCCGCTGCCGCATAAAGCTCTCCACGATACGCCACCACCGCGGTATAACCAAAAAGGGGCAACCGTTCAGCGTTTTCTTTAATATAGGCCGGAAGAAATAGCCGGGTATACCCCTGGGGCAGGAGAGCAGCCACCGCTAAGTATTCGGTTTTTCGGAGTTCCCCCTTTTTGTCAAATCCCAGGGCTTTACTTCCCGGTATTAAAACTAACGTTGCCCCCCGGGGAAGCTTAATTAATTCCGACTTTTCAATGGGGGTAAAGAAATTCCCCGTGCGCCCGGCAGGCTGCAGGGGATAATCAAAAAACTCGCCATTTTCCCGGGCAACTACTATTCTCATGACCTACTCTTCCTTAAATAGCGTTCGATTAGTTCTTCATTGCTCTTGGTCTTTTTAATAAGATTAATTAAGTATTCCGCTGCATCCTGGGAAGTAAGGTTTGAAAGTTCATTTCGAAGCTTCCAGGCAAACTCCAACTCTTCCGGAGTAAACAAAAGCTCTTCTTTTCTGGTGCCGGAGCGCTGAACGTCCACCGCCGGGAAAATTCGCCTTTCTGCTAATTTTCTATCTAAAATTAGTTCCATATTACCGGTACCTTTAAACTCTTCAAAAATAACATCATCCATCCGGCTACCCGTTTCCACCAGGGCCGTCGCCAGTATGGTCAGGCTTCCCCCTTCTTCAATATTCCGGGCAGCCCCAAAAAACCACTTGGGTTTATAAAGGGCCGCCGGGTCCACCCCTCCGGATAGCGTCCGGCCGCTGGGCGGAATAACCAGGTTATAGGCCCGGGCTAACCGCGTGATACTGTCCAATAAGATAACCACATCGTATTTATGTTCCACAAGCCTCTTGGCCCGCTCCAGAACCATTTCCGCTACCTTAACGTGGTTTTCCGGATGCTCATCAAAAGTTGAACTTACCACTTCCCCTTTGACCGACCGTTCAATATCGGTAACCTCTTCCGGCCGTTCATCAATTAGAAGGACAATAAGGTAAAGATCGGGATAATTTTTAATTAAACTGTTGGCAATCTGCTTTAACAAAACTGTTTTTCCGGCTTTGGGTGGAGCAACGATTAACCCCCTCTGTCCTTTGCCTATCGGCGCAATCAAATCAATCAGCCGGGCCGATACCTCATCGGGCGCTGTCTCCAAATACAGCCGATCCTGGGGATACAGGGGAGTTAACGCATCAAAGTGGAGCCTTTCGGGGGAAGTTTCGGGCTCCTTACCGTTTACCTTCTCCACCCGCAGCAGGGCAAAATACCGTTCGTTTTCCTTGGGAGGTCTTATTACCCCAAACACCTGGTCGCCGGTTCTTAAGTCAAATTTTCTTATTTGCGATGGTGAAACGTAAATATCGTCCTGGCTGGGCAAAAACTTGAAGGGGCGCAAAAACCCGTAGCCATCGGGTAAAACTTCCAGTACCCCGGAAGCCGTCAATAAACTTTCCTTTTGTTCCTGCTCTTTGGCTTTTTGGGCAAAAACTTTTGCTAATTCAAACACTAACTCCTGCTTCTTCAAACGGTAATAACCGGGCAATTCCAGTTCCCGGGCAAGGGCATAAAGCTCCTTTATGGTCTTTTGTTCCAGCTGTTCCTTGGTAAGCAAAAGAACCCTTCCTCCTTTTATAGGTAGACAATACTAACCCTTATATTTTTTGTTACTGTTAATAAATAATTTCAAATAAACTCTTCCGGGAAACAAAAAAGGCGAGAAAAAACGAGGGAAGAGCGGGCGGAAAATATTCCGCCCGTTTTGTTATCTTTTCATAGCTTGCCAGTCGGCTAAAAATTTTTCAATACCTTCCTTGGTTTGAGGGTGGGCAAACATTTGGGTTAAAACTTTAAAGGGTACCGTTGCAATATCCGCCCCGGCTTTAGCCACCTGGGTCACGTGCAACGGATGCCGGATACTTGCCGCTATGATTTTGGTCTTAAAGTTATAATTTTCATAAATAGTTTTAATCTCTTCAATTAAATAAACGCCGTCATGCCCGGTATCATCAAGCCTTCCCACAAAGGGGCTGACAAAAGTAGCTCCGGCTAAGGCCGCAAGCAGGGCCTGGTTTGCCGAAAAAACCAAAGTTACATTAGTTTTTATCCCCATTGAGGAAAGGGTTTTTACCGCCCGGATACCATCCCAGGTCATGGGAATTTTTATGGTAATATTGGGATGAAGTTTTGATAACTCCTCCGCCTCCCTGACCATCCCTTCATAATCAAGGCTAATAACCTCGGCGGAAATCGGTCCATCAATAAGGCTTACGATTTCCATTACTACTTCTTTTAAGTCCCTGCCTTCCCTGGCAATTAAGGAAGGGTTGGTAGTAACTCCGGAGATAATTCCCAGACTTGCTCCCTTTTTTATCTCCTCAATATTGGCGGTGTCTAAGAAAATTTCCATAACAACACCTCTTAGGCTTTATTGGAAGAACCAAATACCCTGATTTTCTCCCGGATAATTTCAATAGCTGCTTCTCTTGCCGGACCTAAGATTTTCCGCGGGTCAATCTCATCGGGATTTTTCTCTAAAACTTCCCGCATCTTTCCCACAAACGCCTCCCGGATGTTGGTATCGATATTTACTTTGGCCACACCCAGGGAAATGGCTTTTTTGATATCCTCATCGGGGACACCGGACGAACCGTGAAGCACCAAAGGAATATGTACAAGTTCCCGGATTTTTGCCAATCTTTCAAAATCAAGTTTTGGCACTCCCTTATAGCGGCCATGGGCGGTACCAATAGCTACCGCCAAAGAATCCACTCCAGTCTGCGCAACAAACTCCCGGGCTTCCTCCGGGTCGGTAAAGAAAGCGTCCCGCTCGTCCACCGAAATATCGTCCTCGGTCCCGCCAATTTTACCAAGCTCCGCCTCTACCGAAACTCCTACCGCATGGGCCAGCTCCACTACTTTCTTGGTAATGGCCACGTTTTCCGCAAAAGGATACTTGGAGCCGTCAATCATCACCGAAGTAAACCCGTGCCGGATGCAGGCCATAACCTGTTCTAAACTGGTTCCATGGTCTAAATGAAGGGCCACCGGTACTTTGGCATTTTTGGCCGCCTGATGGCTTAAAGCGGCAATATAATCAATACCCGCATATTTTATAGCTCCCTGACTGGCCTGAATAATAACAGGGCTGTTTTCCGCTTCCGCAGCAGCTACGATCGCTTGCACAATTTCCATATTGTTGCAGTTAAAAGCACCAACCGCATACCCTTCCCGGTAAGCTTTGGTTAAAAGTTCCGCAACCGTAACTAAAGCCAAGATATCTCCCCCTTTAATTATTTTTCTTTTTTTGGAACCGTTGTTAATAGTATAGCCTTCTGTCCTAATTTTAGCACATCTTCTTCCTGAGTTGCCCAAAAAATTTTCGCCCTTTGACAATTCTGGCATCTTAAAATTAAATACTCGGGAAAAAGTTCTAACTCTCCTTTAAAATTATTACATTCACACTGAATTTTACCCTGATAGTCAAGGCCTTCTAAGTGACTTAACAATTCATACATAACCGCAGGAGCTACAAAATACTCTTTTAAAAAGTTTTCATCCTTGAGAGGGTCGTAACTACTCCTGGGTTTTAAACTAAGCCCATTATTTTTCGGGGTTACCGAAGAAAAATCTAAAGCTACAAACTCTTTTAAGCGAAAGCTTTTTATCTCACTATCATCATAAAAGTACAACCTTATAACCGTTTCCTCCAGGTTTAAAAGCCTGATCGTTAAGAGCTTTAAACCGCAGGCACAAAAGTAATCTTCTTTTTCCCTTTTTTTCAGGCTAAATACCGATATTTTTAACTGCCGATTTTTTTGGCAAGCAGGACAGCGCAAAGTAACTTCTTTTTCCGGAAAAACAACCATAGAAAAACCCCTCCCGTTTAAGGGAAGAGTTCGCCTTAAATTTAAAAATTCCTTGTGTCACAATTAGACAATATCTCCCATCGTCCATCACTACTAACTACCGCCTGCACCTTTCGGTATAACTCTTCTAAAGAAAAAGGTTTAACTAAGACTTCTCCTCCTAATTCCCGAATTTGCCTTAAAATCTCCTCTTCCTGGTAAGCCGTAATAAAGATAATTTTCCCTTCCGGCAGGATATCTTTTATCTGTCTTGCCAGGACAAAGCTATTCTCTCCACCAAGATTTACATCTAAAATTAAAAGCAGGGGTTTTTTCTCCAAAACCAAAGCTTTAGCAGTACCGGTGTTCCCTGCCGTATAAACCACATAACCTCTTAACTCTAACGCATCTTTTAAAAGTTTTATGATACCCGGCTGATCATCTACGATTAAAATAGAGGGTTTTGTCAATTTTTCCGCCTCCTGAAGGTTGTAATTTCGCCATAAACTTTTATTTTCCTTCATTGTATGTCGAATTTTGTCTTAACTTTTTTTAAAAAAATTACCGGCTAACTGTTAGCCGGTTATCTCCTAAAACAATTTATTGGTTTTTAAACTCGCCCCGATAAACTCCCGGAAAAGCGGATGGGGTCTATTGGGTCTTGATTTAAATTCGGGGTGAAACTGGGTCGCCACAAACCACGGATGGTCCGAAAGTTCTATTATTTCCACCAGCCGGCCGTCGGGAGAAGTACCACTTATTACCAGACCTAAACCGGTTAATAATTCCCGGTACTCATTGTTAAACTCATACCGGTGCCGGTGGCGTTCGTAAATAATTTCTTCTCCGTAAGCAGCATGAGCTTTTGTCCCCGGAACAAGCTTACACGGATATAATCCCAAACGCATGGTGCCTCCTAACTGTTCCACTTCTTTTTGTTCCGGCAAAAGGTCAATTACCGAATGGGGACCATCCGGTTTGAATTCAGAGCTATTGGCATCCTTAAGGCCTGCCACATTTCGGGCAAACTCAATTACGGCAGTCTGCATGCCAAGACACAGGCCCAAATAAGGCACTTTGTTTTCCCGGGCATACTGAATGGCCTTGATTTTCCCTTCAACTCCCCGGTCGCCAAAGCCTCCGGGAACCAATATTCCATCAAGGTTACTTAAATATTTTTCCACCGGCTCTTTTTCCAGCATTTCCGAATCAATCCAGCGGATGTTAACCCGGGTTTCATGATAAATCCCGGCGTGGCGTAAAGCTTCGGCCACACTTAAATAAGCATCGGGAAGGGATACGTACTTCCCAACTATACCAATAGTTACTTCAAATTTGGGGTTTTTATACCGCTCGACGATTTGTTCCCATTCCGACAAATCCGGCTCTCCGCAGGTAAGCCCTAACTTTTTAATAACAATATCATCCAAACCTTCTTCTTTTAGCTTTAAAGGAACCTCGTAAATGTTAGATGCATCCACCGCCTGAATTACGGCATTTTTATCAATATCACAGAAGAGAGCAATTTTTTCGGTGATTTCCCTGGATAAAGGCTGCTCCGAGCGGGCTACAATTATATCCGGTTGAATACCGATGCTCCGCAATTCCTTGACGCTGTGCTGGGTTGGTTTGGTCTTAAGTTCGCCGGTTACCCTTAAAGTAGGAACCAGAGTAACGTGAATGTACAGGACATTGTCTTTTCCCACATCGTTTTTTAGCTGTCTTATTGCCTCTAAAAAAGGCAGGGATTCAATATCCCCAACCGTACCGCCAATTTCGGTTATCACCACATCGGGATTGCTTTCTTTAGCTACCCTCAATATCCTTTCTTTAATTTCATTGGTAATGTGCGGGATAACCTGAACGGTACCACCGAGATAATCCCCGCGCCGTTCCTTGCTAATTACCGCCCAGTAAACTTTACCGGTAGTGACGTTGGAGTTCTTGGTTAAATTAATATCGATAAACCGTTCGTAATGGCCAAGGTCAAGGTCGGTTTCCGCTCCATCGTCGGTAACAAACACTTCTCCATGCTGATACGGACTCATGGTACCAGGGTCAACGTTAATGTACGGGTCAAATTTTTGAATTGCTACTTTAAGTCCGCGACTTTTTAAAAGCCGTCCTAAAGATGCTGCGGTGATTCCTTTGCCCAGTGACGAAACTACTCCTCCGGTCACAAAAATAAACTTCGTCATCTTAATCCTCCCAATACTACCAAATAATCACTTTTTCCATTCTATACGGCCAAAAGAGCCAAAGTCAAGCTAAAAGTTACATTTTCTCCGGAGCTGAAACGCCCAGCATTTTTAATCCTTTTCTAAGCACGATCCGGGTTGCTTCAACTAACAGCAACCGGGCTTTACTTAAGTTTTCCTCTACCCCTAAAACCCGGCAGCTATTGTAAAAGGTGTGGAAATACCCCGCTAATTCATGGAGGTATCTTGCCAGGTGATGAGGAGCTAAGGCAGTAGCACATTTTTCTATTTCCACCGGAAACTCGGCCAGATGGCGTAAAAGGTTTAATTCCGCCTCACTACTTAGAATTGCTAAATCCACATCCTCCACCGGAGGTAAAGTAACTCCCTGCTCGTTACACTGCCGGTAAAGACTCATTATCCGGGCATGGGCATATTGAATATAGTAAACCGGGTTTTCGTTGGATTTCTCTTTGGCCAAATCCAGGTCAAAATCCAGGTGGGCATCGTGGCTGCGCATGACAAAGAAGTAGCGCGCAGCATCAACCCCCACTTCTTCCACCAGCTCATCTAACGTAATGTATTGCCCGGTTCTTTTGGACATCCGCACCAGTTCCCCGCCCTGGAAGAGTCGGACTAACTGCATTAAGATAACAATAAGCCGTTCCGGATCATAGCCTAACGCTTTAAGGGCAGTTTTCATCCGGCTTACATGGCCGTGATGGTCAGCCCCCCAGATGTTAATTACCAGATCAAAGCCCCGGTCAAACTTATTTTTGTGGTAAGCAATATCCGCCGCATAATACGTCGGCACACCATTTTTTCTGACCAGCACTTCATCTTTTTCTTCGCCTAATTTCGAAGCAGCAAACCAGAGAGCTCCATCCTTTTCGTACAAATAACCCCGCTCCAGTAAAAGTTTTACAGTTTTTTCTACTTCGCCGGATTCATGGAGCGATCTTTCGGAAAACCAGACATCATACTTTACCCCGAAATTTTCCAAAGATTTCTTTATGGACTGTAACTTTTCTTCCAGAGCAATCTTCCCCAAAGCTTCCTGCCTTTCTTTTTCGGGAAGATGAATAAAACGGTCCCCAAACCGGGCAACGATATTGCGCGCTGTATCAATAATATCTTCTCCGTGGTATCCTTCTTCGGGAAATTCCACCTTATACCCTAATAGCTCTAAATACCGGGCCTCCACCGATTTGTTAAAGTTTTCAATTTGATTGCCCGCATCGTTAATGTAATACTCCCTCGATACTTCATAACCCGCTTCCGTTAAAATATTGGCAAGGATATCCCCCAGAGCAGCTCCCCGGCCGTTACCCATATGAAGAAGGCCTGTGGGATTAGCCGAAACAAACTCTACCTGAACTCTCTTCCCCGCTCCTATAGCCAAGCGTCCGTATTTCTCCCCAAAGCTTAAAATTTCCGGAATTACGGCAACGACCCAATCTTTTTTAAAGTAAAAGTTTATAAATCCCGGACCGGCAATCTCCACCCGTTCCACTACCGCAGGAATCTCTAAGTATTCTAGCAAGGTCGCTGCGATTTCCCGCGGATTTTTCCGCGCCTTTTTGGTAAGAAGCATTGCTAAGTTAGTGGCTAAATCACCGTGGGCTTTTTCCTTGGGTTTTTCCAGTTCAAAGGCTAACTCGTCCTCGGCATCCAAATATCCCGCCTTTACTGCTGCTCTTCTTAAGCTGCCGGCAATCTCCCCCGTAATTCTCTGTAAAAGATACTCCACTTTCAAGCCTCCTTGACCTCGATGGACAAAAAGTTGTCGGAAACCTTTTGCCGCTCTAAATTTAATTCATATAAAAGCTTAATCGTCCCACCCATTTCTGTCAAGTCTATAAATACTTCCGAAGGATGGACCGCCAAACTCATCATGCCAAAGGGAGTAATATACATGCACTCGTGGAAAACACCCTGCTCAAACACCGACTTCTGTTCATTTTTCCCCATTCGGTTTAAGGTAACCCGGGATGGTTCTATTTTAATGGTGGTGGTAGTGCCTTCCATCCCGGAAACCTCCGACTCATGGTACACCAAATAGTAGCAGTCGGGTTTTTTGTAAAGATACCCCAAGGTCGTAAGCTCAATGGTGTCTTCTTCCCCCCACTCATTTCTCTGGCTTCCCCTAATGGTAATTAAAACTTCCTTTTTCACTTTGGCATTCCTCCTTGGAATAAAATAGTTTTAAAAATAAATAAGGAAAGAAGGTAGAAAAACCCTCTTTCCTATGCTCCATAAGTAAATCCTGCTTGAAAACAGGCAATATTAGCTTCCGAAAACTTTCCAGAGCGCTTTTGGATTTCCTGAAGCCAGGCTTCTTTAGGAAAAGTAAGCCTCTTTGCTAAAAATCCTAAAAGAACCATGTTAATTCCCCGGGGATTGTTACGTGACTTCGCAATTTCCCGGGCAGGAATCAAGTTAAAATTTACTCCTTGAGCCCTTTCCCGAAAATCCGGATAAGAAGCTTTACCGGTCAGTACCGGCAGAGGATAAATTTCCATGTCGTTGACCAACGCCAGGCCTTCCGGCTTTAAGTAAGAAAGCCATCTTAGTGCCTCTAACTTTTCAAACGCCAAAAGAAAGTCCGCTTCTCTATGAGCAATTAACGGGGAATTTACCTTCTTGCCAAAGCGAAGATACGTGACCACCGCTCCTCCCCGCTGGGCCATCCCGTGGACTTCGGCTACTTTAACATCAAGTCCAGCCTTTTCCGCTACCCCGGCAATAATTTTACTTGCCAGAATAGTCCCCTGCCCGCCAACTCCGGCCAGTAAAATATTTTTATCCAAGGGAATCACCACCCTTTATTATGGCCGAAAATTTACAAACCTGGGCACATACCCCGCAACCGTTACATAAAAGCGGGTCAATAGAAGCTTTCTTATCTTTAATGGCTATTGCCGGGCAGCCTAACTTCAAGCAGCGCTGGCAACCGGTACATTTTTCCGAAATTACCGTTAGGGGCTCCCGGGTTTGATTGGGCAACAGCGCACATTCCCGCCGCACCACCACTACCGATACCTCTCCGGCCGCTACTTCCTCGGTTATAACCGCTCTCAGTTGCTGCAGATCAAAGGGATCAACGGTCGTAACCCGCTTTACCCCTAACGCCCTGGCCAACGCCTCAAAATCCACTTGAGGTGCCGGTTCTCCCATTAAGGTTTTACCCGTTGCCGGGTGGGGCTGGTGGCCGGTCATTGCCGTGGTGCGGTTATCCAGTATTAATATAGTCCCTTTGCCTCCATTATATACCATATCGATTAAAGGTGTAATCCCCGAATGTAAAAAAGTTGAATCGCCAATAACCGCTACCGTTTTCCCGGAAAAATCCGGATTGGCTTTTTCCATTCCTAAAGCCATTCCGATGCCCGCTCCCATGCAAACGGTAGTATCAATTGCCCCTAAAGGTGGCATTACCCCTAAGGTGTAGCAGCCGATATCACCGGTTACCGTAAGTTTAAGTTCACTTAAAATATAAAACACCGGCCGGTGCGGACAGCCCGGACACATTACCGGCGGCCTCTGGGGTAAATCCAAATTCTCAAGGAAATCGGCTATATCCTCTCCCAGGTATTTTAAAACCGCCTTTTGCACAATATAGTGGTTTAACTCACCGGTACGGGGGATAATTTCCTTGCCCACGACTTTTAACCCCAGGGCACGCACGTGTTCTTCTATGTACGGCTCCAATTCTTCCACCACTATGATGGTTTTAACCTTTTCGGCAAATTTTAAAATAAGTTTTTCCGGAAGCGGCCAGGTAAGTCCGAGCTTTAAAACCGGAGAGCCGGGAAAAGCTTCTTTAACATACTGGTAGCTTATTCCCGACGTAATAAAGCCCACATCCCCCGTTCCCTCTTCTATCCGGTTTAACGGAGTAATTTCGGCATATTCCAAAAGCTTCTGCCGTCGCTCCTCCACCACCTGATGGCGCAACCGGGCATTTCCCGGAACCATCACGTACTTTTGCGGGTTTTTAACGTACGGCTTTAAGCTTACCTCCCGGGGTTCCTCCTCAATCACTAACGTATGGGTATGGGCAATCCTGGTGGTTGTCCTTAAAATAACCGGTGTATCAAACTCTTCACTTAATTCATAGGCAAGTTTCACAAACTTGCGGGCCTCTTCACTGTCCGAGGGTTCCAATACCGGTATTTTAGCCAGTTTACCGTAATAACGGTTATCCTGTTCGTTCTGGGAACTGTGCAGTCCGGGATCATCGGCGGATACCAGCACCAGCCCCGCATTTACACCGGTATAGCTCAAGGTTAAAAGCGAATCCGCTGCCACGTTCACCCCAACATGTTTCATGGTCACCAGGGTTCGAGCTCCGGCAAGGGAAGCTCCAATCCCCACCTCTAAAGCTACTTTCTCATTGGGCGACCACTGGGCATAGACCCCCGGGTACCTGGCAAAATTCTCCAAAATCTCCGTACTGGGAGTACCGGGATAGCCCACCCCAATTTTTACCCCCGCTTCAAAAGCACCCCGGGCAATCGCTTCGTTTCCGGTCATTAACCTGGCCATTCTCTATCCCCTTTCTCCGCTATTTCTTAAATCTATTACTCGTTTGGCTTTACCTTCGGAGCGCTCCAGGGACCTTGGTTCCAAAAGCTTTACCTTGGCGGAAATCTGCAGAGTTGAAGCAAGACGTTCTTCTATAGTGCGGGTTAGTTGTTCCAAGTCTTTAAACTTTCCGGTAAAGAACTTTTCTTCGATTTCCACCTGAACTTCTAACTCGTCCAGATATCCCCGTTTGGAAACTATGAGCTGATAATGGGGAGCTGTGCCTTCAATTTCCATTAGGACGCTTTCAATTTGCGAGGGAAAAACATTGACCCCCCGGATAATTAACATATCATCGGTTCTCCCTTTTACCCGCTGCATCCGGGTGGTAGTCCGGCCACAGCGGCAGGGCTCGGGATTAATTTTACTGATGTCCCGGGTACGGTAGCGCAAAAGGGGCAGAGCTTCTTTGGTTAAAGGGGTAATGATTAACTCCCCTTCTTCTCCCGGTTCTTTGGGCTCCAGGGTTTCGGGGTCCACCACTTCTACTAAAAAATGATCTTCGTTAATGTGAAGTCCTTCCCGCTCCAAACACTCCCCCGAAACTCCGGGTCCGATAATTTCCGACAAGCCATAATTGTCCGTTGCCACAATTCCCCACTGCTTTTCAATTTCCGCCCGCATTTCTTCCGTCCAGGGCTCCGAACCAAAAAGTCCCCACTTGAGCCCCAAGCTCCTGGGCTCTATCCCCAGTTCCCGGGCTGTTTCCGCCAGATGCAAAGAATAAGAGGGAGTGCAAATTAAAGCGGTGGTACCGAAATCACGCATTAGCTGAATCTGCCGGCGGGAATTCCCCACCGAAATGGGCACCACCAGCGCCCCCACTTTTTCTAACCCATAGTGAAGCCCAAAAGCTCCCGTAAAAAGGCCGTAGCCAAAGGCAATCTGGGCGGTATCTTCGTCGGTAACACCGGCCATGGTTACAATCCGGGCCACCACCTCAGCCCAGACTTCCAGATCCCCCCGGGTATAGCCCACCACCGTGGGCCGACCGGTGGTGCCGCTGGAAGCGTGAAGCCGCACCAAATTTTTCTTGGGCTCGGCAAACAAACCAAAGGGATAATTATCCCTGAGATCATCCTTGGTCGTTACCGGTAGATACCGCACATCCTTTAACGTCTTTATTTTTTCGGGGTAAATCCCGGCCTTTTCTAATTTCTCGCGATAAAAGGGGACTTTTTCATAAGCTCTTTTCACCTGGGCCTTCAATCGCGCAAGCTGGAGTTCTTCCAGGTCCTTCCTGGACATGCATTCTCTTTCTCTGTTCCAGATAAACCCCAAAGTTCTCCTCCCCTTCCATCCCGCTATTCTTCAAATAAAAGTTTCACCGTCTTGCTTTCTTTTAGCGGCACTAATAAACTTACCAGAGGTACAACCACAAAGGGTAAGAAAATGCCGTAAACCCCGGCTACCGGCAGAACTTTGGCATCAAAGCCGTGCTTTACCGCTAAAGTTACCACCGTTAATAAGCCGGTAAAGGTTCCCGCCAGGGCGCCCACCGCATTTACCCGCCGGAAAAATAAGCCACAGAAATACGGAGCTAAAAAGCTTCCCGCCACGGCTCCCCAGGATATGGCCATTAACGATAAAATAATAGCCGGTTTTAAAAGGGCAATAACCACTGAAAACGCAATAAACACTATCGTTAAGATACGTAACACTAAAATCTGGCGACCACTTTTATCTTTGAGTAAGCCCGTATCTCCCAAAAGGTCTACCGCTACCGCCGAGCTTGAAACCAGCACCAGGGAAGACAAAGTAGACATCGATGCCGATAAAACCAGGAGTAAGATCAACGCCGCCACCCATTCCGGCAGGTGCTGGGCAATTAACTGGGGAACTAAAAGGTCGGGGGTAGGTTTGCCTGTTGCCGGATCTACCGGCAGGGATTTAAAAAATAAAGGCGTTAAAGCTCCGGTAAAATACGCTCCCCCGGCAATAACTAAAGCAAAGAGGGTCGATACCCAGGTAGCCGGTGTTATTGCCTTTTCATCCCTTATCGCGTAAAATTTTTGTACCATTTGCGGTAAACCCCAGCTCCCGAAGCTGGTTAAAAGCATTAAAAACATGAGAGAGCTGAAGCCCTGCCCACCCCAGAGGGAAGTAAAGTCCGGATTAATCTGGGAAAGCTTAAAAGCAATGCTGCTGATTCCCCCCACTTCCGGCGTATTTACCAGGTACCCCACCATGAGAAAAACACCTAACAGCATAATTGTTCCCTGGATAAAGTCGGTAAGAGCTACGGCAAAATAACCTCCCAGTAAAAGATAGATTGCGGTCAGTCCGGCCATTAATAGAAGGGCAAAAAGATAGGACAAGCCAAACACCGCTTCAAACAGGTAACTAAGGCCCATATATACCGACGCCGAGTAGGGTACGAGAAAAATGAAAATGATTAAAGCAGCCAGAGGCTTATAAAGGGGAAAATCATACCTTTTTGCTAAAAACTCCGGCATTGTCCGGGCATTTAACTGCTGGGTCATGTACCGGGTAGGTTTTGCTAATATCTTCCAGGCAAGAAAACTTCCTATTACCGCATTACCAAAAGCAATCCAGAGGGCCGGAAGCCCAAAGCTAAAGCCCACTTTGCCGGCGTAACCAATAAAAAGAACCGCAGAAAAGTAGGTCGTGCCATAAGCAAACGCCGACAGCCACGGACCCACCTTGCGGCCTCCTAAGATGAAATCATCCACCGTTTTCGTTTTCTTGAACCCAAAAAATCCTGAAACAAGCATAATAAACACAAAAATTCCCAAAAACCAGAACTTAACCATCCTGTCCATCCTCCCGTCCTTAAAAGATTTAGTTAAATTTCTTACTATTTTAAACTATTTTAAAATTATTTTCTATAAACTTTTCTGTCAAAATTGATAATTTTTTGTCGAAATTTTAGGGCTTTAACTTACGATCTGGAAATCTTCATTAAAAAATCCCCGGTAAGCAAAATAGCTTGCCACATAAGCCGCCACCGTTACCGCCCCTGCCAGCATAAACGCCACCATAATCTGGTATTTAATCGCCATAAGCGGATTCGCCCCGGCTAAGATTAAACCGGTCATCATTCCCGGCAGCTGAACGATTCCCAGAGTTTTCATCTGGTCTACGGTGGGAAGCATTGCCGTTTTAATACTTTCGCGGATAAGGGAAAAAGCCGCTTCCCGGGGAGGAGCACCCAGGCTTAATTTTACCTCTACCTCTTCCCGCCGGTCGCGAAAAGTTTGTTTTAAGCTTCGAAACACCAGTCCCACCGCCACCATCGCATTTCCCACAATCATTCCGCTTACCGGAATGGCCTGGCTGGGCTTATAGGAAATAGCCCGAAAAGCAATCAGAGCCCCCAGGGTAATGATGAGTCCCATCACGATTGCCCCAAAGGAGATAAGATGGCTATTTTTAATCCCTTCACCCCTTTTACCGGCTATATAAGCCGCATTTAAAACCATTACCAGTAAAAGGGCCGTAGTAAACCAGAAATTATTCCGGGCAAAGATAAATTTTAAGATATATCCTACCGCTACCAACTGCACCACTGCCCGGATACTTCCCACTAAAAGATCTTTTTCTAACAAAAGTTTCTCTTTTTTGGAAACAAGCATTGCCAGAATAACCAAACTAAAGCTTAAAAGAAGCGACCAGTTGCTCAAATTTTTCCCTCCCCAAAATATTTTACCTTTCCAGCATCAAGGTACAGCACCTTTGTAAAGTTAAACGCCTCAAGATTATGGGTAATCGCTAACACTGTAAGGTTTTTTTCCTCTTTTTCCTTTAAAATGAGGTCTAAAATTGCCCGGGTGGTATCAAGGTCCAGAGCCGACGTAACTTCGTCTAAAAGTAAAACTCTGGGCTGTACTAAAAGCGTTCTAATTAAGGAAATCCTTTGGGCTTCTCCTCCGGATAATTCGGTGGGTTTTTTGGCAAGGATTTCTTCTTTTAAATTGGCTTGAGCTAAATATTTGTAAATTAATTCCATGTCCGGCTTTTCCTGCCTTATGCGAAAGGGATAGGTTAAATCCTCCAAAACTTTTTGACCAAAAAGATAAGGTCTTTGCAAAACATATCCAATTTCCCGGCGAAGTTTGATCGGATCGTACTCTTTGATATTCTTTCCCCGGTAGTAAATCTCTCCGGAGGTGGGCGATAAAAGGCGGTTTAATAACCTAAAAAGGCTACTTTTCCCCGCCCCGGAAGGTCCTAATACCCCGAGAAAATCCCCTTCCTCCACAGTAAAAGTAATACCATCCAAGATCACTTGCCCATCACTACCGTTTAGTTTTACGTTATCCACGACAATAATACTCATTTTTCCTCACCTCCCGGCAGCAGTTCACCTAAATCAGCGGGCAAGATTTTGGTTAACAAATCGAGAAACTGCTGTTTTTCCCGGTATGTTAAATTTTTTAGCAACGCTTGATAAAATTCCCGGTCTTCCTGGAAATGTTCGGCTACCAGTTCTCGGCCCTTATCGGTCAATACCAAATAAACGGCCTTCCGGTCCTTCTCATCCCTTTTCCGCATCACCAGACCCTTTTGCTCCAAACGGTCGATAATTCCGGTTAAAGTAGAAGGTTTTAAACCAAATTTCCGGGCAAACTGGCCAAAACGAAATTTTTCCCCTTCCTGCAAATGTTCCAGCACAAACAGTTCCTGACTGCTAAGGCCGGTTTTTTCTAATTGCCATTCTTCTTTAAATTTAAAAACCGCTGCCAGCCGATGTAAAAGCTCCTCCATAATTATTCACCTTTCGTATAATACGTATCTCGAATAATATTTTAATGCCAAAAGCTCTAATTTGCAAGGTAATTTTAGGGTAAAAAAAGAAAAAACCCGTCAAAGGGGTTTTTACTGCTTTTTTAAAGATTTTTTCCGCACAAATCTTTTTATTCTCTTTAAAGCTTCAATTAAATCTTTCCGGGCGGTAGCATAGGAAATCCGGATAAAGCCCTCTCCAGAAGGTCCAAAAGCCGACCCGGGTACCACCGCTACCTTTTCTTCAAATAAAAGCCTTTCGGCAAACTCTTCACTGGATAAGCCGGTTGCCGAAATATCCGGGAAAGCATAAAAGGCTCCTTTGGGTTCAAAAAGCCAGAGCCCCATTTCGCTAAAAGCTTCCACTAAAATTCTTCTCCGGTAATTATACTCTTCCACCATCTTTTTTACCGCATCGTTTTGATTTTTCAAAGCTTCTATCGCTGCTTTTTGCGCCGTAATCGGAGCGCAAAGCATGGTGTACTGGTGTATTTTGGTCATCGCCGCTATGATTTCTTTAGGACCGGCCGCATAACCAAGCCGCCAGCCGGTCATGGCGAAAGCTTTGGAAAAGCCATTTAAAATCACCGTACGCTCTTTCATTCCCGGAAAAGAAGCAACGGAAACGTGCTTCCCTTCATAAGTAAGTTCCGCATAAATCTCATCGGAAATTACGAGAAGGTCGTGTTCGGCAATAACCGGCAGGAGTTTGGCCAGGTCATCGGCGGTCATCACCGCTCCGGTCGGGTTATTGGGATAACAGAGAAGCAAGATTTTCGACTTCGGAGTTATTGCTTCTTCTAAAAGCTCCGGCGTTAATTTAAAGCCGTTTTCCGGCCGCGTCCGGATGTAAACCGGCTTCCCTCCCGCCAGCATCGTCGTTGGCCCGTAAGAAACATAGGAGGGCTCGGGAATAAGCACCTCATCCCCGGGAGAGACAAGAGCCCTCAGGGCTAAATCGACCCCTTCGCTGACCCCAACGGTCACCAAAACTTCCTGGACCGGGTCATAAGCTACCCCCGTAAGCCGTAAGAGGTAGCGGCTAATTTCTTCCCTAAGTTCCAAAAGCCCCTGATTGGATGTGTACATGGTGTAGCCCTTTTCCAGGGAATAAATCCCCTCTTCCCGGATATACCAGGGTGTAACAAAATCCGGTTCCCCTACCCCGAGGGAGATAACGCCTTTGGTATTGGCTACCAGGTCAAAAAATTTTCTGATCCCCGAAGGGGGTATCTGCCGTAAAACCGGGTTTATTTTTTCTTCAAGGTTCACGGCGTTATCACCAGCCTTCTATCTTCCTCTTCATCGTCCAAAATAACTCCTTCATGCTTGTAGGTTTTTAAGATAAAGTGGGTAGCACAGCTTTGCACTCCTTCAATGGTAGAAAGCTTTAAAGCAACAAATAAAGCCACTTCTTTCATCGAACTCCCTTCCACCATCACCGCCAAATCATAATCCCCGGACATCAGGTAAACATCTTTAACTTCAGCAAACTGATATATCCTTCTGGCAATTCCGTCAAATCCCACTTCCCGCTGAGGAGTTACCTTCACCTCAATTAAAGCCATTACCGGCTCGTACTCGGTTTTCTCCCAGTTTATCAGGGTATGGTATTTAATAATGGCCTTTCTTTCTTCCAGCTCTTTAATTTTGGCCCTGACTTCCTTTTCCGTCACCCCCAGCATCGTGGCAATTTGCTTGGGAGTAAGTTTAGCATTTTCGTGGAGTAATTGTAAAATTTCACGCTCCATCCTTTCTTCCTCCTTGTCCCTAAAATATTAAGACCCCCGTCCCCAATTGGGACGAGGGTCTATCCTCGCGGTACCACCCAACTTGGCAGGAAAACTCCTGCCCCCTTCGTTCGGATAACGGTCTCCCGGGAAAGCTTACTGCTACTTCAGCTTTCCGGCTTGAAGACGGCCCCCGGCCTTCCCTGTACCGGCTTTCACCTGCCCCGGCTCTCTTTAACAGGAAAAAGTACCGGTTTTTCTTCGCATCGCCTTTTCCCTATTTGCCATGTATTTGGAGAATATTTTATGCAAAATTATACGAAAATGTCAATAAGCAAACGAAAAACAAAATGCAAAAGGTAATAAACAATTCCTCCCAAAAAGGCCCCGGCCAGCACATCCCGAAGATAATGGTGGCCAACGTAGACCCTTGAAATCATCAAAAACACTACATATGCCAAGGCTATAATTCCCGCCACCTTCGCCACTTCCCAAATCCCCATCGTTAGGGCCACCGCTCCGGTTATATGGTCGGAAGGAAAGGAACTGTCAGCGGCATGGGGGTATAACGGTTTAATCCCTTTTTCGACAAAAGGCCTGGGAAAATAGTAGCGCCTGCCCAAATATTTTGCCAAATATACCGCAATTAACCCCACCACACCGGTTTTAAAAAGATAAAACTTAACCTTTAAATCTCCCGTAAAAAACAAGTACAGCATAATTAGCCAGTAAAAATAAATTCCCCCGCGGGAAAAAAAGACCATAACCTTGTCTAAATAAATATTCTTTCGCGCCATGCCGTAAATCAGCCAAAATACTCTTTCGTTAACGTCATACCGGCTTTTCGCCATTGCTCTCCTCCAGCTTTTCCCTTCCTAAGTACCTCGCTATTCTTTCCCGGGGACCGGCAACGGTAACCTCAATTCCTTCCGGTAAATACTCTAAATTTATAAGCTTTAAGTTTTCTTTTAAATCCCCAATTTTAAAAGCCTGGGCAAAGGGCAAAACGGCTTTCACCGTAACTTCCTGCCAGAATAAGTTTTCCTCTATTAATTTTAAAAGTAGCTCCATGTTATAGCCGGTACGGGCAGAAATCGCAACCGCCCTTTTACCCAAAAACAAAACCGGTTCCGGCAAAAGATCCACTTTATTATAAACGGTAATTACCGGCACTCTTACTTTCATTTCCGTTAGAATTTTTTCAACCACCGCTTCCTGCTCTTCCCGGTATGGGTTTGCCCCATCCACCACATGCAAAATTAACTCTGCTTCATGCACTACCTCCAGAGTCGATTTAAACGCTTCTTTAATCAGGGGTGGCATATTTTCAATAAAACCCACCGTATCAATTAAAAGAAGCTTCTGCCCTCCGGGCAAAGTTAGCTTTCTAACCGTAGGATCTAAAGTGGCAAAGAGTTTGTCTTCCGCCAGCACTCCCGCCCCGGTAAGGGCATTAAGTAAAGTAGATTTACCCGCATTGGTATACCCCACCAGGGCTACGATTGGCACTCCCGCCTCCAACCGCCGGGACCTTTTGACTTTCCGGTTTTGTTCAATTTCTTTTAACTCCCGGCGCAACTCGGCAATCCTTTTCCGAATAGTCCGCCGCAGGACCTCCAGTTTGGTCTCTCCGGGACCCCGGGTACCAATACCGCCCCCAAGGCGGGACAAAACCCGTCCGAGCCCGGTAATCCGGGGAAGGTTATACATAAGCCGGGCCAACTCCACCTGAATTTTCCCCTCATGGGTGTGGGCATGCTCGGCAAAAATTTCCAGGATAATCTGGGTGCGATCCACCACCGTAACTTCCAGAATTTCTTCCAGGTTTTTGGCCTGGGTAGGTGTTAAATCTCCCCCCACCGCCAGCAAATTTAAATTGTGTTTTTTTAAGAGTTCTCCTATTTCCTGCACCTTCCCGTAGCCAAAATAAGTGGCAGGAACCGGATGCTCAAGCCTTTGGCTTATAATATCAACAGCCTCAATCCCGCGGGTTTTCAGGAGGGCTAAAAACTCTTCCTTTTGGTAGGGAAATTTTTTCAGGTTTTCAACTAAAAAAGCCACTAAAGCTTTTTCCACAATAACCCCCCCGGTTTTTTGACCATTATACCACAAATAAATTTTTCTTGACTAAAAGCTAAAACTTTTTTAAGATATTTCCAAATCTCTTTCGTAAATACTATTATAAGCATAAGCCAAGGAGGTTATCATGGCGAAAAAAGTTGCTGTAGTTGACCCGACTCTCTGCGATCAAGCCCCGGCTTGTATTTTAGTTGTGGTCTGCCCCTTTGGGGCTATTGAACAGGAGCCGGCAGAATACGATTTCCCCGGCTTTGGCAAACCGGTTACGGTTAATCAGGACTTATGTACCGGCTGTGGTAAATGTCTGCCTTTTTGTTCTACAGGAGCTATTAGCCTTGTGGAAAAAGAATAAGGCTGGCCCAAAAAGGTCAGCCTTGGCTCCATTTTATTAGCTTTCGCAACAGAAAACCCGTTCCTTTAATCATTAACTTTGTTGCCTGCCTTCCGGCAAAGCCCAGGGTTTTTGCGGAAAAATTCAGAGTTTGTTCGGCAATCTCCCGGGCCACTGCTTTTAAATAGCGGATATCGTCTTCAATTTCTTCTTCTTCCAAACCCACAGCCAAAAGTTCCTGTCTTCGGATATCCGGCGGCAGCTTTTTTAAGGCATAGTTTAGGGAAGATAAAGCAACAATTAAGTCATCAAGCTGCCCTAAAGCTGGAATAACCCCCGGAATAAAATCAATAGGCGATGCCCAGTATAATAGCCCCCCCGCCAAAATCGACTTCTCCTTAAGGGTAAGCTCCGGGTGGCGCGCTAAGCGCCAAGCAAGTTTAGCATACTTCGGAGCCTTTTTTACAAGAAAAGATATCCTTTCAATCATTTAAATCACCTTTACTTATTTTATCCACGCCATTTTGGATTTAATCCTGTTTTCCCCTTGTTGTTTGAAAATTCTCCTTCTTTCACAGTCAGGAATAAAATTAAATGCAGGTACGGTTGGAAACCGTACCTGCAATTTTAAACTACCACCTCATAGCATAAAGCCTTTCAATCCGGTCTTCAATGGGTGGATGGGTAGAGAAAAGCGCCATTAAGGCCCGTCCGTTCAAGGGGTTTATGATAAACATATGCGATGCGGCTGGAGACACTTCCATCGGTATCCGCAAGCTGTAAGCATGGAGCTTCTTTAAAGCCTCCGCAAGGCCCACCGGTGACCCCGCAAGCTTTGCCCCCGTTTCATCGGCCAAATACTCCCGGGAACGGGAAATCGCAAGCTGCACCAGTAAAGCCGCAATCGGAGCTAAAATCAGCAGGATAAGATCGGCTATAAGCCCTCCGGGATTATTATCATCATCGCGACCACCGCCAAAAAACAACCCCCAGCGAAAAACATCCGCCAGCATGGAAATAGCTCCGGCCATAGCCGCCGCAATGGTTCCTATCAGAATATCCCGGTTTTTAATATGAGCTATCTCGTGGGCCAGCACCCCTTCAATCTCCTGCCGGTTTAGAAGATTTAAAAGTCCTTCGGTTACCGCTACCGCTGCGTGTTCAGGATTACGCCCGGTGGCAAAAGCATTGGGCTGGGGCGACGGGGTAATATAAATTTTGGGCATGGGAATGCCGGCTTTTAAGGATAGATTTCTCACAATTGAGTACAACTCCGGCGCCTCCGCCTCACTTACCGGATAAGAACCGGTCATTTTTATTACCAGGGTATCGCTGAAGTAATAGCTAATAAAGTTCATGGCCAGAGCTATCAGGAAAAACGTAAATGCTCCGGTCGTCCCACCAATAACTCTGCCAAGTAAAACCAGCAAAACTGTTAACACACCCATTAAAAGCCAGGTTTTTATCGTATTGGTCATTCTTCTCTTCCCCCTTAAATTTGTTAATCCTTTTAAGCTACGCCAAATCCATCAAAATAAGACGTTTGATACCAACGGGAAGTAGTAAAATGCTGGAGTTTATTTATATTTAAAAAATCCTGCAGGTTATCAATAATAAGTTTTGTTTTATTCTCTTCTTTTTTGTTCTCTATCCTTTTTGACTTATGGTTAATTTTAATTATTATCTTTGTCCCCAAAAACAAAGACACATCTCTTAAAATAAGCTCTTCTACATCGCCGCTCCCGACAAAAGCTGCTAATATTATTGCCAAAAATATCAGTAAAAAGCGCAGGGCCTTTAACATCGACACCACCAGTATTAATTATACATCAAAAAAGGTCAAAAATAAATCACCTAAAACATTTTCCCCAAAAAAGAGTAATAGCCGGCAAAACGCCGGCTAAAATCTATATAAAAGGAGGAAGGTGCATTGAGGAAGGTACTTATAAGTTAGAATATCCGCCCATCATCCCACCCCGGGGTCCATAAAAACCCTGGGGTACAGCATTGTTACTGTTCGGTACTTGCTGATTCCATCTGCCCCAAAAACCTCCTCTGCCAAAACCGCCGCAACCGGGACCAAAAGCATCAGGATTTTGTATTCTGTACTGGAGCATTGCATCAATTCGTTGCTTCATAAAATCTCCCTGTTCTTTGGTAATAAGCCCGGCTTTTACCCGTACGTCAATTATTTTCTTCATAATTTCCGCCTGTTGTTTGTAGAGGTCGATCAACTCATTTTTCTGGTCAACGGTTAAGGCGGCCATGGCCGGTACTGTAAAAGCTACCAACAGCAGTACTACAAGCCCAATTATCAGTTTTCTCTTCATTAAAATCACCCCTTTTTTTGTTTTCGATTTTAGTTTAACCCAAAATGTTTGCAAAATCTCGGAGAAAATGTTACAAATTTGTTTAAGTTAAATTTCCAGCGAACCCTTTCCTCTTCTGCGGCATATCATAAAAGAGACTGCTAAAAAGTAGGGCCATAGGAGAGGATTAACATGTGTGGAATTGCAGGTATGATAAGTTTTTCTAAGGATTTATCACCTTTTGTTCCTCTATTAGAAAAAATGACCCAATCCCTTACCCACCGCGGTCCAGACGCTTTAGGTATTTGGCATTCGGAAAATATCATTCTTGGACACCGGCGACTGGCGGTCATCGATCCGGAGCGGGGGCGGCAACCGATGATTCGCACCTTCGGGGATTGGCAGTACGTTATCGTTTACAACGGTGAGCTCTATAATACCAAAGAGCTTCGGGATGAGTTAGAAGCTCGGGGACACCATTTTTACACCACCTGTGATACCGAAGTTTTACTGGTTTCCTACATTGAATGGGGCAAAGAATGTCTTTCTAAATTAAACGGTATCTTTGCCTTTGCCATTTTCGATGAAAAAGAAAACCAGCTTTTTTTAGCCCGGGACCGGCTCGGAGTAAAGCCCCTTTTTTATGCTCTGGTAAATGATACCTTGATTTTTGCTTCTGAAATTAAAACCCTTCTTCTTCATCCGGACATCCCTTCCAGGCTTTCCACCGATGGCTTAAAAGAAGTATTGTTTTTGGGTCCCGCCCGCACCCCGGGAATGGGAGTTTTTGCGCATATTTCCGAACTACTTCCCGGCGATTATGCCGTATTTAACCCGGAAGGTTTATTTATAAAACCCTACTGGCGACTTACTTCTAATCCCCATCCCGATGATTTCCCCACTACGGTGAAAAAAACCCGGGAACTTTTAGAAGACGCGGTTATTCGCCAGTTGGTTTCCGATGTACCCATTTGCACCCTTTTATCCGGGGGTCTTGACTCGACGGTAATTACTGCTTTTGCCGCCAGCCACCTTCATAGCCGGGGCGAAACTCTAAACACCTTTTCGGTGGATTATGCGGAAAACGAACTGTATTTTACCGAAAGCGCCTTTCAGCCCAATTGCGATGCTATGTTTATCCCTTTGGTTGCCAAAGAGTTTAACACCCTTCATCGTAATATCGTGTTAACTCAAGAAGAACTTTTTGAAGCGCTATTTCCGGCTTTAATCGCTCGCGACCTTCCCGGTATGGTCGATATTGATTCATCCCTGTGGCTTTTTAGCCGGGAAATAAAAAAAGAAGCCACCGTGGGCTTATCGGGAGAATGTGCCGACGAAATTTTCGGCGGCTATCCCTGGTTTTTTAGAAAAGAAGCCCTTGAAGCCAAGACTTTCCCCTGGGCTCTAAGCTTGGACCGCCGAAAAACCCTTTTTAGACAAGATTTAATTGCCGAATTAAAGCCCGATGAATATGTCCAGAAACGCTATCACGAAGCTTTAGAAGAAATTCCTGAAATTTCGGGATTATCCCCGGAAGAAAAAAGGCTTCGGGAAATAACTTACCTTACCCTCACCCGCTGGATGCCTATATTACTGGACCGCAAAGACCGGATGACCATGGCCTGGGGTCTGGAAGTACGGGTGCCGTATTGCGACCACCGGCTGGTGGAATATTTGTGGAATGTTCCCTGGCACTTTAAAACCGCTGGAGGCCAGGAAAAAGGTTTACTACGGCAGGCAGTAGCGGATCTTATTCCGGACTACATCCTCAAGCGTAAAAAATCTCCTTATCCCAAAACTCATCATCCGCTTTATACCAAACTGGTAAGAGAAGCACTAACGCAAATCTTGGCCGAAAACTCTTCCCCGATTAACTTCCTGATAGATGAAAACGAGGTCCGAAAACTAATCACCAATCCCTCTCCCCCAAACGCCCGCCCCTGGTTTGGCCAGTTAATGGGCGATACCCAGATTATGGCGTATTTAATTCAACTAAATTACTGGTTTAAAAAATACCATATTTCTTTTTAATTTGAGTAGACAAATATTTAACATTTTTTCAACTTCTATCTTTACAAAATTGTCATTTTTTTGTAATATTTTTGTTGAAAATTAAATATTTTTGTCGATAAAGGCAAAACCGGCGAAAGCCGGTGACGCAAAGCTACAGGGGCTAAAGCGAATTTTCGCCATGCCAGCCAGCTGCCGAAGGATGAACTAAAAACCTCCTTGGGCAGGAGGTTTTTTGTTTTTGAGGAGGGAGAATTGCTTGGCCCGAAAAGCCAATATCTTTGAAAAAAGTTTTCATGCATCAAGTCGCGCCTTATTATTAACCGACTGGGAAGGAAATTTAATTGCAGCAAACCAGCAGTTTTACCAATTGTTTCAACAAGAAAAAATAGATTTTGCAAATTTTAATATTTTTCGCATGTTTCCAACACTTAAAGCCACCAAGCATTCTCTAACTCCAAAAAAAGGAGTAATTTTACAGACTTCGAAAAACTTAATTGTCAAAGTAGATATTGATTGCAATCAAAGTTTTGATTTCCGCCTTTTTTATTTTAAACTCCTGCAGTCAGAAGTCAAAACATTTAAGCTTACTAATTTAATCAATGAAGCTAAAAATCTTCAAAGTGTAAAACTTGTTTCAAAAATTCTCGAGATACGAGATCCTTATACTTCCGGCCATCAGGAAAACGTAGCACGAATTGCGGTAGCCATTGCCCAGGAGCTTGGATGCCCTCCACCGGTATTAAAAAGTATCTACATAGCAAGCCTTCTCCATGATGTCGGAAAAATTGGAATACCAATTGAAATTTTAAATAAACCGGGTAAACTTTTAAAACCCGAATTTGAACTAATTAAAACTCACCCCCTTACCGGTTACAACCTATTAAATGATGTTGATTTCGACTACCCCATTAGCGAATTTGTACTACAACATCACGAACGTATTGATGGTAGCGGTTATCCCAACGGCCTTAAAGGGGATGAAATTTACCTTGAGGCCAAAATTATAGCTGTTGCCGATGTTGTCGAAGCTATGAGCGCTCATCGTCCCTACCGCCCATCTTTAGGCATTAAAGCCGCGCTAAAAGAAATTGAAGCCGGTGCCGGCAAATTATATGATCAGGAAACAGTAGCCGCCTGTTTATATCTTTTTAGGAAAAAAAAATTTACTCTTAGCCCTTAATAAACGGCTTCATATCTACCCTTAATTAATGTTATACTTAATTAAGTAATTTCCACCAGGGAGGTATGTCTATGCTTAGCCAAAAGCTTTTAGCCGCTTTAAACGAACAGCTTAAATGGGAGTTTTATTCAGCTCATCTTTATCTTGCCATGGCCGCTTACTGCCACGACCAGGGGTTAGACGGCTTTGCCAATTTCTTTCGGGTCCAGGTCCAGGAAGAAACCTTCCACGCCATGAAATTTTTTGACTACATAAATCAACGGGGAGGAAGGATATTTATTTCCGGTATCGATCAACCCCAAAACGAGTACGCTTCTATCTTGGACGTGTTCACCAAAGCTTATGAACACGAGCAACTTGTCACCAAACGCATTTATGCTTTAAGCGATATCGCCCTGGAAGAAAAAGAGCACGCCACGATAAGCTTTTTAAAATGGTTTATCGATGAGCAAATGGAGGAAGAAGAAACATTTGGTAATCTCGTAAAGAAACTCTCCCGGATTCAAAATGACCAGCATGCCATTTACACTTTAGATGCCGAACTGGCTCAACGGGTCTTTACCCCTCCCCCCTCCGGGAAGTAATAATTTTAGGGACAGTCCCTAAAACTATACTTTAAGTATAAAAAAGGGGACTGTCCCTAATTTTCTACTTTGGCTACCAAGTATGCTCCGAGAAGCACCAGCGCGCCTCCGGCAATTTGCCCGGGGGTCAATTTTTCCGCAAATAACAGGGCCGCAAAAATAACCGTTACCACCGGTTCAAACATGCTAATAATCGAAGCACGGGCCGGTCCCAAAAGCTCAATTCCCCGAAAAAAGGTAAACATTGCAAGAAGGGTAGAAAATACCACAATTCCGGAAATAGAAAACCACACTTTTTCCGGGGGCAGAAAATCAAGAGTGCCGCTTAATAAACCGACCACCAGAAAACACATCGCCGCAAAAACTGCAATAAAACTGCTGGCGGTTAGAGAGGGAATTTGTGTTAAAACCTTTTTCCCCAGCGTTATATAAACCGAATAAACTAACGCCGTAGCCAGAGCAAAAAGTACCCCAGTTGGATTTAATTTGCCGCTTATATTCCCCAAAACCAAAATTAGACCGGCAAAGGCTAAGGCTACCGCAACAAATCCTTTAAACCCCAGCCGGTCTTTATAGACTATGCTTGATAAAATCGCCACCAGCGCCGGGTAAGTATAAAAGATTAACGATGTCAGCGATGCTGAAATGTATTTAACCGAAAGAAAAAAGCAGGAAGACTGTATTGTATATAAAATCCCCATCGCCAAAACATATAAAATCTCTTTTTTGGTAATGCCAAAACCCTTATGAACATAATAGTTATAAACCTGAAAAATAAGCCCCGCCAAGAAAAACCGCCAAAAAAGCAGCGTATAGGGCGAAGCTCCCTCCTTATACGCAAACACCGCAAAAATCGGAAGTAAACCAAAACCCGCCGCCGATAAAAAAGTAAGTAAAACCCCCCGGTAGTACTGACTCATTCCCCGCTCCCCCAAGATTTTTTATCAATAATAACATATATGAAGGATATTGAAAACAGCGAACCTCTTTAGAAAAAAGGCTACTTTTTTCGGTAGCCCTTTTTAAACTAACGAAAAATTTTTAAAATCAAATAAATATAAATTCTTATTTTTTTTAGCCGCTTCAATAAGTTCAGAAGAAAACCCTTCTTTACTGAAAATTATAAAACTCTCTTTTCGCTTTCCTTTATTCCACTGTACTTTTTGCGCTTTTGCAATTAAATTGCTATAAACTTCATAACCAACTTTACGGTTCTGGTATTTGCATTCACCAAAGATAATTTCTCCCGAATCCTTATTAAGCCCAACTACATCAATTTCGGTTTGTCTATCCCACCATTTCCCTATTTTTGTATATTCTGTGTTTAAGTCTCCCCTTTTCACTAAATACCTGAGGAGTTCCTGGCAAACTTTTTCAAATACAAAGCTTAGATGCTTTTCAATAAAACTTTCCCGGATTTTCCTTAAAACAAATTCTTTTTCGTTAATCTCAAGAAAACTTTTATAAGGATAAACAAATTTAAACCAAAAGTCCAAAAAATTATCTTTTAAAAAATATAACCCTTTTTTACTCTTTTCGGGATTATCTTCGGTAATAGGAGTAATTCTTTCTAAAATATCTAATTCAATTAAAGTTTTTAAGTATTTCGTAAGACCGGTCTGCGAAATTCCTAACGCAGTAGCTAACGCCCCTAACTTGTGATTTCCGGCAGCAATGCTTTTTGCTATAGAAAAGTAGCTACCAATATCTCTTAATTCCTTTTCCAGTAAGAATACTGGTTCTTCATATAAAAAACTATTTTTACTTAAAATATTTTTAGCAATAGCCTGATAAATATCTTTTTCTTCCTGAAAAACTTCAATATATTTAGGAGTGCCGCCGGTAACTGCATATATTTCTAAAACTTCTTCCCAGTTTTTCCCGGGAAAAAATTCGGACATGTGTAAAAAGTCAATTGATTGTAATTTAATTTGTCCCGTTCTTCTACCATAAAGAGGACTACTATAAGAAAGGGTTTGGGATTCCATTAAACTAATTAAAGAACCACATAAAATAAGCATAATATTTTTTTCTTTTAAAAAATTATCCCAGATCTTTTGCAAAATCGATGGAAAAGCCCTATTGGCCACGCCTAAATATTGAAACTCATCAATGACCAAAACTCTTTTTTCATCATCTTTTACAAAAAATTTAAATATCTCTTCCCAGCTCAAATCACTTTTTAAAATAAGCTCATTATTTAAAAATTGACCAAGTAATTTAATTAAAGCTTTCCTGTTTTCATCTTCTGATTCCTCGGTTGCTAAAAAATAAAGAGCAGGTTTATCTTTTATAAATTCTTTTATAAGAGTTGTCTTCCCCACTCTGCGGCGCCCGTAAATCACCACCAGGGAAGAACCCTGACGGTAATATTCTTTTTTTAAAAAGGAAAGCTCTTCGTCCCGGTTAACAAATTTCATAAAACCACCTCATAATAATTATACCCTAAATTATTATAATTTAAAGTATAATTTTTGGTGGTTTGGGCCCAAAGAACTGATAAAACTGGGTTTCAATCTTCCCGTTATAAAGCTTACGCCGTTTATCCGCTTTTCTGCCATAAAGTTTTTCAAAAGCCGGATGACTGGTTAAAAAATAAAAAGACCAGGTGGGAAGTTTCTCCCTTAAGATTTTTAATTCCCGGTACAGTTTCTCCACTTCCCGCACATCCCCAATTCTCTCCCCGTAGGGTAAATTAGAAATTAACCAGCCGTACTCTTCCGTGAATTTAACTTCCCGGAAATCTTTTTTAAAAAACCGGATACTTTTTTCTACCCCTGCCGCTTTAGCGTGATAGCGGGCATAACTTAATTCATCTTCGGATATATCGCTGCCGTAAATTAAAAGCTTTAGATTACGCCGTTTGCTCCTTGCCTCCTCCCGGGCACGCTCTAATTCTTTTTTAGGAAACCAGGGCCATTTCATAAAAGCAAACTCCCGGTTTATTCCCGGTGCAATATTTAGCCCAATTAAAGCCGCTTCCACCGGTATGGTGCCGGAGCCGCAAAAAGGGTCAGAAAAAGCTCTGTCTTCCCGCCAGCGGGAAAGAATTACCAGAGCTGCCGCCAGAGTTTCCCGCAAAGGTGCCCGGCCGGTTAATTTTCGGTAACCCCGTTTATGTAAACCAGCACCGCTGGTGTCAATGGTCAGGGTAGCCAGGTCTTTTAAAAGCGAAACTTCGATCTTAAACTCCGGCCCATCCTCCGGAAACCAGTTAAGACGGTACTTACCCTTTAATCTCTCCACAATGGCTTTTTTTACAATTGCCTGACAGTCGGAAACGCTCATAAGCTTAGACCTGACAGCTTTACCGGTTACCGGAAAATTAGCGTTTTTCGGTAAAAACTCCTCCCAGGGTAATGCTTTGGTTTTTTCAAAAAGCTCCTCAAAGCTTTCAGCATAAAACTCCCCTACTTTTATTAAAACCCTGTCAGCAGTTCTAAGCCAGAGATTGGTCCGGGCAATAGTAGAATAATCCCCGAAAAACTGCACCTTCCCATTTTCCACCATGACATCGTTAATCCCAAGATTTTTTAATTCTAACGCTACCACCGACTCCAAACCAAAAGCTGCAGTAGCAATTAAGCTTAGTTTCACAAAGCCCCCTCCAGTTGCCGTAAGTATAAGACCGCTATCGCCCCTGCTAAAGCCAGTACTCCGGAAAGAAGCCATAAAAGTTTTAAACCATATAACGAAGCTACCGCTCCCATTACTACAGGCCCCGCTGAAAAACCCGCCCGGGACATGATATGTAAAAAAGCATTTACCCTTCCCCGATGGGTAACCGGAGTACGGTCGGAAATATAAACATTTACCGTAACCGCTCCCGCCACTTCCCCGGCCGTCCAGATAAAAGCCGAAATTAATAGGAAAAGATAGCTTTTGACAAAGGCAAGCATGCCAAAACCGACAGCATAAAGAATTCCGGAAATATAAATTGCCGTTAAAGGCTCCCGGTGCTCAAAGATTTTCGTTAAAGGTCCGGTTAAAAGCACTACTCCCAGCCCATTTGCCGTCATTAAACTTCCTAACACCTTAGCCCCGGTTAACTCTCCAAATAAATCCGTCACCGTTAAAGACATCCCAAAAGTAGATTGAACATAAACAAAAGAATAAATAAACCAGATTAGTGAAAAGAAAAACAGAGAAGGTCTAAGCTTTAATACATCGATTAGTCCACCCTCTACTGGCGCTTCAAAACTATTTTTACCCTCAGAAGGAGTGGCCGGTTCCTTCACAAAAAATGCCGATAACATCGAAGAAGCCAGGCAAGAGAAGGCATTTCCCAGAAAGATAACCTTTATCCCGTAGGCATAAAGAAACCCCGCCAAAAGGGGGCCCAAAGCAAAACCAATGTTAACTCCAAGGTATGTCAAAGAGAAAGCCCGAATCCTCTGTTCTCCCTGGGTAAGGTCGGTAATTAAAGCTCTACTTACCGGCTGCACCCCACCCCAGAAAAACCCGGAAATAACAACAATTGTAGCTATCGCGTAGGGATCGAGCATAAAAGCCGCCGGAATAAATAAAAAACCCGCAGCGCTTTGATAAAATACCAGGACTTTTTTGCGCCCCACCTTATCGGCAACCTTTCCGGCAACAAAAGCCCCGGGGAGCTGGAATAAAATTGCTATGGTTACAATTAATCCTGCCTTTTCCGCTCCCAGCCCGAGTTTCCTGGTAAAAAGGATCGTTAAAAAAGGCCAGACAAAATTACCCATATTATTAACAATATTTGCAACAAACAAAACATATATGCTCTTGGGAAGGCCGCTATAAACTTTAAAGCTTTTTTTTAAAGATGTCGCTACCTGCAAAATCCCCTCTCCCCTCAAGAAAACTACCAGTTAATTATATTACATTTGCTTCGTTTATACAAATATACGAACCAGTAAACCAGCCCCGCTAAAAGCCCCTAAATTTTAAACTATCAGGTTAATTTTTAGCTTTTTGGCATACTTAAGCCAGATATTATATTCTTCCCTGGTAATTCTCCGGGAAAGTTCACTAAAACTGTAAGCCTTATGAGCCGGCCAGTACTGGTCCATAAGGTTTACCGCCACGTCCGAAGATAACTCCTTAGAAATAAATTCCAGAACTTTATCGGTTTTAGCTAAATTTTCCGGTAAAATTAGATGGCGAATTAAAACTCCTCTACAGGCTACTCCTTTTTCATCAAATTTGAGTCCTCCTACCTGACGGTCCATTTCTAAAACCGCCTTTTTGGTAATTGCAAAATAGCCCGGAGCCTTGGCATATTTTTTTCCGATTTCATCATCTCCAAATTTAATATCCGGCATGTAAATATCAACTATACCTTCTAACAACCGTAAAGTCTCAACATTTTCATAACCACTGGTGTTATAAACAAGAGGAATTTTTAACCCTTCTTCTGCTGCTATAAGGACGGCTTTTACAATTGCCGGTACATAATGGGTAGGGGAAACTAAATTGATATTGTGGCATCCTCTCCTTTGTAAGATAAGCATTATCTTGGCTAAATCTTGGGGCGTAACTTCCTCCCCTTCGCCGTACTGACTTATCTCACAGTTCTGGCAAAAAACACATTTTAAAGTACAGTGGCTAAAAAAGATTGTGCCGGAACCATGTTCCCCCACTAAAACCCTTTCCTCCCCAAAATGCGGTCCATAGCTTGCCACCACCGGCAAATAACCTCCACCGCAAAATCCCCTTTCCCCACGGCTTCGATTTACTTGACAGTTATGAGGACAAAGAGTGCATTTTTTTAATACATCCTCTAACTTTACAACTCTCTCCCTAAGTTCACCGGTCTTTAAAAGTAAGAGGTATTGAGGTTTCATTATCTTCTACCCCCGTAATATTTTGCCAAAAAAGCCAAAGCAGTTTCTATTATTATGTTAAACCCTTCTTTACTGGTTTCAATTTTCTTTTTTGTGGAAGTTTTTTATTTAGCACAACTTTTAGTTGCTGGTCCCCAAAAATTTTAAATTAAAAAGGTATTCATTATTTTAAAGCGAATATAATAGTGTAAATATTCATAATTTTGCGTAATCTAAAGGAGGCAGAAAGGTGGGACATCTTGGTTTTTCCAAAGAAGAAGTGTTTAAGGCTTTAGCCGAAAGGCTTCATAAAAATCCGGTAGGAGCACCGTATTCCGAAACTTTAATGAAAATTTTAAAAATCCTCTATACCGAAGAAGAAGCAGCTGTCGGCAGCCGTTTTCCCGGCGGTTTTGTAACTTTTGACCAGCTTTTAGCCGCCACCGGCCTGAGTAGCGAGGAGTTAGCAGCTCATTTAGAAAACATGGCCAGTAAAGGTCTTGTTATTGACGTCCTGCGTAACGGTGAAACCTACTACATGCTCACCCCGACGGTTGTAGGCTTTTTTGAATACACCTTTATGCGGGTAGACTCCAATCTTCCCTTAAAAGACCTGGCCGAGCTTTTTGAAGCTTACCACCACGAGCCCGGCGTGCCGGAAGAATTTTTTGGAAGCCCCACAAAAATGTTTCGAGCTCTTCCCTACGAGGAAGCTATCTCTCCGGAAGTTAAAACCGAAATCGTCCCCTATGAGCGAGCAGTAGAAATTGTCAAATCTTCCGGCGGTGGAGCTCTAACCTACTGCTACTGCCGCCACCAGCAGGAGCATCTCGGTAAAAAATGCAAAGTTGGTGCTCCTGTTGCAGATGTCTGCATTTCTTTAGGCAGTGCTGCCGAATGGTTAATTCGAAGGGGGTTTGCCCGTAAAGCCAGCGAAGAAGAGCTCCTGCAGGTGCTTGAAAAAGCCAAAAAATTCGGCCTTGTCCATTCGGTTGACAACGTCCAGAACAAACCGGCCTATATTTGCAATTGCTGTGGTTGTTGCTGCGGAGTCATACGGGCAATTAACGAACACAACGTTCCCTCCATTGAACCTTCCAGCTTTATTTTAAAAATTTTCCCAGAAAAATGCAGTGGTTGCGGCAACTGCGTTAAAAAATGTCAAATTAACGCTCTCTCGCTAATAGAAACCGAACCGGGCAATCCAAAAAGCAAAAAAGCCCACGTAAACAAAAACCGCTGCATTGGCTGCGGTGTTTGCGTTACCTTCTGCAAAAAAGAGGCATTAACTTTAATCAAGCGAGACTCCACCCCCAGCGTTCCTCTCAACAAAAAAGAGCAAATGTACTGCATCGCTCTGGAAAAAGGGCGGCTGTAAATAGTGGTAGGTGGTGGGTGGTAGGTGGTCTGTATTAAATATTTTCCCTACCATTTACGACTTACCACTCACCACCATTAAGGCAACTCCTGCTACCTTAAAAAAATGTAGGGCACACTCCTGTGCGCGAAATAATTTTTGTCGACCGGAGTCAACCCTTATCTAGGAAAACAGTGGTCAGTAGTAGGTGGTGAGTGGCCTGTATTAATTCTTTTACCTACCACCTACGACTTACCACTTACCACCATTAAGGCAACTCCCGTTGCCTTGCATCCAAGACCTATGCAGGGGCGAAAGATGACGCTTTCGTTCTTTACATTTTTACCCAAAAGTGATATAATTTTGATATAAATATTATATCGAAGGAGGAATAGCATGCAGGAAAAAAGAGTTTGGAAGACAAACGGCTATCTGGGGCTCTTATTAACCTTAGTTTTTTTCCTCCTGGCAGTTATTGTTTTTGTTAATACCGTTATGGAAGCTTCCTATATTCGCCCCTTTTTAAGCTTTAGTATTAATTTTAGTTTTTTACCCTGGGGTTGGTATTTAGCAGCAGTGTCCTTACTTTTAGGCATCACTTTAGCCTCCGGTCTTACCATCGTTCAGCCCAATATGGGAGCCGTTGTTGTTTTCTTTGGCGATTACAAAGGTACTATCCGAGAAAGCGGTTTCTTCTTAACTCTCCCTTTTTCCAGCCGCAAAAAAGTCTCCCTTCGGGTGCGAAACTTTAACAGCGCCAAACTGAAGGTAAATGATGTTGATGGAAACCCGGTGGAAATCGCAGCAGTCGTAGTATTTAAAGTAATTGACACCGCCAAAGCAGTTTTTGACGTGGAAGACTACGAAAAATTTGTGGAAATCCAAAGTGAAACGGCATTAAGACACGTGGCTTCTAAATACCCCTATGACAATTTTGTAGAAGAAGGAACTTCGTTGCGGGGGAATTCCGATGTGGTCGCTAAAGAGCTGGCCAGCGAACTTCAGGAAAGGCTTCAAGTTGCCGGGGTCGAAGTATTAGAAGCAAGGCTTACCCATCTTGCCTATGCCACCGAAATTGCCCAGGCGATGCTTCAACGCCAGCAAGTTTCAGCTATCTTGGCCGCCCGGCAGAAAATCGTTGAAGGAGCGGTAAGCATGGTGCAGATGGCAATTGAACGGTTAGAAAAAGACGCCAATATCTCCTTAGACGAAGAAAGAAAGGCGCAAATGATTAATAATTTAATGGTTGCGATCGTCTCGGACCGCTCTGCCCAGCCCGTAATCAACACCGGAACGATTTACTAATACGGTATGGCCAGAAAGAAAAATTTTCCCTTAAGAATAGACCCAGCTTTATATGAAATCTTAGAAAAATGGGCAGCGGACGAGTTTCGCTCGGTAAACTCCCATATAGAATATTTACTTCGAGAAGCCGCCAAAAAGGCCGGCCGGTTAAAAGACAACAATCGAAGTAACCAGTCAACATGAAAATTTCCCTCTAACCTCCATTTTCCAACCTCTAATCTCTAATTGGCCACAGACCACTAAACCGGTAGCCTACACCCCAGATGGTTTCAATATACTGGGGGTTAGAGGGATCTTTTTCGATTTTTTCCCGAAGTTTTCGAATATGCACAGTAACTGTAGATAAATCGCCCAGGGAGTCCATACCCCAAATCCGCTCAAAAAGTTCTTCTTTGGTAAATACCCTGTTGGGGTTTTTAGCTAAAAATAAAAGTAAATCAAATTCTTTCCCGGTTAAATTTACTTCTTTATCTCCTGCAAAAACCCGGCGGGCAGCGGTATCAATCACTAAACCCGGAAATTCCAAAAGGTCTTGATTTTTTCGCCCGCCGGTTAACCGCTCGTAACGGCCTATATGAGCCTTTACCCGGGCTACCAGTTCACTGGGACTAAAAGGCTTTGTGATATAATCATCCGCTCCCAGTCCCAACCCCCGGATCTTATCGATATCTTCCCGCCGGGCTGACACTAAAAGCACCGGTGTATCTTTTTCTGCCCGCACTTTGCGCAGCACCTCAAAGCCATCAATTCCCGGAAGCATTAAATCCAGTAAGATTAAATCATACTCTTCTTCTAAAGCTTTTTTTAAGCCCTGATCACCATTAACTGCAATCTCCACCAAAAACCCCGCCACTTCCAAATAATCTCGCTCAAGTTCCGCAATACTCCGGTCATCTTCGATAATAAGCACCTTTTTCATGCGCCTTCCCCCAGTTTTTTCAAGGTAAAACTTATCGTGGTTCCCTCATTTAAAACACTATTGGCCCAAATTTCCCCACCGTGCTCTTCAATAATCTTAGCAGCAATTGAGAGTCCCAGCCCCGAGCCGGAAGTTCCTGTACGGGCTGAATCTACCCGGTAAAAACGCTCAAAAATTTTCGGTATTGCGTCAAGCGGTATTCCCCGGCCATTATCAGCTATTTCTATAATAACCCTCTTTTCCTCATCTTTAACATTAATAACCACTTGCGAATTTTCTTTATCCATAAATTTAACGGAATTATCCACAATGTTGTTGATAACTCGCTTTAGTTTTTCGCGGTCAGCCCAAACAAAAACTTGCTGGCAAGGCAGATGAAGTTTAAGCTCAATCCCCTTCTTTCTTAAATCAAACTCCAACTCCTCGGCCACATCGCTTAAGTAACGGTTTAAATTAACTTTTTCAAAATTAAAAGGTAGCTTTTTTAAATCCAGCTTGGAAAAAAGAAACAGCTCATCGATAAGTCCATCCACTTCTAAAATTTTACGGTAAATGGTATCAACATACCGGGATAACTTTTCCGGACTGTCCGCCACCCCATCCCGGATCCCTTCTACATAACCTTTTATCGCAGTAATCGGTGTTTTTAAATCGTGGGAAATGTTGGCTATTAGTTCCTTGCGATTTTCTTCGTATTGTTTTTTTAATTCTTCGGACTCCTTAAGCCTTTTTCGCATCTCCTCAAAAGCAACAAAAAGCTCTCCAATCTCATCTTTGGCACTGTTTTTAACCGTAAAATCAAGATTGCCATTTTTTATCTGCTCCGAAGCCTGTTTAAGCTGGGAAAGAGGTTTTAAAATACTGCGGGAAACAAGAAAAGTTAAAGTACCGTTTGTAGCTACCAGAATTAAAAGAAAAACTACCAGCATGGTAATGCTAAAGCGAGTCAAGATTTTACGGACATTTTCGACATCGGTAATAAAATAAATACTTCCCGGAGTCTTATCACTAAAGTAAAAATCAACCTGTTTTAATAAATAACGTTTCCCATCCGGCGCCTTTATTGCCCCTTCTTCTTCAGGATTCCCAAAGGCAGGTAATTTCTCTAAAAGCTTTTGTTCCCGCATAAGCTCTGACGCATAAATTAAATCCTTTCCTTTTTTAACCACAAGATAAGTTTGGTGATTTACCAGTTTTTTCTCCTCAGCGGCCCAGAAACTTTTACTTAAAGCCTTTTCCGGCTGTTTTAAGATATTTATTTTAACTTCATTAATTGTCTCCTGGCGCTCGCGAAAAACTTCCCGAAAGGCTTTAGGCCCATGGGGAAGATTAAAAGCCTGGCCGGCGTCTCCAATATAAATTAAACCCACTAAAAAGCTGGCTACCGCCGATAATAAAATAGGTATCACTAACATTGCCAAGTAAGACAGAATAAGCCGAAACTTTAAAGACACCGGCCGCACCTCCTTTACTCATACCTTAAGGATTCAATCGGATCTAACTTAGCTGCTTTTCTTGCCGGATATATCCCAAAGAAGATTCCCACCGCCGAAGAAAAAACAATTGCTCCTAAAACCGCCGTTAGCGACAAAGCCGGTACTACTCCTATCATACTTCCCACAATATTTGCCCCCACAATGCCGACAAACATGCCAATTAAGCCACCAATCAACGAAATAATGATTGATTCCATTAAAAACTGGATTAAAATATCGGTGGTAGTCGCACCTATGGCTTTTCTTATCCCTATTTCTCGCGTCCTTTCGGTAACCGACACCAGCATGATATTCATAACCCCAATACCGCCAACCAAGAGGGAAATAGCCGCTACCGCTCCGATAAATGCCGTAAAGATGCCTAAAACATTATTTATCTGTTCTAACTGCTGCATCACATTTTGCGCCGTATAAATTTCGTTACCCCCATTGTTGTGCCGGGCCTCTAAAAGGCGAATAGCCGCATTTCCGGCATCCTCGACAGCATCCTTGGAAGTAGCCATAATAGTCATACTATCAAAGACTACCTCGCCGGAAAACAGCCCCTGAAAAAAGGTTACCGGCACCGTTACAAAAACCGGCATGTTGTCGCCGCCGCCAAAAGGCCCGGTGAAGCCCTTGGAAACTCCAATAATTGTGACCTTTTTAGGGTTAGTAGCGGGACCAATTTTTAAAGTGTTGCCTACCGCATCTTCATAGCCAAAAAGAGCCTTGGCGGCATTTCTGTCAATTATTGCTACTGCCATTCCTTCGTTAAATTCCCGTTCGTTAAAAAACCTTCCGTAAAGGATTTCCACGTTATCAGTATAAAACGAATCCAGCGTTCCTCCAAAAATTACAGCCCGCTTGTTTTTCTGGTCAGTTATTGCCACCCCTTGTTTCTGAACCTCAATAGCCGCATATTTAACCGTTTCTACTTTTTCTTTGATTTTTTCCACGTCATCCAAAGTAAAATAGTCACCGGCACTGGCTTTAGAACTATCAACTTTAATGTTAACACTTGCTACCCCGATTTTTTCGAACTCTCCGGTAATAGCATTTTGCCCGCCCTGCCCCAGGGAAACAATAGCAATAACCGAGCTTATACCAATAATAATCCCAAGCATAGTAAGAAAAGTGCGAAGTTTATTGGCTAAAATACTTTCCAACGCCATTTTCAGGCTTTCATAAATCATAGTAGCCCCCCTATAATACAATCCGGTTTACCACCGGTTCGTCGGATATTATTTGGCCATCACGAAAACGTATTATCCTCTTAGTATGCTGGGCGATATCCGGCTCATGGGTAACTACCACTATCGTTACCCCTTCATCATTTAACTTCTGAAAAATTTTCATAATTTCCTCTGAAGACTTGGAGTCTAAGTTCCCGGTCGGCTCGTCCGCTAAAATTACTTTAGGGGTATTAACTATAGCCCGGGCAATTGCGACCCGCTGCTTTTCCCCACCGGAAATTTCATTGGGATAGTGTTTAATACGATGTAGAAGACCTACTTTGGCTAAAGCCTCCAAGGCTTTTTCCCGCCGCATTTTTCCGGGGATGCGGGCATAAACCATCGGCAGCATAACATTGTCTAAAACCGTCATGCGGGGAATTAAATTAAACGCCTGAAAAACAAAGCCAATCTCCCGGTTTCTGATAAAAGCCCGCTCTTTATCGGAAAGCTTAGACACATCACGACCGTCTAAATAGTAGCTACCAATTGTCGCCCTATCAAGAAGCCCTAAAATATTCATCAATGTTGATTTACCGGACCCCGATGGGCCCATAATCGAAGTAAACTCTCCGGCTTTTATCTTTAAACTAATATTTTTTAAAGCCCGAAAGCGCTCTTTCCCTACCTCGTACTCTTTAACCACATCTATTAGTTCAATCACTGCATCCGCCTCCCTAGTCCGCCGGCAAAAGGAAGCCTGACCGGAGCACCATCAGTAACTTTTAATCCCGGGTTTAAAATCACCGTTTCCCCCGCTGTTAACCCGGAAGTAATTTCAACTTCATCATCCGACCAGAGACCCGTTTGTACTTCCTTTTGCTTTGCTTTCCCCTGTTCGACTACAAATACCGATGTTTTATCTTTTTCCTGGCGTATTGCTTCCACCGGCACCTTTACCACCCCGGTTTTGCTTCCTATTAAGATATCAGCATCCACATCAAAACCAACCTTTAAATCAGGGTTTTTATCTAAAATTTTAATTTCTACCCCAACAGTGCTTTCCTGCCCTGAGGCAGTCATTGTGGTGCTGGCTACCGGCTCAATAAAGCTAACCTCGCCTTTGTAACTCTTTTTGCCATTACGTAAAATTACTTTTTGGCCTAAAGAAACTTTAGCTGCATCAAACCGGCCAAGCTTTGCTACCGCCTTTAAATTAGAAAGATCCATAACGGTCACCGCCGGCTGCATTGAGTTAGCCATAGCTCCTTCCACCACGTTCACCGCGGTAACCACCCCGGAGAAGTCGGCGGTTATCTTGTCCTGGGCCTGAGCTGCTGCTTTTTTGGCATTATCTAAGGTAAGTTTTGCAAGCTTTACCGAGTTTTCCGCTTGCTTAATCCGAGCGATGGATACCGGCTGGATATTATCCCGCTGTTGTTTTAAGCTTTCAAGTTTTGCCGCATCTTGATTATTGCTTTTTTCTAAACTACTTATCTGAGCATCAAGTTCTTTTATTTTATCTTCAATATCCTTTTTCTGAGCATAAAGCTCATCCCGCTGTAGCACTGCATTTTCATACTGAATTTGGGCCTGTTCGATTTGAGAACTGTAATCCTGGGTTTCAAAGGTAACTAAAACATCACCTTTTTTAACCCTATCTCCAACTTTAACATAAACCCTTTTTACCTTAGCTTGAGGAGCATAGTAATCTTTTTTCTTTTGGGATTCGATTGTTGCTGAAACCGAAAGATACGCTTCCACATCCCCCACTGTAACTTTGGCGGTTTTAACATCAAGCTGAAGGTTTTTTCTACCGATCGCTGCTCGATAAGAAAAATATCCTACAACAGCCACCGCTAAAACCACCAGCACTAACGCAATCTTTACACCCTTTTTCATAATTCACCCTCCATTTCAAATATTTTAGTTTTATTCTAACTTCTTTTTCTAAATTACGTCTTAATCATTTCTTAAAATTTTCTAAATTAACCAAAGAACTAAAAACTTAACATGCTTTTTTACAAAAAAAAACGGTTTCGAAAACCGCAAAAGTTTAAGGACCAGTGTAAATTAAATAAAAAATGTAAAGTACTTTACGGAATTAAGAATTTTTCTCAAGTATACTAAAAGTAATCAAAATCGTAAGGACAAGGGGTAGGTATTATGAGTGTGGCATGGGAATATTGGCATTCGCGAATTATTCAGAAAAGTAAAATTTATCCCGCAATATTGTCAATTTAATCGAATTACAGAGGCCGGTGAGCCCACTCAGGGAGGAAGGGAAAATGAACAAAGTAATTTTTAATAAAAACCTTTGTGTAGCCTGTCATAGCTGTGAAGTTAGCTGTTCAATCATCCATTCTTCGGAAAAATCACTAATTTCCGCAATATTAGAGGGTATTAGACCAAGACTACAAATTGTTTATACCACCGGCGACAAAACCGGAGGAATTACCATAGAACAATGCAAGCATTGCAAAAGAGCGAAATGCATTGAAGCATATCCTCAAGGAGCGCTTTTTTATGATGAAGAAGGGAGAGTTGTTTGTTCGGAAGAAAAATGCACCGGCTGTGGGCTTTGTGAAAAAGCCTGCCCGTTTCATGCTATCAGGGTGATTGACCGCTGTGTAAAATGCGATTTATGCAAAGATGTTTCCGACTTTCCGGTCTGCGTTACCTCCTGTCCAGTTGGTGCTCTAACGGTAAAGGAAGTCCAATAAAAAAGGGGTGAAGATTTAATGGCTAAGCAAAATTTAAAGTCTACCGACCGTGCCGTCCAGCAAATGCTGGATAAGGCAAAACGCGAAGGTATCCAAACGGTATGGGATCGGTATGAGGCTATGAAACCTCAGTGTGGCTTTGGTGAAACTGGTTTATGCTGCCGCCACTGCCTGCAGGGCCCCTGTCGCATCAATCCCTTTGGTGATGAACCCAAAGTTGGTATTTGCGGGGCAACCGCCGAGGTGATAGTAGCCCGGGGATTAGATCGGTCCATTGCTGCCGGAGCAGCAGGACATTCCGGGCACGCGAAACACCTGGCTCATACTTTGAAAAAAGCTGTTCAAGGCAAAGCAGCAAGTTATATGATTAAAGACCGGACCAAGTTGCACTCCATTGCCAAACGCCTTGGTATTCCCACCGAGGGACAAAAGGATGAAGATATCGCTTTAGAGGTAGCAAAAGCCGCTCTGGCTGATTTTCACGAAAAAGATACCCCGGTCCTGTGGGTAACTACGGTATTGCCTCCCAGCCGCGTCAAGGTTTTGTCGGCCCACGGTCTGATTCCCGCCGGTATCGACCACGAAATAGCTGAAATTATGCATCGTACTTCCATGGGTTGTGATGCCGATGCTCAAAATTTATTACTGGGTGGTCTACGCTGTTCCCTGGCCGATTTAGCCGGTTGTTATATGGGTACCGATTTAGCCGACATTCTCTTTGGTACCCCCGCGCCGGTAGTTACCGAGAGCAATCTTGGAGTGCTCAAAGCCGATGCGGTCAATGTGGCCGTTCATGGGCATAACCCGGTCCTGTCCGACATCATCGTTTCGGTAAGCAAAGAAATGGAAAACGAAGCGCGCGCAGCCGGCGCTACCGGTATTAACGTGGTAGGTATTTGTTGTACGGGCAACGAGGTTTTGATGCGTCATGGCATCCCCGCCTGTACTCACTCGGTAAGCCAGGAAATGGCCATGATCACCGGCGCCCTGGATGCCATGATTCTTGACTATCAATGTATTCAACCTTCCGTAGCTACCATAGCCGAATGTACCGGAACTACCGTTATCACCACTATGGAAATGTCAAAAATTACCGGGGCGACACACGTGAATTTTGCCGAAGAAGCGGCCGTTGAAAATGCCAAGCAAATCCTTCGCCTGGCCATCGATACTTTCAAACGGCGCAAAGGTAAACCGGTCGAAATCCCCAATATAAAAACTAAGGTAGTTGCAGGGTTTTCTACGGAAGCCATCATCAATGCTCTCAGCAAACTAAACGCCAATGATCCGTTGAAACCGTTAATTGATAATGTAGTTAACGGTAATATCCGGGGAGTTTGTCTCTTTGCCGGTTGTAACAACGTCAAAGTTCCCCAGGATCAAAATTTCACCACAATTGCCCGCAAACTACTAAAGCAAAATGTTCTCGTAGTAGCCACCGGCTGCGGTGCCGGTGCCCTGATGCGTCACGGCTTTATGGACCCAGCCAATGTAGACGAGCTGTGTGGCGACGGTCTTAAAGCAGTGCTGACTGCCATTGGGGAAGCTAACGGTTTAGGTGGCCCTCTGCCACCGGTCCTCCATATGGGTTCCTGTGTGGACAACTCCCGGGCAGTAGCTTTAGTAGCAGCTTTAGCCAATCGGCTGGGGGTAGATCTGGACCGACTTCCGGTTGTAGCTTCTGCTGCCGAAGCCATGCATGAAAAGGCTGTTGCCATCGGCACCTGGGCCGTAACCATTGGCTTACCAACTCATATCGGTGTTTTACCGCCCATTACAGGCAGTTTACCGGTGACCCAAATCCTTACGAGCAGCGTCAAAGATATAACCGGAGGCTACTTTATTGTCGAACTTGATCCCGAAACAGCGGCCGATAAGCTCCTTGCAGCAATCAACGAACGCCGGGCCGGCCTGGGATTACCATGGTAGAAATTTTAAAAATGGCTTTGGTCCATAACATTGTTATATCCCTCCGCGAAGGAGGGATTTTTTTGCCCAGCCAAACAGGGAATTCTTCGGAAGTCAAACTCAGTGGTATAATGGCTGCAGGGGGCGATTTTAATGCGCAGTTTTGGTTTAATAACCAATAATAAACTGCTCGGTGAGTTATCTTTAGACCAGCTTAAGGAGTTTATCCCCAGTTTTAAAGAGATTTACCTAAAGAAAAAAAGAAATAGCCTTTTCCCCGGGAATCTATCCCAACGATATTTTTCTCGTTACCAAAGGCCGAATCAAGGTCTTTCTCACTTATCCCGACGGTAAGGAGTTTATCCTAACAATACTGGATCCAGGAGATATTTTTAGCGGACATACCCGTGCCTTTGGTCAGGCTCTTGAAGATTCGGTTATGTTGCTGATGCCGTTAGATGCCTTTCGGAAAATGCTGGCAAGGTATCCTAATTTAATGTATGGTTTGATTCGGGTGCTGGGAGATGCGTTAAAGCATTCTTTAGACGTAATCGAACAACTGGTATTCATGGAAGCCAAAATCCGCCTGGCAAACCTTTTATATCAGTGGACGTTTAGCCGAGGCATTCATCAGCATGATGGCATTCTGGTGCATACCGGTTTGACCAGGGAAGAACTTGCCTATCTAATTGGAGCTACCAGACAAACGCTGACTACTTTATTGAAAGAATTTGAAGCCCAGCAAATCATTACAGTGTACAAAAGAAGCATTTTAGTGCGAGACATCGATGCCCTTAAAAAAGTAATATTTCAGTTAAGTTTGTAACAGTCTTCAGCCATTAATCCAACTCCATTATTCAACGCCTTATCTTACTTTACAATTAACACCGGGCAACGGGCAAGCTGCGATACTTTGTGGCTGACACTTCCTAAGAGCAATTCCTTTACCCCAGAAATCCCCCGATTGCCCACTACAATTAACTCCACCCCTTCTTCCTGGGCATAATTTACAATAGCGCTGGCCGGTTCTCCCTCTAACACCTTAATTTTTCCGCTAACTCCAGCCTCTTCGACTCTTAAAAGCCTTTCTCTAAGGGTTTTTTCTGCTTTAGCTTTAAGCTCATCGGTAAGCTCCTGGATCACCGATTCCGGCACGTAGGCAATCGCCCCAGGCGGAAAAACATTGGGCAAAATCGGCCAGGGGGTTACATGGACAAGATGAATTTCAGCCCCACTTTCTTTGGCAAGCCCAATTGCCATCTCCAAAGCCTTATCCCCTTTAGCTGAACCGTCAATCCCAACTAAAATTTTTTTAAACACCTTTTTCACCCTCTTGGTTAAGAATTTCTAAAATAAAACCTTTTATTCTTTCAACGATATTCAAACATTCTTCAACTTCTTCTAAAGTAATAATCAATGGATCTTCTGCCGGATATCGTGTTTCAACATAATAAGTTCGCTGCTTTTTGGCAAAGCTTTACGAGATTATGACCTTCATACAATATTCCAGTTTTATAAATTAAAAACCCCTTTAGGTATTTTTCTACAGCTTGCTGACAGTGAAAACATACAAGCCCAAAATCAGCATCATGTTCAAATAAAATCCTTGCTCCTTTAAAATCACTTTCTGCCTTTTTAAAACCATTCCTGATAATTCTTGGTGTCTACCATAAATTTTAACCCCCTTATGGGCAATTATATAGGGTAATGTAGCAGGATTGTCTTTAAATCTTAACCATTCCTCCGGAGTGTAAATTACAATATCCACCTCTCGCTCCACGTCCATATTAAAATAAATTTCTTGCAAGAGTTTCCTTTTATCATTTGTATTCACTATTACGCATAAATCAATATCACTTCTTAAAGTCGCTACTCCTCGAGCACAGGAACCAAAAAGGTAGACCTCTTCAGGAGAACACAATAAAACTATTTTTTTCACCGCTTTTTCTATTTCATCCCGAAAAGGTATCATCGTAACACCTCGTTTTTCTTTATTATACCTTAATTTGCCAGGAAAAGATACTTAAATCCAGACTTTTAACCCCTGCCCATAAACTCCTCGGCATTTCTAAACAAGATTAAATCTTCCTTCTCCCGCCCCAGGTTAAAAGAAAAAAGCTCTTCCAAAGCCAATTCAGGTGAATAATCCATTATCGGAAAGTCGCTTCCAAAAATTATCCTTTCCGTATAATTTAAAAGAACACTTCGTAAGTACTTATTATTAAATTTAGGATTTCCCAGAACATAGGCCGTATCGAGCCAGAGGTTTTGATACTTATCTACCAATCTCAAGTACTCATTTAAATAATCCGGTAATCCAAGATGAGCAACCATAATTTTCATTCCCGGAAAAGTTTCCAGGAGTTTCTCTACCTGCTCCGGAAATATAAACTCCGCTTTTACCGGCATACCGCTTCCATGAAGAACCAAACCTTTTCCTTCTTCAACTAAAATCCTATAAACTTCAAAGAATCTCAGGTCATCGGCTCCAACTTTTTGCACAAAACAGTGAATTTTTGCTCCCAAAAAACCCTTTCCCAAAAATTCCCGCACCATTTTCCCCTTATCCCGATCGTCTTGATGTACCGCTAAGTAAGGCTTCACCTGCGGGTACTTTTCTTTAACATTATTTAACCATTCGTTCAATCCCCAGCTCATCTCCGGTTTATGAACATACCCCAAAACCATCATTTCAGAAATCCCCAGAGACTCCAAATAATTAAGATAGCCCTCTAAATCATACTTAAACGGCATATCCCAGCTTAAATTTTCCTCAAACCACCGGTAAATTGCCCGCATGAGTTTATCCGGCAGTAAGTGAACATGACCGTCAATAATTTTTCTTTTCATCATAGCCCCCCAACCTTTACCTTATTCTACCGGCACAAAAAAGTATATTTTAGAATCTTTTTGATTCGGGGGGTACCGTTCATTATAAAGTTCAAAATCATAATTACCAACCGGCTTTAAGCCCTCTTCTTTTAAGTAGCGACAATAAATTTCGTGGATTAACTTTGGAAGTTTATCCGGCTCTCCCGGTAAAGTAAAAACCGCATACTTGGCAGGATCTACTTCTACCGCAACCATTTCTTCAGGTACTTCCTCTATCTTTACTACTTCCACCGCCGCCAAATAAAGAAACTCGCCGGTAGCAAAAAACTTCTCGCTATAAATACTAAGCCCATAGCACTCTTTCTCATTTACCCGATTTTTAATTTCAAAAATTCTTTCGCTAAACTTTTTCCACAATTCTGAAATTTCTCCCTTTTCATTCCGTCCTTCATATTTCATTCCCACTAAAAAAAATCCCGGTTTGAAAATTATCTCCGGTTTCATCCAATTCCCCCAATCTTTTAACCTAATTATAAACCAAAAACTCCATGCCCGAAATAGAGTTACGGACATGGAGTTCATTTTATAGTTTACTTAGTTCTTGTGCAAGTTTGGCGGCAAGCCGGGCATTATTAAGAACCAATTGAATATTAGCCTCCAAACTTTTACCGCCGGTTATATCTTTTACTTTCGCCAACAAATATGGAGTTACTTCTTTTCCCCTTACCCCTTTTTCTGCAGCTTCCAAAACCGCACTATCTATCGCCCGCGTAATTTCTTCATAATCCAAAGAGTATTCTTCAGGTATCGGATTGGCCACTACAACGCCTCCCTTTAAACCTAAATCCCACTTAACTTTAATAATGCGCGCAAGCTCCGCTGGAGTATCAGCAGTAATATGCACCTTATAGCCGCTTTTCCGCGTATAAAAAGCGGGAAATTCATCGGTACCAAAACCTATCACCGGAACTCCATAGGTTTCAAGATATTCTAAGGTAAGTCCAATATCTAAAATTGACTTTACTCCTGCCGACACCACCGCCACATTGGTCCGGGCAAGCTCCTGTAAATCGGCGGAAATATCAAAGCTTTTTTCGCCTCCCCGGTGAACTCCACCTATGCCACCGGTAGCAAAAACTTTTATACCGCTCATCGCAGCAATAAACATGGTTGCAGCTACCGTTGTCGCCCCATCCAACCCTTTGGCTACCACATACGGCAGGTCCCGGCGGCTTACCTTTATAACCTCCGGCCCCTTTTCTCCAAGATACTCTATTTCCTCGCAAGTCAACCCTACCTTTATTTTCCCGCCAATAACCGCAATAGTGGCCGGAACGGCCTCATTTTCCCGAACAACCTTTTCTACCGCTAAAGCAGTCTCTACATTTTGCGGATGCGGCATACCATGAGCAATAATGGTTGATTCCAAGGCTACTACCGGCACACCTTCAGCCAAAGCCTCTTTTACTTCCTTACTTAAAACCAAATATTCATTCATAGTCCCAACACCTCCATTTCCTTTTTAATTTTTTCTTCGGATATTTCAGGATTAACCGTTTCTTCCACCAGAAGAGTTAAAATTGCCGCAGCCGCCCCAAAGCGGGCAGCCCTATCTATATCATATCCCTTTAAATAACTGTAAACAATCGCTGCCGTAAAGGCATCGCCAGCTCCGGTAGTATTAACCGGCTGTACCGGTGGTAATGTTATTTTTCCCCGGCTCTTGGTGTTAGCGTAAAAAACCCCTTGGGCCCCAAGGGTAAAATAAACCTGTTTGATTCCTTTATCCAGGAAAAAGTTTGCCGCTTTTAAAAGCCCCGCCTCGGTATTTAAGTTTTCTCCGGTTACCCCTTCCGCTTCCAATTTATTTAATTTTACCGCATAAAATGTTCCTCGAAGTTCTTTTAATTTAAGAGCTTTGGTCACCGATACCCCATCCAAGAAAAATACTGTTTTTCGCGCATTATCTAAGAGAAACTCTAAACTTTTTACCGGAAGATTGGTATCTACCACGCAAACGGGAGATGAATTTATTATTGAAAGTTTCTTTTTTAGAAAATCTAAACTTAAATGGTTTAAAATATCCATCCCCGCTACAGCCACCGCCATATCCCCGGCTTCATCCATTACGGCAAGATAAACCGAAGAGCTTTCACCACTTACGGTTAAAATTTCTTCCATGTTCACACCTGCGTCCCGGCAGCGCTCGATAATGTATTTCCCGTAAAAATCATCTCCTATAGCGGTAATAAGTCTTGTAGCTACCCCCAGCCGAGCCAGATTTTCCGCTATATTCCTGGCAACCCCGCCCACGTTCATTTTTACTTTCCCCGGATTTGAATCCTGCAGGCGAAGCTTTTCATAAGGAAAGCCATAAATATCAATATTGGCCCCACCGACAACGGTAACTTCCGGCTCATCGGCAGAAAGAATGTAACCCCGTCCTTTAATTTTACCTTTTTTCATCAAATTAACGATATGCACTCCCACGCTGGACCGGGTAATCCCGAGGATCCGGGCTATTTCTTCTTGATTGATAAAAGGATTTTCCCGAATTAATTTTAAGATTTCTTCCTCCCGCCGGGTCATAACTCCTCCTAAGCTTTTGCTTATTATATCTAAGCATCTATTTATAATTATAACCAAAAAAAAATTCTAATGTGAAATAGTTTTTTAATTGTTCCTTAATCCAGTTTTTACAATTTTAAAAGGTTGTATACATTATACAGTTCTTGGATTTTTATATTTCTTGTTTTTTGTAAAATTTTTATAATTTTTTGATAATAAATATTTTGACATCTTTTTCCTTGTAAGACATATTCGGGTATTGTTATTAAAATTTTAATATAAGATTGAATATTTAAAATTATTAAAATATGTGTTATGATAATTTAGGTGCTGCCTACAAATACTATTTACAAACCACAAACAAAGGAGGTAAGCTATGGCGCAGCTTGTGGACTTCTTAAACAGTCTGGTCTGGAGCAAAGCTCTGGTCTATTTCTGTCTTTTAGCAGGTATTTATTTTTCAATTCGGATGCGCTTTTTCCAGGTAAGGTACATCAAAGACATGTGGAAACTTCTCTTTGGCGGCCAAAGTTCGGAAAAAGGTGTATCATCGTTCCAGGCATTCGCCATGGCCGTAGCCGGACGGGTAGGTACCGGTAATATCGCCGGAGTAGCTACCGCTATCGCCATGGGCGGTCCCGGTGCAGTTTTCTGGATGTGGGTCACAGCATTCTTGGGTGCTGGTTCTGCCTTTGTCGAAGCAGTTCTTGCCCAGATTTACAAAGAAGAACACGAAGGCGAGTACCGCGGTGGCCCTTCCTACTATATTGAAAAAGGTCTTGGACTTAAATGGTACGCTGTTATTTTCTCGGTAGCTACCATCGTAGCCACAGGCTTACTGCTACCCGGAGTTCAGGCTAACAGTATTGCCGCCAGCATAAACAACGCTTTTGGTGTTGCTCCAGCAATCACCGGCGTTGGTCTTGTTTTACTTTTAGGCCTTATTATCTTTGGCGGTGTCAAAAGAATTGCCAGAGCTGCAGAATTTATTGTTCCTTTCATGGCTCTTGGTTATATTTTGGTTGCTATAATTATAATTGCCGTTAATATTGAAAAACTTCCGGGAGTCCTTGCTCTCATCTTCGAAAGCGCTTTTGGTCTTAAACAGGCTTTTGCCGGAATCTTGGGTTATGCTATTTTCTGGGGTGTAAAACGAAGCGTCTATTCCAACGAAGCCGGTCAAGGTACCGCTCCTCACGCTGCAGCAGCTGCTGAAGTAAGTCACCCGGCAAAACAAGGTTTAGTACAGGCTTTCTCGGTTTACGTAGATACTTTGTTTGTCTGTTCCGCTACAGCTTTTATGATTTTAATTACCGGTAAATACAATGTTTACAACCCAAAAGGCGGCTTTATCGTCGAAAACCTGCCGGGAATGGATATCGGTCCCGGCTACACCCAGCGGGCTGTAGAAACGCTCTTTCCCTCCTTTGGAGCAGCCTTTGTAGCTATCGCCCTGTTCTTCTTTGCCTTTACTACTTTAATGGCATACTACTACTACGCCGAATCCAACATCGCTTATCTTACCCGGAAAGGCAGCAGCCGCTTATTCATTAATGTTTTAAGGGTTGCCCTCTTAGCCTCCACCTTCTACGGCACCATCCGCACCGCGACTTTTGCCTGGGGGCTGGGCGACCTCGGAGTAGGCATCATGGCCTGGTTAAATCTTATAGCTATTTTACTCCTCCAGAAGCCTGCCTTAAAAGCTTTTGAAGACTGGAAAGAGCAAAGAGCTAAAGGTATTGACCCGGTATTTGATCCCATAAAACTTGGCATTAAAAACGCCGATTTATGGGTGCAAAAATTTGGTAAAAAGCAAGTAGCCGGTGAGTAAAAAAGCGGGGGTTTATTCCCCCCGCTTTTAATTTTTTATTAAACCTGTCATGTTAAACAGTCAATAAACAAGTAAAGATTATCCCCCAGGTCATAACAAAATGTCCATACTTTTAGCTTAGTTTCAAGGTCAATGTAGGGCTCAGAACTTATCCCCCTACCAAGCTGGCTTGCAGTAGTAACTCCACGAAAGAAGTACGGACGCCAGCTCCAGTTGCGATTAAGGTATTCACCCGAAACTGTCCACCCACCTCCTAAATTGCGTGTAAAGTTTGGTGTCCTTTGATAGCCATAACAGTCGCATGCATACACCCGAAAACAATAGTCGGGTAGGAATTGGATTAAATTGCTAATTTTTTCTTCGAGGCTTTGTTTAATGTTAGAAAAGTTAAAATTTTTCATAAGTTTATTTAATTCTTCGTTCCTCTGGTATTGGCTATTCCGTTTATGGATTTCGTTGCGGATATAATCTTCGACTTCTTGTTTAATGAAATTAACGGAATCTTTAGCTTCTGTCAAATGAGGTGCCGGACAGGCAATAAAGAAACCCTGGTAGTAACAGGCTCCGATTTCTAACCCCAAGCGAAATAACTCAGCACTTTCAATTCCTTCAAGTATTAAGCCCAGTCCCGACTTTTCTGCAAAACTTCCCAGTGTTTCCAGTAAATTGCGAGCCATATTTTCCTTGATACTCCTTCTAACCAACTGGGTATCAACTTTCAAAAAATCCGGACGTATGGCAATAATTCTCTCCAGGTTGTTGAAACCACGACCAACATCATCAACGGCTATCTGACACCCAGCTTTACGGTACCTATCAATAAGCCTTGAAAGATTTTCGTAGTCCGCACTAAACTCGGTTTCACTTATTTCAATTATCACCCGGTCAGCGCTAATTCCGTATTCATCAAGGTACTCCAGGGTAGGAAAATTTGTTTCTTTACTTATGAAAGGATAAAGCCACTGGGGCTGGATGTTTAAAAATAGCCGCAAATTTTTGTTACTTTGCTTAAAAAGTTCCAATGCCCTGCGGCGAACAAAACGGTCAACTTTGATCTTATTCTCTGGTGGCACCTGGGGGTCATGAAAAAACGCACCAAGGCTCTCAATACCCTGGGGCGTTATCTTTCTAGCCAAAACTTCGTAACCCAATACGCTGAATGTATTCACCGAGAACACCGGTTGAAAAAAAGGTACGATTTTTTCGGTAGGAGACACCTTTTGAGGTTCACATCCTTTCTAATTCAAACTATCCCCAAATATTTTTAACCCCTGTTAAGTTTCATTTTAAAAACTTATTTTTGTATTAAAAAGCAGCTCCTGCTTCCTACCTTCACCCGCAGGAGCTGCCCATTATCTTATTTTTTAAGAAAACGGAACCGACTTCCCGGTAAAAATTAAATCTTTATAAGCATCTTCCCCATGAACTGTAATATCCAAGCCTATGCTTTCCGCTTCATCTTTAACCCGCAAAGGTAGGAAAATACCGATTAACTTTAAAATTATAACAGTTCCAACTACCGCTAATGCAATCGCTAACCCTACTCCAGCTAACTGGTTTAATAGTTGACCAAAATTTCCGTAAAGTACTCCATCAGCTCCCGCCGGGTTTACCGCTTTAGTGGCAAAAATGCCCGTAGCAACTGCTCCCCAGATACCGCCTACCCCGTGACAGCCAAAAGCATCCAAAGAATCGTCATAATTAAACTTAGCCTTTAATATGCCTACCGCAATATAGACCAGGACCCCACCGACTAAGCCAATAAAAACGGAAGATGTTGGGGTAACAAAGCCTGCCGCCGGAGTAACCGCCACCAGCCCAGCCACCGCCCCGGTGGCAATACCTAAAACCGTAACCTTCCGGCGATGGAGCCACTCCGCTAAGGCCCAGGCCAGAGCAGCCATTACCGCCGAAGTATTGGTGTTAATAAACGCCAGCGCTGCGAGATTATTGGCTGCAAGGGCACTTCCCGCATTAAATCCAAACCAGCCAAACCAGAGAAGCCCCGCCCCTAAAATGGTAAGCGGTAAATTATGCGGCATTAAGGGAGCATTTTCCCCTTCTTTTCTTTTACCTAATATAAGTGCTGCCACCAAGCCCGATATTCCCGAACTTATATGCACCACCGTTCCTCCAGCAAAATCTAAAGTCGGTAGCTTAAAAAGCATCCCACCACCCCAGACCATATGGGCAAGGGGGTCATAGACTAATGTCGTCCAGAGAGCAATAAATAAGATCCAGGCAGCAAAGCTCATCCTTTCTACCACCGAACCTGAAATAATAGCTGCTGTTATGATGGCAAACATTAATTGGAAAACAACAAACACGTATCCGGGAAGGTTAGAAACAGTAAGACCCATTACGTTTTTTAATCCAAGGTAAGAAAAATCTCCGATAATTCCTTTTACATCATTCCCAAAAGAAAGGGTATAGCCTATTAAAATCCATTGCAGTGAAACTACCACTATCGCAATAAAACTCATCGCCACCGTATTTAAAACATTTTTCCGGCGTACCATTCCACCATAAAACAGGGCAAGCCCCGGAGTCATTAAAAAGACCAACGCCGCTGAAAGCAGTACAAAGGTAACATCTCCCGGGTTATACCCTGGCTCTCCGGCTAAAGATAAATTAGGTAAAAGGATTAGGCCAAAAAGCAAGGATAAAAATTTCTTCTTCATCTTTCTCCCTCCTTTGGTGACGTTATAGCTGCTGTCCCCCGTTCACCGGTTCTAATTCGGACCGCATCTAAAACCTCACTAATAAAAATCTTGCCATCACCAATTGCACCCGTTCGGGCACTCTCGGAAATTATCTTAATAATTTCCTCCACCTTTTCATCAACAGTAACAATTTCAATCTTCACCTTGGGCAAAAGATTAATCTCGTACTCAATACCCCGGTAAATTTCCTTCTGCCCTTTTTGCCGCCCGCAGCCCACCACTTCTGTTACCGTCATACCCGAAATACCCAATTTATTAAGAGCCTCTTTCACTTCCCCTAATTTCTGGGGCCTTATTAACGCTTCAATTTTCTTCATGAAAACCACCTCCTAAAAAATTTAGCCCCTGATAAAGGGCGGCGCCGGACCCTTCACCAGAGGCTTCATTGCCTATAAAAGCTAAAAAGCCTTTTGGAACACTTTCCAAAAGGCTTCATCGCTCTCGATGCAGCACTGCATCGTTGCTACCTTTATTTTGCCACTAAGCGGTCATTTCCGTCAACCGGTTTGAAATAGGTATACAATATTCCTCTCTTTTACCCGTTCTTTCATTTCGAGTTCCGGAATCCTAATTACTTTTATTTCCCTTCACTCTGAACATACTTTATAGCAATTTTTAAAAATTCTTCGATATCCTTTAAATTATTCTGCAAAATATCATAAACCACAGCATCATCAATTTCCCAGTAAACATGAACAAGTTTATTACGAAACTGAGTCATCGTTTTAAGTTTTGTGCTTAAGTTTTCCTCTATTAACCCGATTTTTTGAAGCTTTTCAAATACTTCCGCATAAGTTTCCGGCGGAGTTAAATCATATTTAAACTGTTCGAGGGAAATAATTCTATTGCCAATATTGATACAGCATTCAATGGCCAGCTGCAGATATCTTTCAACAGCTCCTTTATATATAAAATCTTCTAAATATTCCTTTTTACTCTTTTGGGCCATATCTTTTAAAAGATTTAAATACTTTTTTAGAAACCTTATCTGGGTTAATAATTTTTCATCCAAGATATTCACCCGCTCTTTTGATAAACTCCCGGTTAAATTCATCCCGCAGAGGTTTAATATCTAAGTACTTTAAAACCACATCCGCTTCAAAATCAACTAATTTTTGTTTATCGGAATAATATACAATCTTTTTATCCTTTAAAACCCCGTACTGGATACTGAGAGGAACATCATTCAAAATAACTAAATCAATCTCCTCCGTCCCAAGAAATTCAATTAAATCATCTAAAAGTTCGATTTGTATTTCCAACCGCTCAGTCTTAGAAAGATTTCTATCCAGCAGTACTGCCAGATCAATATCGCTTAAAGGCCTAATCTCTCCCCGCCTATACGAGCCAAAAACATAAGCTACTACAATTTTAGAGCCATACCTGGCAAAGACTTTATCAATATCCGGGAAAACTTTATTTACTTTTTCAAAATCAATTTTTTTATACTTAATCATAATTTCACACCCTAGCCCGAGTTTCGGGCCACCAAAAATATCCTTTTCCTTATTTTACCTTACATAAGAAAACCAAGCAATTATAATTATTTCTCATGATACCTTATCTCCAGTTCCACAATTTTAATTAGGGAACAAAACTACTTAAACAAAGAGTATTTTGCTATCTTTAAAAAGGAATACTTTAACACATTAAATTAAAGCAAAATTAAAGGAGAATACCCTCCAAAGGGCATTCTCCTTTTTGGTTTAGTTTTCTTTTACTCCTAACGCATATAAGTAAATGTCTAAACTTCTCTCCACCGCTTTAGCTACGATACTACCCTACCCCAAAAGCCCCAGGGAATTTAAAAAGATTACAATAACCAGGATTGGGGTTACGTATCTTACAATAAGATAGAAGACATCGATAATCCGCTGGTTGTTTATTAAGCCAAAGTTACCGAGTTCCTGGTATAAATCTTCTTTTTTTACAAAATAGCCAACAAAAATTGCAATAAATAAGCCACCAAGGGGTAAAAGGATGTTTGAAGATACATAATCAAATAAATCAAAGATGTTTTTACCAAATAATTTAAAGTTGCTTATTACCGGGCTTCCACCCAGGGATAAAGTAGCAAATACCCCAAAGACAAATATTATTGCGGTAGTTAAAAGCACCGCTTTCTTTCTCTCCATACCTTTTTCTTCGGCAAAATAAGCTACCGGCACTTCTACCATGGAGATCATCGCCGTAGTGGCTGCAATTGAGGTTAGGATAAAGAATAGAGTTAAAAGAACAGTTCCCAAAGGTAATTTAGTAAAGACCAAAGGAATAGTGATAAACAAAAGTCCCGGTCCGGCTGCCGGCTCCATGTTAAAGGTAAAGACTACCGGAAAGATAGCCAAACCGGCTAAAAGGGATACCAGGGTATCGGAAAAGGCCACTTTTGCCGCTGTGGCAGGCATATTGTTTTCCCTGGTAAAGTAACTGCCGTAAGTGATCATCGTGCCCATACCTATGGACAATTTAAAGAAAGCAAGGCCTAAGGCGATGAGAATACTGTCTCGGGTTATTTTAGAAAAATCCACGTTAATTAAAAAGTTAACCCCTTCCCGGGCACCATCTAAGGTTAATGCCCGGATGTCAATGATTAAAATTAAAAGAAATAAGACCGGCATCAAGGTTTTGGTAACCCGTTCTATTCCTTTTTTCACACCAAAAATTAAGATTATGGCTACAACCAAAAGAACAACAAACTGCCAAAGGATCGGATAAAAAGGATGAGAAATTGTTAGGTTAAAAAGTTCTTTGGATTTTTCAACGGTTATATTGTTAAACTCGCCAATAATACTTTTAAAAACATAAGAATAAACCCATCCTGCTACAGAGCTGTAAAAAAACATAATTAAAAACGCTGCTAAAACTCCCATCAGCCCTATAAATTTAAAGTTGGAATGGTTTAACTTTCTAAAAGCTCCTACAGCGTTACTGCGAGTTTTTCTTCCGATGTAAAATTCACTAATCATGATGGGTATACCCACAAACAAAATACATAAAAAGTAGATTAAAAGAAAGCCGCCGCCACCGTTCATGCCGGTAATGTAGGGAAATCTCCAGATGTTCCCAAGGCCTATGGCGGAACCCAATGTTGCAAAAAAGACCGCAAGGCTTGAAGAAAAAGTTTCCCGTTTTTTCCCTTCCATACTGCTCCTCCTACTGCCATAAATTTTAATAAAAAAGAAAACGCCCATTAATATTTGGGCGGTCAAACCGTGCATAATTCTACATAAAACCTTATAATTTGTCAATACACATCTTTAAGGTAACTCTTACCCCTCATATACATTTCCCGGTAAATCTCTTCCGGAATAAATATTCCTCCGGTTGCCCAGGAAATATGGATCGCATTTGCCCTGCTATTGACTAAAAGCGGCCCTTTTAGCGAGGCTGCTGCCGATGGCTCAACTTTAATGTTTTCGCTGTCTTTTAATAGAGCTAACAACTTAAAAAGTTCCTCATCTTCGATGGTATAAATCCCGTCAATTAAAATATTGGCTATTTCCGCTACGAGCTTGGAAGGAGACCCCACCGCCAGTCCGTCCGCTTCGGTAATGTTATCGAGACCAAAATCCCTTACGTGGATAGCGGAAAATTTCTGGGTAACCAAGCCCAAAAGCATGCAGGGTGAATGGGTGGGCTCCACAAAATAACAGTAAACATCGTCTTTAAAGATGGTTTTTAGCCCAAAGGAAATACCTCCCGGGGCCCCACCTACACCGCAAGGCAGGTAGACAAAAAGGGGGTTTTCTTTATTTACTTCAATGCCAAGCTCCGTTAACTGGTCTTTTAGCCGTAAAGCCGCAACAGAATAGCCCAAAAACAAATCCCGGGAGTTTTCATCATCGATAAAATAGGTGTTCTTCTCCGCCGCCGCTTTTTTCCGGCCTTCTTCTACCGCTTTAGAGTAATCCTCCCGGTATTCGATCACATTTACGCCGCGGTCTCTTAGGATTTTTTTCTTCCACTCCTTAGCATCATGGGACATGTGGACATCTACCTTAAAACCTAAAGCTGCTGCCATGATTCCAATAGATAACCCGAGATTTCCGGTAGAACCCACCGCTACTTTGTAGTTACTGAAAAATTTTTTAAACCGCTCCTCAGCGATTTTGGAGTAATCATCCTCCAGGGTAATGAGTCCATTTTCTAATAAGAGGGTTTCGGCATGCTTTAACACTTCATAAATACCGCCCCGGGCTTTGATAGAACCGGCTACTTTTAAGTAGTTGTCGCATTTTAGGAAAAGACGGCCGTGAATTTTCCCGCCGTAAAGCTTTTCAATTTCCTGTTTCATCCGGGGAATTTCTGCTAACGGCGATTCGATAATCCCGTTTTCCGTCTCGGGGAAAAGCTTTTTTATAAGAGGGGCAAATCTTTGAAGTCTCTTTTGAGCCTCGAAGATATCATCAAAACTAAAATTAATCCTGGCCAAAGCCTCATCAGCCGAAAGTTTATTGGGATTTTGCCAGAACATCTGCTGGTAATTCTTAATACCTGTTAAAAGGTCGGACATTCTTTCACCTCAAAAGTTAAGTTATAGTCCGAGCTTTCCTTTTTGCTGTTTGAATTACATTATTTAAACCTGATACAAACAGACGCTTTTACTGGCATTAATGGAAATGGTATTAAATGGCGTATCTACAAAAAACCGAAGATATAACAAGAGTTCCTCTTCGCTTCTCAAAAAGTGAAAAAACAGGAACGTTGGCTACGCAACATAAGTATATACGTTTTATACCACCTAATCAACATTCTGCATCAAAATAGGGCAAAGTCGCTCCCCCATAGGGAATTACATACACTTTAGCTGAAGGCCCTTTTTTCTCAAATGCTCTGGCTAAGGCTTGCTCCAAACTGGTAAAAGGGGTAAGAAAAATTTGGCGAACAATATCAGGATTTAATTCCGATACTAGAAAGATCTCAGCCTCCCGTAATACCATAGCAATTGCAGCAGCTTTATGACCCCCTAACTGAAATCTTTCCTTGATACGGTTAATTAAATCTTCCGGCCTAGATACCGATAACATCCAATCTTCAAAAACCTTTTCACCAAATCCCTCGGAACAGGCTGCTACCAATATTATTATTCCACCTTTTTTAACAGCATGCTTGGCATTATCCAGAGCCTTTTGCGCTTGGTATAAATTGATATCTTTAGGAAAGCCTCCGGCAGAAACAATAACGATATCTGCTTTTTCCTTGATTTTTACTTTATATAATTGATCTAAAAATTCACATCCTTTTCGGTGGGCAGAAAGATAATGGCCAGCTACCGCTTTAATAATTTGTTTTTGTTCGTTAAGGATTACATTGAGAATAAAGTCACAGGAAACAAACTTAGCTACTTCGTCAATATCCTGGCGCACTGGGTTGGTGGCAATATTGCCTGCATGAGCTTCTACTTCCACCATACGGCTGTGATTAGCCTGGATCGCTTCCCGACTTGAGACACCGGGCATGATTGCCTTAGCTCCACCACTATAACCGGCAAAATAATGATATTCTATATTTCCCAGGCATATCCGTCGATCGGCTTCTGCAACCGGTCGAAAGACATCTACAGGAGTTCCGAACTTTGTATAGCCTAAACGCACACAATCTCTTTGATCGCTATCTATACACTTAATCCTATGGTATATTTCTTCGCCAACCAAACTTATCTTTTCCTCTTCGGTATGAAAACGGTGACTCCCAAGGGCAAATACTATTGTAATATCTTCATCTTTTACTCCCGCTTGCCATAATTCCTCAAGCACCAGAGGCAACAAAATTTTATTGGGTACAGGCCTGGTAATATCACTGGTTATTATAGCAATTTTTTCTCCCGGTTTGGCAATTTCTCTTAATTTTGGAGAATCAATAGGGTTGTTTAATGCTCTGATTACTTCCTCTTTCCCGGTTAGCTCAACTTCAACCTGATTGGGTACCAAAACCCCTAACAAATTTTCCGACTTAACTGAAAGCTGTTTTTTTTCTTTACCAAATCCTAATTCAATTATCATTTTATTATTGCCCCTTTCTCTTTTTCACCAAGATTTCAATCATGAGCTAATTGGATAAAAACCGCAGAACGTATTTAAATTCTGCGGTTTAATGTGTCAATAAGCGTCTATATTAGTTTCAGCGAGCAGCATATACAACTGAAGTATTTACAATATGTCGATTTAGCCCAAGCTCCTCTGCATTAAAGCCAAGGGCTAATCCTATTAGTTGAGTAAAATGCAAAGATGGAATCTCTTTTTTAGCACCAACTGCTCGTTTCCCTTCTGGTTGATACATATCAAGCTGCATCTGACAGAGAGGACACGGAGTAACAGTGCAGTCTGCACCAGCATTAATCGCACTAAGATTGATTTTCCCTGTAGCTTTAATTGCATCAGCATTACTAGTTAAAAGCGCATGAAAACCGCAACATTTCAAACGAGCATCAAAATCAACGGGTTCAGCTCCCAAGGTTCTGATCAAATCTTCAAGGGAATGAGGATTTGCATAATCTTCAAAATTCATAATGTGAGGAGGACGTAAAATATGACACCCGTAATATCCCGCAACTTTCAATCCTTTAAGCGGTTTTTTAACTTTTTTCTTTAACCTTTCTAACCCATAATCATTAATCAGCACCCATAAAAAATGGGTAACTTGGCTAGTCCCCTTATAAACTAATCCAACTTGTTGCAAAGCTTGGTTTATAGACTCCGTTTTACCATTATCCAGCTTATGCTTAGCCTCCCTCAACATTAACGTGCAAGTGCTACATACAGTAAGAATCGGCAGGTTCATCTTCTCTGCCAAAGCAATATTTCTCGCATTAACTGCTAAAGCAACCGTTCCATCGTAATCCTGAAGGTGGGAACCTCCGCAACAAGTCCACCCCGGAATTTCCACTAATTCTATTCCTAAGGCATTTGCGACTTTTATCGTTGCTATATACGCTTCTTCACTTGCCCCTTGCAAAACGCATCCAGGAAAAAATGCATATTTCATAATTGTACTTACTCCCCTTTTTTAGGTTTTCTCGTTGTTATTTTAATATTTTACAAGCCTGCTTATATCTCTTTAATTGATTTTGCAAACATCTGCTTTGGACATTTTCATTCAATTTTTCCTAACTATTTTTTATCTTTCGTAATAACCTTAATTATTGTGCGGACCTGTTCGATTTCTTTTATAGGTTTGGCCAACACATGCTTCAAGCGTAGTTTCCCCTTTCTTACCAAGCGCAAAGCCACTGGGATGCTACCTAATGATCCTAACAATCCTTCAGTTTTAATAAACATCAACGCCTCATTTAACCGGCCGGTTTTTTGAATATCGTCCAAAAATGATTTAGCATGACGGGTACCAGGATTATTTCTAATCCCATTAGCTATTGCAAACTGACGAATGAAAGAAATATCATCAGCCGGAGATAAGCCTTTCGGACACTTGGTGACACATTCCTGACAATGCATGCATTTCCAGGCTCCATTATTAATGGCAGTACTTATACGCGAAAGCGGGTCTTTATCGCGAGAATCAGCGATAAATTTTTGGGCTTTAGAGAAGATAAAAGGTTCAAGAAAATCACTGTCGTTATTGCTAAGTTTATTACACTCCGATGCACAGCAACCACATAAAATACAGTCGGAATTTTTATTAATTTTTTTGAATTCCTCAGGCGTTTGCCGACAGCCTGTTTCTTTGCTAAATTCGTCGCGAGGTATCAACCATGGTTTTACCCTTGCTAGTCGTTCCACTTTTGTTTCCCAATCTACCACTAAGTCGCGAATTACTTTAAAATTCTGCAGAGGCTCAATTAGCAAAGTATCAGTTTCCCAACGGTCTAACATCTTATCCAACAAAGTTTCGCAGGCCAACACCGCCTGCCCATTAACCCGCACTGCACACGCACCACAAACAGCATGGCGGCAGGATGCGGTAAAGGTTAACGTTGGGTCAATAGACTCTTTTATATAAGATAATGCCCAAAGAATCGTTTTCCCAGGCTGATAAGGAAATTGATACTCCTGAACCCATGATTTTTCCCCATCAAATCGTCTTATTTTAAAAGTAACTTTTTGCATTTAGTACCTCCTCTCTGCCGGTTGATATTTTGTAATAACAACCGGTCGATACGACAACTTGTACTCCGAACCTTCAAGGGTAATAATTGTATGTTTTAAGTAGTTTTTATCATCTCTTTGCGGATAATCTTCTCTTTTATGCGAACCACGACTTTCTCTGCGGTTTAACGCTCCTATAACAATAGCCTTAGCAACCGTAAGCATATTACCCAATTCGATGTACTGCGTAAACGCCGTATTATAAATTCTGTTTTTATCACCAACAACACAGTATTTATACTCTTCAATTAATGCATCAACATCTTTTGCTGCCTGCAACATTTCTTTTTCCTTGCGAAAAACCCCAACATTAAGCCACATTGTCTCTGCTAAACGACTACGAATAGAAGCAACCGACGGACCATTTGTCCGCGAAACAGCAATATTGTATTCATTTTCCCATTTCTTAGCACACTCACTTACTTTTTTCTCAGAAGAAAATCCTACATTTTGAGCATATTCTGCCGCTGCTTTGCCAGCAACTTTACCAAAAGCAACAGCTTCGGCAGTTGAATTGCCACCCAAACGGTTTGCACCATGGATTGAAATACAAGAACATTCTCCAGCAGCATATAATCCCTTAACAACCGTAGCACAAGTTTTGTAATCTATAACATCTATTCCACCCATGCTATAATGACAACTTGGACGCACAGGAATTGGCTGCTCGATAGGATCAATACCCTCAAACTGGATAGCAAGCTCACGGATTTGTGGTAAACGTTCTAAGATTTTTTCCCGTCCAAGGTGACGTAAATCAAGCAGAACATAAGCATTTATACCTTCTCCAAATCCACGACCTTCTTTAATTTCAGTTTCAATAGCTTGAGAAACCAAGTCACGAGTTGCAAGCTCCATTTTTTCTGGAGCATAACGTTGCATAAACCGTTCACCTTTATTATTCAGGAGATATCCTCCTTCACCCCGGCAAGCCTCAGACATTAGGATCCCTGTTCCAGCTAAGCCGGTTGGATGAAACTGTACAAACTCTGGATCTTTTAAAGCAACTCCTACTCTAAAAGCTGCAGCCATCCCGTCGCCCGTGGAGGCAAACGGGTTAGTGGTTCGGTTCCAGTAAACGCGTCCAGCCCCACCTGTCGCTAAAACAACAGCTTTAGCCAGGATCGGATGAATATCTCCTGTTTTCATATTCATAGCAACAACACCAATAATTTGCTCGTTTTCTACTACAAGATCTAATAAGAACCACTCAGTAAGAATATTTACCTGATTTTTTAGGCACTGTTCGTATAAGGTGTGTAAAACTACAGCACCTATTTTATCTGCAGAATAGCATGTTCTCGGATGAGACTGTCCCCCAAAAGGCCGCTGAGCTATTGTACCATCTTCAAGACGGGAAAAAGGAACTCCAAAATAATCCAGCTCCAAAATAGTTTCAGGTAATAAACTAACAAAAAATTCTACAGCATCCTGGTCTGCAAGAAAGTCACTTCCTTTTATAGTGTCAAAAGCATGTTTTTCAATTGAATCAGACTTATCAACATTCCGAAGAGCTGCATTAGTACCACCTTGGGCACAACAAGTAGCAGAACGCGTAGGAAACACTTTTGTCATAAGAGCAACATTTAATTCTCCCGACTTAGCTGCTACTAAAGCAGCCTGCATTCCCGCTCCTCCACTGCCTATTACGAGTACGTCGTACTTAAGCATTTAATCACCTCTTATATTTTTTTGGTCCAATTTCGTAGATATTGTTTCCTTCACAATCAATAGCTACAATCGCCGGAAAATCTTCTACATAGATTTTGGCATGTGCTTCAGGCCCTAAATCTTCGTAAGCAATTACTTCATAACTCTTAATACTTTTGGCAATCAATGCAGCTGCTCCCCCAATAGCAACAAAATATACTGCTCCATATTTTTTAATTGCCTCAATTACTTCAGGCGAACGGTATCCTTTACCAATCATTCCTCTTAGTCCTTTTTCTAAAAGTCGAGGCGTATATGCATCCATCCGACCACTAGTGGTAGGCCCAGCTGACCCTATAGGTTTACCTGGCTTTGCAGGAGTTGGTCCCACATAATAAATCACTTGATCCTTTAAATCAGTAGGTAGTTCTTCTCCACGGTCCAACGCTTCTACCATGCGCTTGTGAGCAGCATCCCGGCCAGTATAAACTACACCAGTAATTAAGACACTATCACCTGCTTTAAGACTACGCACCTTTTCTTCAGTTAAAGGAAGTGTAATACGGATAGGCTCTTTCATCTTTTTTCCCCCTTATAGAGTCTTTAAAGTTCGATTTCAGCATGCCTGGTGGCGTGACAATTTATATTAATTGCCACTGGCAAACCTGCAATGTGGGTTGGGAACCACTCAATATTTACTGCCAATGCTGTTATCCGTCCACCTAACCCCTGAGGTCCAATACCAGTGTTATTCACTAATTCAAGTAATTCTTGCTCTAAAGCAGCATACTGTGGATGAGAATTCCGTATATTAAGCGGACGAATCAAGGCTTTTTTCGCTAAAAGAGCAGCTTTTTCCATTGTACCGCCAATTCCTATTCCAATTACTATAGGTGGACAAGGATTTGAACCAGCATTGACTACAGTATCAACAACAAACTTCTTAATAGCTTCAATACCATCAGACGGTTTAAACATTCTAAGTGCGCTCATATTCTCACTACCAAAACCTTTAGGAGCAAGCACTATTTTAACTTTGTCACCAGGAACAATTGACACATGAATTACAGCTGGAGTGTTATTCTTAGTGTTAACTCGGTTAAATAATGGCTCCTCTACGACAGATTTTCGTAAATACCCTTCTAAATACCCCTTTGCCACACCTGCATTAACGGCGTCCTCAAGATTTCCCCCTACTATATGAACATCTTGGCCAATTTCCATAAACACAACTGCCATGCCAGTATCTTGACAAATTGCCATTTCCTCTTCCCTAGCAATTTCAGCATTTTTTATCAATATTTCAAAAATCTCTTTACCTATTGGCGATTCTTCCATTTCCCGACCTTTAACCAGCGCTTCATACAGGTCAGGATTTAAATAATAATTAGCTTTAATTGCAAGCTGAGCAACAGCTTCCGTAATTTGAGCTGCTTCAATGATACGCATCCTCTTACCCCTTTCCTTTTTCCAAATTTAGAAGTAAAAAACACATTTATGAGAATTTTTACACCACCGGACCAGTGAACTAACTGATCCAGTGGTGTAATATAAGCAACTTTACCAGAGTCCAAGGGCTTTCCACCATACTGCTCCGATACCAACCCAGATAAACAGGTTTACTATAGAAACAATAAAACCAAGTTTCCACCATGTTCCCTGATCAACATAGCCTGCACCAAAATAAATCGGGGATGGACCTGCAGCATAATGGGTCAAAGACATACACAAATTAGACATAAAGGCTAAAGATAGTGCTACAAGATAAGGTGGTGCACCGGCTGCCACTGCAACAGAAGCAAAAGCAGCATACATTGCAGTAATATGAGCAGTTAAGCTAGCAAATCCATAATGAGCATAAAGGTAAACTACCAGAAGAATAACGAACGCCCAGAACCATGAAATTCCAGAAATCATATTCCCTACGTTTTTCGCAAACCAGGGAATAAAACCTAGCTCAGAAAGATTACCAGCTAGTGCTACTAACACACCCATCCACACTAAGGTATCCCATGCTCCTTTTTCAGCCAGAACATCTTTCCAATCAATAACTTTTGCTACTAGCATGGCAGAAACGCCTAACATTGCTACAATAGTAGCATCAATTTTGGTATATTGGGAGGTAGCCCATAAGATTAGAGCCCCAATAAATACAATAGCTAATACTTTTTCTTCAAATTTCATAGGTCCCATTTTAACCAGTTCCTTAGCCGCAATTTCTTTAGCTTCAGGTGTTTTCTTGATTTCTGGTGGGTAAATTTTATAAAGCAAGTAAGGAATTACTAAGATTGAAATTATTCCAGGTACAATTGCTGCTTTAGCCCACAGATTCCAAGTAATGTCTATCTTGAGAGTTTTCAAAGCAAGAAGTGCAATAAGCGGGTTACCAGCCATCGAAGTTAAAAACATGGCTGAAGTAATAGCATTACCTTGATATGCTGTTTGCATAAGGTATGCACCCACTTTGCGAGGGGACTCCCCAGGTTTAGAGCCAAAAGCCTCGGCAAGACTCCGTACAATCGGGAATAATACTCCCCCCGCCCGGGCCGTATTAGAAGGTGTGGCAGGACTTATAATTAAATCGCTTAATACCAATGTGTACCCCAACTTTAAAGTACTATCGCCTAATAAGCGGATTAAATAATAGGCTATTCGTAATCCCAAACCGGTTTTAACAAAACCTATAGCAAATATAAAAGCAGAAACAATCAGCCAAATTGTGGAATTTGCAAACCCCGCCAATGCAGCTTTGGCATCTAAAATCCCAGTAAGAGCTGATAATGTGACACTAATAAAAGCTATTGCGCCAATTGGTAGAGGCTGCAAGATAAAACCTATAATTGTCGCCACAAAAATCGCTAACAAGTGCCAAGCTTTGGGATCTAAGCCTGTCGGTATTGGGGAAAACCAAATTGCTAAACCTACAGCACAGGTTAGCAATGCGCGAATTTTTTTATTCATACAATTCACTCTCTCCTTTTAAAAATTTTTAATTTTCCATTCCCATTGGGCCCAACGGGTGTGTGAAATGATTCACATTTCACTATATATTTTATCCTTTCTTAAGGGAAAATTTCTAATATTTTCTATTTATTATTTAGTCTTTCCTAAGTAATTAATATTTTTTTTAAATAACTTTATTTATATTATCTATTTCTGCTGATTCGAGTATATAAACAGCTCTTGCTCTTATTTGATTGATTTTTTTTAACATAATTGGTATACTAATATTCGAAATAATTAGATGACGAAATTGATTAACATAATTTGTTATTTTTTTCACTTATTAACTGGATTCTTTTTTAGTGGCATCTTAAAAGAGGTGAAACAAATGGAATTCCGACAATTAGAGTATTTTTATGCTGTTAGCAAACTTAACAGCTTTACTCGTGCTGCTGAACAACTTCATGTTGCTCAACCATCCATCACAATTGCAATAAATAATCTTGAACAAGAACTAAAAGTCCAACTTTTCGATCGTAGTAAACGGAAAGTTGTTCTAACCGACGAGGGCAAGCTGTTTCTTCAACATGTAGAAAAAATACTAAAGGATGTAAAAAAAGCCCAATCCGAGCTTGAAGATTTAAAAAATTATAAAAAAGGTGTTATTAAACTTGGAATCCCCCCAATGATCGGAGCTTACCTTTTTCCTAAAATTTTCAAAGGTTTTAAAAACGCTTACCCCCACTTGGAATTGCATGTACGCGAAGAAGGTTCCTGGGCTATGGTATCTTTACTTGAAAATGGAGAACTTGACTTGGGTCTTATCATTCTTCCAGAGCAAAGTGAAAATCTCTGTATGTTGCCCATAACCAAAGACCAAATTGTTCTTTGTGTATCTGAAAATCATAGATTTAGTCAGGAAAAAAGAATAAGTTTGCGCCAATTAGAAGATGAACAATTTATCTTATTAAAAGAGGATTCCTACACTCGTCATAAAATTATCGCCCTCTGCAACTATTACGGGTTTTCTCCAAATATTCTCCTTTCCTCATGCCAAATTGAAACGATAAAAGAATTGGTTAGTAATGGCTTGGGAATTACTTTTTTAATGAATGGAATAACAAAAAAATGGGATAAAATTGTCAGTATCCAATTAGAAGAACCAATGAACATAACTATCGGTTTAGCCTGGCAAAAAGATCGATGCCTATCACGGGCTGCTCAAGCTTTCATTGGTTTCGTCCAAAACTACACTAAGTCAAAAGAATTTGCAGAAATCATTAATTTAGAAACTTAAATTAAATCTAAGGGCTGAAGAACAGCATTGCCTGTAGATTCCCAATAAAAATAAAATGCTTCTTTACAACCTACAAAACATACTAACGATTAAGGCATAAAAAATCCCCTGCCAAAACGGCAGGGGAATTGGAATTAAACTTTATTTTTGTAAATGATTTTCAACTTAATAAAATGGCAATTCTTTAAATCTTTTACATTTCAGGATGATAGGGCAAAGTCGAGCAGCAACCCGAGTAACTGTTACGGTTTCTTATGAAGGATAAGAGGGGTTAACTCCCCTTTCAAAATTATCCCTGTTAAACCATGGGGAGTTGGAAGAAACCCAAATCTTGTTATATTTTTTATTTTATCTAGATTTTTGTCTTTATCACTTATGATAAGGCTCGCCCCGGATTATTTTAAAGGCCCGGTAGATCTGCTCTAAAAGGATTAAGCGCATCAGCTGGTGGGGATAGGTCATCCTGCCAAAAGAAAGCTTAAAATCCGCCCGTTCCAGGACCTCACGGGAAAGGCCAAGAGAGCCGCCGATAATAAAAGTAAGCTTACTTTGCCCATAAAGATTCTTTTCCGAAATAAAATGGGCAAACTCTTCAGATGAGAGATTTTTTCCTTTAAGATCAAGGGCAATAACAAAAGAAGAAGGGGTAATTTTAGCTAAAATTCGCTCCCCTTCCTTTTTTACTACCTTTTCGGCTTCCGCCGGCGATAGGTTTTCCGGAGCGTTTTCATCGTCCACCTCAATTACCGCTAAACGGGCATAAGGGGATAGCCGTTTTAAATACTCGGCTATCCCCTCTTTTAAATACCTTTCTTTGATTTTGCCAACCGCAACAATTGTAATTTCCATTTACACCACCAGATAAACGGGTATAAGGTCGCAAAAGTCACAGGTTGCCGGTACCATCCCTTACTCCGCCGGCATTTCGCCAAGTTTAACTTTAAAGGTCATTTCTTTATCGCCCCGCAATACTTTCACTTTTACTTCGTCACCGACTTTGTGTTTTAAAACGGCATTCCTTAAATCTTCAAACTTCTCGATTTTTACCCCGTCAAATTCGATGATAATATCGTTATCTTTTAAACCTGCTTTCGCCGACGGTCCGTCTTTTACTACCCGGGCTACATACACACCGCTTTTCTGCTTTAAGCCCTTATACTGAGCAAATTCTTCGTCAATGGTTTGTCCTTCAATCCCCATCCAGGGGCGAATGACCTTACCGTTTTTAATGAGCTCTTCAACGATAGGCTTAGCGATATTGCTCGGAATGGCAAAGCCTAAACCTTCAACTCCCGACAGGGAAATTTTAATGGAGTTAATGCCTATTACTTCACCGGCAGCATTTACTAAGGCTCCGCCGGAGTTTCCGGGGTTTATCGCCGCATCGGTCTGAATCAGCTCGTACTGCTGGCCGTCCATGTTTAAAATACGGTTTTTCGCCGAAATTATACCGGCAGTAACGGTTCTCGCAAAATCAAGGCTTAAAGGGTTTCCTATGGCTACCGCCAGCTCCCCTACTTTTATTTTATCCGAATCCCCCCAGCGGGCAACCGTGAGCTTTTCGTTGCCGGGATCAATTTTTATTACCGCCAGGTCCGTTCGGGGATCCTTTCCCACTATTTTCGCCGGGAATTGTTTTCCGTTTGCCAGCGTTACCGTTAAATCAGTAGCATTGCGAATAACATGCTCATTGGTGACAATGTAACCTCTGGCATCAATGATAACTCCTGAACCGGTAGCCTGTTCTACATTATTATGAGGTACATCCCCGGCCTGAAATGTTACTTTGTTGGAAATTCCCACCACCGCTGGCCCTACTTCTTCGGCTACCGTAACTACCGGGCTTTTATCCTCATAAATAACCCTTTTCTCTATAGTCCCGGTAGTTGATACATTTCCTTTCACCAGGCCTGGTACAAACATTACCACTAAAAGGCCACCGATAATAGCTGAAATTAGGGAAACCAAGACATAGCTTAAAAATGACGGTTTTTTATCCTGATTGCTGTAATAATAGTACATACCACACAACCCCGCTTTTTTTTATTTTGAGGTATAAATTCGCCTTCAAGCGGGGTATTTCCTGCTTAAATTTGTTAAGGATTTGTGGAGAAGTTTTTAAGATTTTTTGGGTTTTGATTAATGAACCGTTATGTAAATGGCATTATGCACTTCCCGGATTCCTTCAATTTTTGCTGCCACTTCTTCGGCCCGGTGACGTTGGTCGGGGGTACCAACCTTACCGTGTAAAAACGCAATTCCATCGACCACCACTGCCCGTACCATGGCAAGGCCGGCTTTACCTAAAGCTTCTCTTAACTCGTTGGTTAGCTTTTTATCGCCTTCATCTTCTCCGTGGCGAAACTCTAACTCTTTTTCCACCCGTTTTACACCTTTGACTCCTAAGGCAATCAGCTCCGCCTGAAGAGCCTGTTCAGGGGTATCCACCACTCCTTTTAACGTTACCTCGCCGTTTACCACTTCTACAATTATATCCCGGCGATTAACATGCAGGGAATTATTGAGCTGCCGCGAGATTTCATTGGCAATTTTGCTGTCATCTATCTCCATTTCCGGCAATACTTCTACCTGACTTCGTACTTCCACCACTCCCCGGGTCCTTTCCGCTACCTGCCGGGCCCAGAATTCTTTAATTGCAGCATCTACTCTGCCCTGTAAAGTGACTATGCCATTAAAAACTTTAGCTCCGATTTCTCCTTCAATCCGAGGGTCATTGGCAAGTTTATCGTTTAATTCTTCTTCTATTTCCCGGTCGCTGTAGCTTCCGTTATCCAACGCTACCGTAAGCTCGTTTTCTACCTTTTTGACCCCGGGAATGCGGTGGATAATTTCTTCCGCCGCTTTTTTCTCGGAAAGCACATCGACCGTTCCTTGAAGCTTGACCACCCCATCTTTCACATCAATATTCATGCCGATGGCGCTTTCTTTTAATTTACTTAAAAGCGCTTCTTCAATTCGTTCCCGAAGTCCCCGATCAAAATCCACATCCCGCATAATCGGCCCCCTTTCATTTTTATTAGCGTTTACCAAAAAGGCCGATTTTATTAGATAAAAAAAGGGACAGTCCCTCTTTTTATACTTTAAGTATAATTTTAGGAACTGTCCCGAAACTGCTACTTCAATTGAAGATACAATTTATAAATTTCTTTTTTCTTAAAGCCAAGTTCGCGGCCAAGTAAAACTGCCTCTTTCTGGGATAAACCTCTTTCGATACATTCCCGCACAAATTCCTCCACGTTTTTTTCTTCCGGTGGTGCTCCTTCTACCACCAACACAAACTCGCCTTTGGGCTCTTTTTCTTTAAAATGGGAGAGAACCTCGGCAATGCTTCCCCGGATATACTCTTCATGGATTTTGGTAAGCTCCCGGGCTACCACCATCCGGCGATTTTCTCCAAAATGTTTTGCTAAATCTTCCAAAGTCTTAAGAAGCCTGTGGGGGGCTTCGTAAAAAATCATGGTTCGTCTTTCCCGGGAAAGTTCCCGTAACCATTTCTCCCGATCCCCGGCTTTTCGGGGTAAAAATCCTTCAAAGCAAAAGCGGGAAGTAGTAAGGCCGCTGGCCGCCAGGGCCACAATTAAAGCCGAAGCTCCCGGAAGTGCCTCAACCTTATACCCTTCCTTTAGTGCTTCCCGCACGATATCCTCTCCCGGGTCGGAAATGCCTGGAGTTCCGGCATCGGTTACCAAAGCCACTTGTTTCCCCTGGGCTAAAAGTTCAAGAATTTTTTTCCCCGCTTCCCGGCGGTTGTGTTCGTGGTAGGATAGAAGGGGTTTTTTTATTTCATAATGGTTTAGAAGCTTCAAAGTATGCCGGGTGTCTTCGGCGGCTATGATATCTACTTCTTTTAAGGTATCTAACGCCCTTAAGGTAATATCTTTTAAGTTGCCAAGGGGTGTCGGTACCAAATATAAGGTTCCCATTACTCTTCCCCCTCAAAAATCCGGCGCACCTGTTCGGAATATTGACCGTCTTTTTCATAAACCCACAAAGGAGCTAAAAACTCTAATTTGCGCCGGCTCCCCTTAACCGCTTTTATTAAAACAAGGTTTACGTTCTCTCCGGGCTTGGGCTGCACCGGCAGTAACACTTCGGGATTTAGTTTATACCGGGTAAAATGGGTAAAGATTTCCGGAAGCCTTTCGGGCAGATGCACTAAATAAAAACTCCCCCGGGGTTTTAAAAGTTTTGCCGCTGTCGCCACCACGTCTTCCAGAGTAGTTAAAAGCTCATGGCGGGCTACCGCTACTTCCGGCACGGGATTTAAACGCCCCTCCCCCTTTTTGCGATAAGGAGGGTTGGCGGTTACTACATCAAAACCCTTCCCGAGGATAGCGGGTGCATCTTTTAAATCACCAAGGATTATTTCGATTTTTTCTTCAAGATTGTTTAAAGCTACAGACTTCACCGCCAACTGGTACAGCTTTTCCTGAATTTCAATGCCGTATATTTTCCCAATCTCCCGGTTTCTTCCATATAAAAGCAGGGGAACAACGCCGTTGCCGGTTCCAAGGTCCACTACCCGGTCGTTGGGAGCTGTTTTGGTAAACCAGGCCAGGAGGACACTATCAATCGCAAAACAAAAAAGCGCCGGGTTCTGGTAAATCTTCAGCCCGGCTCTTTTTAAATCGTCCACCCGATCAGGGGGCAGTTCGGCGTATTTCTTCGTCAATTCCTTCCCCTCGCTCGTTGTTTCTTCCTTTGATAAAAGTTATACACCAGAGGCAGTCTTCATCACCCCGGGCTTCGCCAAAATGCACATGGCAAACGTGAAACCCCTCCTGGTAAAGACGGGCCAAGTTTTGAAATCCAGGCCCGGGCTTTTTTTCTTTTTTGGCTTCTTCCTGCAGTGGCTTGTAAAACTTGATAACCTCCTGGCGTAGCTTTTGATTCTCCTCTTCAAGCTGGGAAACATAGGATTTGATTTCCAAATACTCTTCCAAAAGCTTTTTTATATTTTCCTCAAACTGGCTAAGAAGGGTCGAAAGATTGTTCAAATACCTCACCCTCCTCTACTTCCTCTTTAGCCACTACCTCTTCCGCCGGGAACTCCTTGACATGCTTTTGTTCCTTTAACTCCACATAGACGGTTTTCCTGAAAATATTAACTCCGGTAACCTTACCTTCTCCCATCGGAGTAAGCACCGCTTCGCCAACTTCCGGATAATCGTCTTTGACCTGTTCGTAAGTATCGCTTTCGAATTTGAGACAGCACATCAGGCGGCCGCAGATGCCGGAAATCTTGGTAGGGTTTAAAGTGAGGTTTTGCTCTTTGGCCATTTTAATCGAAACCGGAGCAAATTCCGAAAGCCAAGAAGCACAGCAAAGCTCCCGCCCGCAACAGCCAAGGCCGCCGATCATTTTCGCTTCATCCCGGACTCCGATTTGCCGAAGTTCAATCCGGGTTTTAAACACCGCTGCTAAATCCCGCACCAGTTCCCTGAAATCAATCCGCCCATCAGCGGTAAAATAAAAAATTACTTTATTGCGGTCAAAAGTATATTCTACCCCCACGAGTTTCATGGGAAGTCCGTGCTGGGCAATTTTCTCCAGGCAAATAGCAAAGGCTTTTTTTTCCCTTTTTTTATTTTCCCGCACAATTTCCAAATCTTCAGGGGTAGCTTTCCTTATCACCGGCTTTAGCGGTAAAACCAATTCCTCTTCAGGAACCTCTTTGGGTGGAATCATTACTTCGCCGTATTCTACCCCCCGGATGGTTTCTACTATAGCACCATCACCGTATTGAAAATCTATGTCCAACGGGTCAAAATAATAAATCTTCCCCGCTCTTTTAAAGCGAATCCCAACTACTTTTGGCATATTACTCCTCCAAATTTATAATTGTTTTTATTATAAATTATTTTTTCAAAGTTTACTACTTGTAAAAGCTAAAGTTCAGGTAGAGGTTTTCTAACACAAGCCTGGGATTTAAATTTAAACGGGTTTTGGCTAAAAAATCTTCCAAACGATTAAGTAAACGGTAAATTTCCTCTTCACCTAAACGGTTTAATTCCCGTGCTTTATCGAAAAGATCCGGATAAAACAATTTTTCCGATCCTTTATCAACAATCAGCGCATCCCGGAGAATTAATTCTCCTGCCAGCAAAAGATTATTTAGCTCTTCCCGGGTAATCTTTTCCGTCTTTTTATAAAACTCCTCCCAGGGCAAAGTTAAAAGCTCATAAAACTTTTCCGCATACCCTTTATACTGGCCTGTAAAATCTTCGGCTGAAACTTTAACTTTTTGGCAACGGGAATGAATTGTCGGAAGCACTTTTTCCGGCATGGTAGCAATTAAAAGGTAAGTAACCCCTGCCGGCGGCTCCTCTAAAGTCTTTAAAAAAGCATTGGCGGCATCAAGGGTCATTTTATCTACTTCTTCTAAAACAATTACCTTGCGGCTGCCCTTTTGGGGAGTAAGGTAAACTTTGGGAATCAACACTTCATTGACCTGCCAGATTTTAAAGGAGCTCCCATCGGGTGCAAGCCAGAGAAAATCCGGATGAGTTCCCGCCTCAAAAAGGTTTGCTGCCTCCACGGGGTCATTGGCCGATTTTATTAAGATTTCCCGGGCGGTCCTTCGGGCAAAATCCACTACCGCCTCAAGAACCGGTGAAGTTAATAAATACGCATGACTTAGCTTATCCTGATTTAAAGCTTCTATAATTAGATTATCCATTTAGCCCCTCCAAAAACCCTTTGATTTCCCAAAAAATTTCCTCGGGCTTTTTCCGGCCATCCACCACTCGAAAACGCTGATCTCTGGCAAGTTGTAAAAAGCCTTCCCTTACCCTTTGGTGAAACTCCAAAGTCTCCCGCTCCAAACGGTCATATTCCCCCCGGCCTTTAACCCGGGATAATCCTACTTCCGGAGGAAGGTCAATTAATACTGTTAAATCAGGAATTAAACCTTTGGTAGCAAAAGCTATGAAACTTTTTAGAAGGGTTAGGTCAAATCCCCGGCCGTAACCCTGATAAGCCAACGTGGAATCAAAATACCGGTCGGAAATTACCCATACCCCTTTGTCCAAATGGGGAATTATCTTTTCCCCCACATGCTGGGCCCGGTCAGCCAGGTATAAAAGAATTTCTGCTTCCGGTACCACCGGGTAGGAGGGGTTTAATAAAAGTTCCCGTATTTTTTTACCCAAAGCAGTACCACCGGGCTCCCGGGTGATAATGTGGGGTATATTTTTTTCTGTAAGATACCGAGCAATATATTGTATCTGGGTGGTTTTTCCTGACCCTTCCACCCCTTCAATGGTAATAAATTTACCGCGCATTACCTTACCACCTTTATCCTGCCATCATATATCCCGGTTACCTTTACTCCCAAGTTTAAATGATACTCTAAATACTCCACTGCTTCTTTAGTAATTTCTTCCCCCGGATAGAGTACCGGTGCTCCCGGAGGGTAAACCGTAACCCCATCCCGGGCAGTATAACCCACTGAAGCTTTTAAATCCACAAGCTTTTCTTGGGCATAATACACTTCCCGCGGGGTTAATTTTAGTTCTGGCTGAAAACTAAAAGGATTTTTCGGGATAAAGATTTTTTTATCTGTACCTTTTATTGTTTCAATAATGTTTATAAGCTTTTTGACATCTTTTTCGGTATTACCCGGGGAAAACATAAAAAGCACATAACCCGGACCGTAAGCCTCCGGATAAATTCCCTTTTTCATTAACTTTGCGGCAATTTTTTCTCCGGAAACACCCAAATCCGCCGCTTTTATGGTAACTTTTAAAGGGTCCGCCGGGTATTTATCCTGAAGAAACCCGATCCCCCGTTTTTTCAAGTACTCCTTAAAATGGTCCGAAAGCTCCTTGGCTTTTTGAAAGGCTCGTGCACCAACCTTTAATAGCATGTCCACCCCGCCCTCGGCCGCAGCCATTAAGGGGTACGAAGGGCTGGTAGTTTGGATTAAGTTTAGCGCCCGTTTCACTTCTATCCCTTTATCCCGAAAAACCACCGCCGCCAGAGGATTGGGAAAGGGACCGGTTTTATGCAGGCTTACCGCAAATCCTGCAATGTTTTTAAAAAAATCCGGTCGCCATAGAGGAATTAAACCCCCGTGGGCCGCATCCAGAAGGAGCCGGTCGGTTTTAAGCTCCGTTAAATCCCGGATTAGCCCCTGGTAGTCGGGGTTGGTCAGAAAATAACTTTTGTTGTGAGCTTTAGGAGTCTTATTTACCGGAAGTCCGTACTCCTCGTCCCAATGAGGATAGATAAATTCCGGAATTAAATCCCCTAAAACCATCCCATGGTACAGAGATACGTGGGACATCCGATCAATTGCTATTTTTTCACCCGGCCGAAAAAACGAAAGCAGTAAGGCTATTACCGCCGCCGTAGAGCCGTTAACCGATAGATGCGCCCGGGGTAAACCAAAGTAGCGGGAAAGTTTCTCCTCTAATTTAAGTATGGCCTCTTCCGGCGCATAAAGGTTATCGAGACCCGGAAGCTCGGTTAAATCTGCTTTGAAATATTTTTCTCCTAAAAGATTTTTTACTTTTTTCGGTATAAACCGGCCATTTTTATGACCGGGCATGTGGAAAGAGATAGGTTTTTTTTGGATATGTTTTTGGATTTTATCTATTAAACCTGACATAGCTTCTCCTTAAGATTTAACCTTTTACAATAATTTTACCATAACTGCTTTTGTTTTAAGAAAAAGTTTCGAAACCTTTTGACGATGAACGGATAGGCAGGATTAACCGGCAGGATTTTGGTTAACTCCTTTTCACATTCCCGGCATAAAAAACGGCCCAAAAGCCAAATACCCTTTTCCTTAAACGAGTTACAAAAGGCACAGTACATAAAATTCACCCCAATAGTATTGTTACCAAACACGCAAAAAATAAAAAGTTACCCTGGCATTGGTAATTTCATATTTTATTAAGAGAACCGGAAAGAGGTGACAAAAATGGCAGGTAAGAATAAAATGGGAAAAGCTTTAAAAGAAAAGCTTTTTACCTTAAAGATAGGAGAAACGGTTAAGGTTGCGGTAATTTTCGAAGAGCCTGTTTACCGGGGACTTGACCGGGAAGAAGTAATCACAACCCTGGAAAAACATCTTGAGGAGAAGGTTAAAAAACTCTTAGGGGTTAGAGCTGATAACGCAAGAAGTTACTGGCTTTTACCGGGGTTTATTGCCGAGCTTGATGCGGATACTATTCAAAGGCTTTTAGAAAATCCCGAAGTAAGAAGCATTGATTTAGCGGAGCAAAGAGTGAAAATCCCCGTTACCCGCCGGAAAATCTACCACCCTGCCCGGGCTCTTTTTAAGGAAAGCCTCTGGCAGTATAAACCGGTAAACGCCACTGCCCTCTGGGATAAGGGATTGTTTGGGGAAGGAATTGTGGTAGGCCATTTGGATACCGGAATAAATCCCAGGCATCCCAATCTTTTGGGGAAAATCGTGGGCTGGGCAAAGGTGGAGCAAGACGGTAAGGTGACTCCGGGTAAACCAGGTGAAGCTTTTGATGATAATGGGCACGGTACTTTTACCGGGGGCTTAATTGTCGCCGGTACAAAAGATAACCCGCTGGGAATTGCCCCCGCAGCAAAACTTTTTTCGGTAAAAGTTTTAGACCGTGATGGTTCCGGTAGCTTAGAGCAAATTATCGCCGGCCTTCAGTTTATAGCTCTGCAAAAAAACATTAGCATAGTTAATATGTCGTGGGGGGTAGAAGGATTTTTATCTCTCCTCGTTCAACCCATGGTCAATCTTCTGCTTTTAGGCATCTTGCCGGTAGCAGCCATTGGCAATGATGGCCCCGAAACATCCTCAAGCCCCGGAAATATCCCCGGGGTGTTGGGAGTTGGCGCTTTGGATTTTTATCCAAAAACCGTAAATTATAAATTTCTTTACCCGGCCCCCTTTAGCAACACTGATTTTGTCACACCTCAAACTGCTACCTTTCGCTTTCCCTATTATTTAAAGCCAGACCTTTTAGCCCCGGGAGTGGGTGTCGTATCTACCTGGAGCAAAGGATATGCTTCGCAAAGCGGAAGTTCCGCTGCCGCTCCTATAATTTCGGGAATGCTTGCAGCAATCCTGGAAAAATATAAGTTAGACCCCGACACCCTTTTCAGTCTTTTAAAAATTTCCGGAAGTTTTGCCGCTAAGCCAAACTTTGGCTACGGCTGGGGAATTCCCGATGCCGGAAAATTATTAAAATATCTTGCTGAAGCTTCTTATTTAAAAATCATAAGTCAAAATCCTCAGAAGAAACCTTTCGAAGGAATGATATCCTATAATGCCAGAGGCCAGGACTTTATAGATGTGGGCTACCTCCACCCGGTAACCGGTAGGTTAACCCTCCCGGTGCCGGCCAACACCGTGGTAAAACTAACAGTAACCCAACCCCAGGGCAAGGTAAAAACCGTTGAACTCACCACTCCAGCCTCTACCACCACCCAAGAAGTAGTAATTTAGGTCGTAGGTTTTAAATATAAAAATAGGGACAGTCCCTATCTTTATACTTTAAGTATAAAGAAAAGAACCGTCCCGAAATTGCTACTTTTTCTTTTCGACGTAGATAGCGCAGTCGGGGCAGACCATCTGGCAGATGCCGCAGGCGATACATTTATCATCGGATTCCACGGCCGGGGTGCCGTAGACCCCCAAGACTTCCGACCAGCTAATCGCTCCTTTGGGGCATTTTGCCATGCAGAGGCCGCAACCTTTGCAAAGGCCCGGATAAATCGTCCAGGTACCTTTGGTGTGCTCCAATACTCTTGCTTTAAATTCCACCGGTCTTCCCCCCTTCTACTGTTCCCGGACCAGGGAAGCACCCCGGTCAATGGCTTTATAGTTTAATTCCCGTAATTTCGGGTCCTTTTCAAATTTATATCCCAATTTCTTCTCAATAGCTTTTTTAGCCTGTTCCATTGTAACTACACCCGTAGCTTCCAGCACCGCTCCCATGATCACAACGTTAAATACCCGGGGGTGGAGTTCTTTTTTGGCTATTTCCAACGCCGGAATTGCCAGGATTTTTTTAGCGTTGGTAGGCAGGTCCTGCTCTACCCCTTCAATACTGCTGTCGTAAACAAAAATCGTGTTTTCCCCTACATACTGCCGGGTCCGCCGTATCGCCCGGTCGGAAAGGGCTACCACGATATCCCCTTTTTCAAACTTGGGACTGCCGATAGGCTCATCGCTAATTTGGATAAAGGCAATGGACACTCCGCCCCGCTGCTCCACACCAAAGTTAGGGATGTAAATTGCCTCTTTTCCCTCTTCGTTGGCCGCTTCGGCAATAATTTCCGCTACCGACTGAACTCCCTGTCCACCTTCGCCGGCCAGAGCAATTTTAACGACCTTCGCCATCTTTATTCCCCCTTCCCGGGTACTTTTAATTCCCCTACTTTAAAGTATTGGGTCATGGTGTTTTCAATGAAGTCCCAGGTTTCTTTGGCATTGGTCCTCCAGTTGGTAGGACAGCCGGAAAGCACTTCCACAAAGGAAAAACCGTTGCCGGCCATCTGGTTTTCAATGGCTTTCTTGATAAATCCTTTTAACTGGCGGAGATTGGCCACTGTTCCACGGGCCACATAAGCCCCTTCCCGGGCAATTGCCGCTACCATTTCCGGACCTAAGGTCGGATAACCAGTTTCACCGACATCCCGGCCATAAGGGGTGGTTTCAGTTTTTTGTCCGGGCAGGGTCGTTGGTGCCATTTGCCCACCGGTCATTCCGTAGTTGGTGTTGTTAATCAGGATAACGGTGATTTTTTCATTTCTTGCTGCAGCATTAACCAGGTGCTGCGAACCAATAGCGTAACCGCCACCGTCCCCCATGTAAGCAATGGTTATTAATTCCGGGTTAGCCCTCTTTATCCCGGTTATGACCGGTGTGGTACGACCGTGGTGGGTTTGGATGGTATCCACATTGAAAAAGTCCCAGGCCAAAAGGGAACAACCAATATCTACACCAAAAACCGTTTTATCCTGAATGCCAAGCTCATCAATGACCATACCTAAAGCTTTCAAAGCTATCCCGTGGCCACAGCCGGGGCAAAACTTATGGGGTTTTGATTCTATATTCCAGCTTTTTGGTATTTGCGGATAGTTCACCTTTATCCCTCCCTTATTTAACCTCGTGGTACTTGGCCACGATTTCTTCCTGGGTAATGCCCACACCCGGCTTTAAGATGGTGTGTATTTCAACATCGGTTCCGTAAATTGCTTCTTTAATTTGCTTTAAAAGCTGACCATAGGAAGATTCTGCTATAATCAGTTTCTTGGCTCTTTGAGCAATTTCCCGTAGTTCGTTTACCGCAAGAGGTCTTAAGGTAATTGGCCGGAAATAGCCAACTTTTTTCTCACCTTCGGCAAGAAGTTCTTTTACCGCTCCTTTGGCCGCCCGGGAAACGACACCGTGGGCAATGATAACGGTATCCGCTTCAAAGGCATTTAGTTCCTCAAATTCTACCACTTCCGGTATTATGGCTTCGTACGCTTTGGCAAGGTTCATGACCACTTCATACAGCTCTTCCTCGGTGTTGTAGGTGTTCCGCATATGACTTGGTTTGCGGTCTACCCCGGGAGTGCCGGGAGCACCCATGTAAGGAGTAGGTTTTACAAGTTCGATCCCTCTTTCGGCAGGATCGTACATAACACAGGCTTCCCGCATTTTGGCTTGATAACCATCGCCCAAGATAAAGGTGGGGAAACGGTATTTCCACGCGGTATTAAAACCTTTAATTACATAATCATAAAGGTCCTGGTGGCTTGCGGTAGAGTAGACAATTCTAAAGCCTTCACCGTTGCCACCATAGGTGGTCATCGTTACTTCCTGCTGGGAATAAATAACGGTAGCCGTTGATGGACCACCCCGCTGTTGTACTATCAAGAGGGTGGGAATCCGCATCATTTCCGCCATGGACATCGGCTCCTGCATCAAGGTGTTGCCAGGACCGGCAGTGGCGGTAAAAGCCTTTCTTCCGGCCAGGACCCCTCCTATGGTAGTAAAACCAGCCGAGAGCTCGTCCTCGGTTTGTAAAAACTTTTTGCCGTATTTTGGCGCAAGCCTGGTCCAGTAGTGCATAATTTCGTTTTGGGGAGTAATCGGGTAACCGTACATAATATCCGCTTCGGCCATCACCGCCGCATAAGCGATAACCTCGTTCCCGGTCATAAACACTCTTTGCTCCCCGGTAATTGGCTTATTTGCCATTTTTCGCACCTCCTCGTAGTATTACCAAAAAGTTTTTGGCATGTATCTTACTAACCCCTTAACCGGGGTTTTAAGCTTTTGAAGCATTTCCTCATTACCATTAATTAGTTTTTGGTCGACGGCGGTCCATAATACCGGTAAGCCCAAAATTTTTGCAGCCCTTAACACTTTTTCCTCGCCGTCACAAATTACATCCCAGGTGGTTTCATCCCCCAAGTGGGTATTGTTGATTAATCCATCCACCCGGCCAAGGCTTTTTACATGCTCGACAATATCATCAACTTCCCGGGTCATGGGACGGGAAGCATTGATAACCGTATAAACTTTTAAATTTGGTTCCTGCCAGATTCCTTCAATTAAGTTTAAACTTCTTGAACCATGCACACCGTAGCCCACATCAAAAATTACGTCCCCAGGATATCTAAGAGCCCAGCGAATTTCCGGCTTTAAAAGTACCCCTGTCTCCCCAAAGCCAAGCGCCTCATCCCGCTCCCAGGCCAATACTTTAAGTCCCAAAGCTTCCAACTCTTTTTTAATGGGAGTCAGGGTATAAAATGGTTCTACCGTATCCAAGTCCACCAGGTTTACCGTTCTGCCTTGATTTTTTAGTTCCAATGCCCGGTTTACTGCATTTTCACTCTTTCCGCTGGCATATTCGCCAATAAAGGCTTCTACTATGCGCATTTTTACCATCCTAAGCTGTTATATAATTTTTCTTAAAAAAACTTTTTTTTGTATAATATTCCCCTAAAAACGCAAAAGCGGGACAAAGTAACTTTGTCCCGTCTAATGCTGCGTTTTAAATTTAGTATACCGCTATTATCTTTCCATCGTCAAGTTTTGCCAAAAAAATTATTCCGTATACTTTTTGGCTAAATTAACAAATTTGGTGAATTCTTTTAAAAATCCCAGCTCCACAATCCCCGTTGGGCCGTTTCTTTGCTTGGCAATGATAATTTCCGCTATGCTTTTCTTTTCCGTATCGGGCTTGTAATACTCTTCCCGGTAGATAAACATGACAATATCGGCATCCTGCTCTAACGAACCGGATTCCCTTAAATCCGACATAATAGGCCTTTTATCCTGCCGCGCCTCCACCGCCCGGGAAAGCTGGGATAACGCCACCACCGGCAAGTCTAACTCTTTCGCCAGCCCTTTTAAGGCCCGGGAGATTTCGGAAATTTCCTGCTGCCGGCTTTCGGCCCGGCGACTGCCGTTTAAAAGTTGCAGGTAGTCAATTATAATTAACCCGATGTTTTTTTCCTGCTTAAGCCTCCTTGCTCTGGCCCGGAGCTCGCGTATCGTTAAACCGGGAGTATCGTCAATGTAAATCGGAGCTTTAGCTAATATTCCCGCCACTTCGGTTAACCGCAACCAATCTTCATCGGAAAGCTCCCCGGCCCTTACCCGGTGCTGGTCTACCATGGCTTCGGAGGTCAGCATCCTGGTCACCAGCTGCTCTTTGGACATTTCCAGGCTAAAAACCGCCACCGGCACTCCGCTTTTAATCGCAGCATTTTGGGCGACATTAAGACAAAAACTGGTTTTTCCCATCGCCGGCCGGGCGGCCACAATAATCAGGTCGCTTTTTTGCAAGCCGTTTAACATCCGGTCTAAATCGTAAAAATGAGTCGGAATCCCGGTAATATTGCCCCGGTTCTGGTATAAAAACTCAATTCGTTCGATGGCGTCGTAAACAATTTCTCGAACCGCGGTATACGACTGCTGATTCCGTTTCATTCCTACTTCTAAAACCAGTCGTTCCGCCTCTTCTAAAATGCTTTCCGCATCTTTTTCAGTATAACTAAGCCTTTTTATTTTCTCCGAAAGGTCTATTAAATGCCGCAAAACTGCTTTTTCTTCAATTATCTCGGCATGGCTTTCCAGGGTAGCTTCCGGCACTGCCATGGCTAAAAGGGAAGCAATATACGAAACTCCCCCCGCCCGCTCCAGGTCACCTTTTTGTTTTAAGGCCTCGGTTACCGTTAAAATGGTAATCGGTTCGCCCTTTTCATTTAATTCAAGCATTACCTGGTAAAGAAGTTTATGGGATTCCCGGTAAAAATCCTCGGGTTTTAAGATTTCAATGACTTTATAAAGGCTTTCACCATTACTTAATATGGTCCCAAGAACCGCCTGTTCGGCATCAATATTATGCGGAGGTAGCATTAAAAGCTCGTTCATAAAAAAATCCTCCTACACCGCCCTGGTGGTTAAAAGGGGTTTTTGGGTAGCAATTTCCACTACTTCTTCTACCGTCTTTACCGGCACAACCTTTATCCCCAAATGACCCCGGGGTACGTCTTTTAAATTATCAAAGGGAATCAGTACCGTAGAAATCCCCGCCTGTTTAGCGCCGTAAATTTTTTCCGGAATTCCGCCTACGGGCTTAATCCTTCCGTGCACGGAAATCTCACCGGTAATAGCAATGTCCTGGCGCAAAGGAGTCCTGGTAATTGCCGAGTACATCACCAAAAACAGCGCTGCCCCGGCAGAAGGACCGTCAATATTACCTCCGCCTACTACGTTTACATGCAGGTCATAGTTATGGGGATCGATGCCGGTAATTTTTCGGATAGACGACAAAGCATTAAACACCGAATCTTTTGCCATAGAACCGGCAGTATCGTTAAAACGAACCGTTCCCTGACCGGGAGTTTTAGCATCAAAGGCTATTCCCTCAATTTCTAATACCGACCCCAAATACTGATAAACCCCTAAGCCAAACACTTTGCCAATTTCATAAGTATCGCTACCCCTAACCAGGTTATTGGGCGAAATCCGGCTGACATTAACCACCTCTAAAATATCATCGGCGGTAATGGTTAAAGCATCCCCTTCGGGATTTTTAAACCGGGCTATTGCATATCCATCGGCTAAAATATTAACGGCCTTCCGTCCTTCCACCGTATAACCGGCAATTAGCTCCGGTACATCCGGAGCAAGTTTGACATTTAACTTTTGCGCCGCTTTTAAAACTATCTCTTTTATTTCCGCCGGCCCCAACGGCTCAAAAAAGATTTCCGCGCAGCGTGACCTTAAGGCCGGATTTATTTCTTCCGGCGAGCGGGTGGTAGCACCGATTAAAATAAAGTCCGCCGGCGCCCCTTCTTCAAAGATTTTTTTAATGTACTGCGGTACATTGGGGTCATCGGGGTCGTAATAGGCCGAATCAAAATATACCCGTTTATCTTCCAAAACTTTTAAAAGCTTATTTTGTAATAAAGGGTCCAACTCCCCAATTTCATCGATAAATAATATCCCACCGTGGGCTTCGGTAACAAGTCCGAGTTTTGGTTCCGGCACTCCCGTTTCCGCTAAATCCCGGCGGGCTCCCTGATAAATGGGATCATGCACCGAACCCAAAAGGGGATTGGTAACTTCCCGTGGGTCCCAGCGCAATGTAGTGCCATCCACTTCCACAAAAGGAGCATCCGGAGCAAAGGGTGAGCCTTTACGCTTTTTGGCCTCTTCCAAACACAAACGGGCAGCGGTGGTCTTCCCCACCCCCGGCGGTCCATATAAGAGGATGTGCTGGGGAAAAGGTGATGAAAGTTTTGCTAAAAGTGCCCGAATGGCCCGCTCCTGCCCGACGATTTCGGAAAAACTCCGGGGACGGAGAAAAGACATAGCCGTGGCAGCAATTTTGGTTTCTTCTAATTTTTCCAGGCGGGCGAGTTTTTTTAAGGTTTGAGCGTTTTCCACGTTGCCGGATTCTTTTAAAACCTGCCGCCGGATTTCCTCTAAATACTCCTCATGCCGTTCCTGCATCTTCCGCTCTACTTTGCGCTCCAGGTCTTCCTCTACCGTCCGGCGGGCTAAAATATCCGCTATATGGTCTTCAATGGTTGCTAAAATTTCGGCAAGTTCACCTGCCGCCGGTACCCGGGTCAGGGAGGGATCCTCTAAGACGATTTTCTGATAGCCCAAAACCTTTTCTTCTAACTTCTCCGATTGAATGAGATTTAAGGCTTCCACCTTGGCAGCTTTTAAAATAAGTTTATCCGGACCGTATAAATTGGTTAATACATTTCCGATTAGTTCGACTTTTTTTTCCAATTCGCGCCGCTCGTTAGGCAGTAGAAAAAATTTCACCTTTAACCCCTTCCTTCTTCTTTAACCGCTACCTTGAGTTTTGCTGTTACCTCCGGATGAAGCTTTACTTCTACCGTATACACTCCAAGGGCTTTAATGTTTTCTTTTAAATCCAATTTTCTTTTATCAATTTTAATTTGGTAATTTTTCTCTAAAGCTTCGGCAATATCTTTACTGGTTATCGCTCCAAAAAGCTTGCCATTTTCCCCGCCTTTTCCGTATAAGACTAATTCAATATTTTTAAGCTTTTCCGCCAAGCTTCTTGCCTCTTGCAATTCTTTTTCTTTCCTCCGGTTAGCCGCTTCTTTTTGTTGTTGTAATTCCTTTAATTTACCTTCGGTAGCTTCTACCGCAAGACCTTTGGCAATCAGGTAGTTACGCCCGTAACCTTCGGCAACCTCCACTACATCTCCCTTTTTCCCAAGTTTTTTAACTTCCGTTAGAAGTATTACCTTCATCATTCACCCTCCCGGATTCCCACTTTTTGCGAAAATCAAACAATGTATCGGTCATGCCCAAAACCAGGATAAACCACATGGCCATAGGGGGATATAATATCCCAAAAACTATTAAAAATGTTCGCCACAAAGGCGGCAAAACCTGGTTTTTAAAGGCAAAAACGGTAATGCTCAGTCCACTTATAAAAAACAAAAAGCCGGTTATATACATAAGATTAAAGCCAATTTTACTTATTACCGGGTATTTTTGAAAGCCCGAAAACATTAGTACCCCCACCGCCATCACCAGTAAAAGCCCTAAGGGCATCCGCCAGAGCCGAAAAGGAGGCAGGTCGGGATAACTATATCCTAAGCGGCCCAAAAGCTTTTTCGTAAGAATAAAGGTAAGATAGGCAAAAATTAGCGAAGAAATTAGAATTGCCCCGGGAAGTAATAGCTCGGCTATTTTAGGCATCTGGGCAAAAGTATCGGCTAACATTTTCGCCTGTTCGGTACCGGGCTTTATAAGTCCCGTTTTATAGTAAAACTCTAATACCTGTTTTCCCGCTTCCTCCATATCCCGCCCGATGACAAAGGGATTAATTTTTGTCAGGAAAAACGTAATCCCCCACGTAATTACCGTTCCTAAAGTTCCTGCTACCATTCCGGCGGCAACGGTTAAGGTTGGTTTTAAGTTTCTTTTGATAAAATAGCCATAAACAAGCCCAAGAGGTCCTGTCTTAAATAAAACCGTAAAAACCGTTATAGGGTCAGCCATAGTCAAAAGGGGAAGAATAGCCGCCACCCCAATTGCCAAAATACCTGCTTTGGTCGAATGCCTTACCACTAACACGGCAATAGGTATGGGGGTAAGAAAATCTACAACTATCGCCAAGGGCGGAAAATACACACTTAATATGACCAAAACCGCTGTAATCGCCGCTAAAAAAGCACTTTCTACTAACTGCCGGGTGCTGTTCAAAAAATCACCTCATTTTTTATTCAACTTTAATTATAATCGTAAGTTGCCAATTATTATAGAGTAAAACGCTGGAACTTGCAATAAACTAAAAAAAGGAGCCATAAAAAGCTCCTTTTTCAGCGCTTATTCTACGGTAAACGGCAGTAAAGCCATAATTCGAGCCCGCTTGATGGCGGTAGTAAGACGCCGCTGGTGCCGGGCACAATTACCGGAAATCCGCCGGGGAAGAATTTTACCCCGTTCGGTAATATATTTTTTCAGACGGTTTACGTCTTTGTAATCTACATCTACTATTTTATCCACGCAAAAAGCACATACCCGCTTTTTGCGACGGCTACCTTTTTCTTTTTTCACGGTCCAACCTCCCTTACGTTAAAATGGGATATCTTCATCGCTAATCTCGATTTCCGTACCAAAATCCGACGGGTCAAAGTCCACCGCAGGAAACTCGTCAGGTAAGTTGCCAGGAGCCAATCCAGCATTCTTGGGTTTATCTAAAAACCTCACGTTTTCCCCCACTACTTCATAAACCCGCCGTTTCTGGCCTTCTTTATCGGTATAGCTTCTAATTTGCAGTCTTCCTTCCACCATAACAAGCCGTCCTTTGGTTAAGACGCGGGCGACGGTTTCGGCAAGTTTCTGCCAAACCACCACATCAATAAAGTCGGTTTCCCGTTGCCCTTCTTTGGTGGTAAAAGGACGGTCTACCGCAACGGTGATCGATGCTACCGGCGTTCCCTGGGGTGTATGTCTAAGCTCCGGGTCCCGGGTCAGCCTCCCTATTAAAATAACTTTATTAAACATAAAATTCACCCCAAAAGGTTACTTGTCTTCCCGAATAACAATATGCCGCACAACATCATCGGAAATTCTTAAAAGCCGGTCAAGCTCTTGTGCAGTTTCCGCTTTGGCTTTAAAGTTCATTACCACATAATAGCCTTCCCGGAGCTTTTTAATTTCATAGGCAAAACGCCGTTTGCCCCAGCGGTCGATTTTGGTTACTTCGCCGCCTTCCTGTTCAATCATCCCTTTAAATCTCTCAATAATGCTTTCGGTTTTTTCCGCATCAAGCTCCGGATGCAAAATGTACATTACTTCGTACTGGCGCAGCATTACTTACACCTCCTCCCTCTGGACTATGGCCCTATCTCGCTGGATAGAGCAGGGTAGTACAGTTTGCCGCAAAAATTATAACACTCCCAAGCTATTTTGGCAACCTTATGTATATTTTTTTCTTTTAAATACCAATCTAAAAAAGAAAATTTTTTGGAGGAGGTAGGTAAAATGGCTACAAAAACGTCCATTCACCCATCGGTTAACGAGCTATATCAGCGATTAGCCGAAGACCAGCTTTCCAACTGTTTTGACCGTTTTGACCCCCAGGAAAAGATCCGCTGCAATTACTGCGAGCTCGGGGTTTCCTGTCAGCTCTGCAGTAACGGTCCTTGCCGGATAAACGAAAAGGTTGGAGCAACCCTGGGGGTCTGCGGAATTAACGCCGATGGCATGGCAATGCGCTACATGCTATTAAGAAACGTAATGGGTACTTCAACCTATACTTACCATGCCTATGAAGCTTATAAAACTTTAAAAATGACCGCTCTCGGTAACACCCCCTTTACCATTACCGATAAAGATAAACTTTACCAGATGGCCAAGGATTTAGAGCTAAACACCGAAGGCAAACCGGAAGATGTGGCAGTACGTCTTTCCGACTTTTTAATCTGGGAGTTATACCGGGACTATGACGAACCGGGGAAAATGATTGAGGTCTACGCTCCTTTAAAACGAAAAGAAGTCTGGCGTAAGCTTGGGATTTATCCGGCCGGTCCCCTGCACGAGCTAAAAGATGCCGCCGCCAGCTGCCTTACCAACGTCGACGGGGATTATGTATCCTTAGCAACTAAAGGACTAAGGCTCGGACTTTCCTGTATTTACGGTGCCCAGATAGGCCTTGAGCTGGTGCAGGATATTTTATTTGGTACCGGTATGCCCCATGAAATGGATGTGGACCTGGGCATCTTTGATGCGGATTACATCAACATCGTCTTTAACGGTCACGAACCGTTTGTCGGGGTGGCTTTAATCTTAGCGGCTAAAGAAGCGGTAAACCAGGATAAAGCCAAAGCCGCCGGTGCCAAAAGCCTTAGAATTTACGGCAGTATTGAAAGCGGCCAGGAAGTAGTACAGCGCTTCCAAAAGGACGAAGTTTTCCGGGGTCTAACCGGCAACTGGCTAACTATTGAGCCGATGTTGGCCACTGGAGCCGTTGATGTCTTGGCGATGGATATGAACTGCTCACCGCCCAATTTAGGACCTTTAGCGGAAAAATACGGAGCAACATTAGTCTCGGTATCCCGGCTGGTACGTTTTCCGGGTATTCACCATTTCCTTGACTATAAGCCCAGTGAAGTTCGGGAAATCGCGCAAAAAATCATTGATATCGCCGTTGACAGCTTTAAAAACAAACGCCACGGAAAAATTACCCCCAAAATTCCCGCCAACATCCAAAAAGCCATCACCGGTTTCACCCCGGAAGCTATTTTAAAAGCTTTGGGTGGCAGCATAAATCCTTTAATTGAAGTTATTAAAGCCGGAAAGATTAAAGGAGCGGTTGGACTTATCAATTGCACTACTTTAAAGAACGGTCCTCAGGACTACGTCACCGTAAACCTGGCAAAAGAGTTAATTAAGCGGGATATCCTGATCTTATCCGGTGGCTGCGGCAACCATGCCCTTGAAGTTGCCGGACTCTGTAATTTGGATGCGATAAACTTAGCCGGACCAGGACTTAGTGAAGTATGCCGAAACTTAAATATTCCACCGGTACTTTCTTTTGGGACCTGTACCGACACCGGCCGAATTTCTTTAGTGGTAACAGCCTTAGCCAACGCCTTAAACGTTGACACCGCCGATTTGCCGGTAGCCGTGACCGCTCCCATGTACATGGAACAAAAAGCTACCATTGACGCCCTCTTTGCCTTAGCCTATGGCTTATATACCCATGTAGCTCCGGATCCTCCGGTGATGGGTGCACCAAACCTGGTAAAACTTTTAACCCGGGACCTCCCCAGTATCACCGGCGGAAGAATAGCCGTGGGGAGCGACCCCGTCAAAGTTGCCGATGATATCCTTGCCCACATCAACGACCGCCGCGCCAAACTGGGTATTTAAGGGACGGTTCTGCCAGCGAGCTGTTCGCTGGCAATTTTTTTGTCTTTAATAACGGAAAATGGTCACTGTAAGAACCGTCCCTTCCGGTACCATTTGTTTTTTTGGAAAAGATTAAATATAATATTGTAATAGATTAATTGCCGGAGGGATACTGATGAATTTTGGCCTTTTAAACTTAAACTGGGATAAAATTCTCGATAAATCCTTAATTCTTTTGATTATTCTGGTAAGCTCGGTGGTACTACTTAAGCTTGGCCACTCCTTTATCAACCGTTTTATTGTTCCCTACGGCAAAAAGTTAAGCCTTAAGGAAAACCGGGTTGAAACCCTGCGTACCATCTTAAAAAGTCTCTGGAGTTACTTTATTTACATTACCGCATTTCTTACTATTATTGCCCAGGTCTTTGAAAATACCGGTTTTGCCAAAACCCTTTTAACCGGAGCTGGTATTTTAGGTTTAGCCGTAAGCTTTGGCGCCCAGAACTTGGTTAAAGATGTGATAAGCGGTTTTTTTATTTTAATGGAAGACCAGTTTGCGGTGGGGGATTACGTTACCATCGGGCAAACCTCCGGCATTGTCGAAGAATTAGGGCTTAGAGTTACCAAACTCCGGGATTTTACCGGTGAGCTTCATATCATCCCCAACGGCAGTATAACGATGGTCACCAACAAAACCCGGGGACCTCAGCGGGCTTTAGTGGACGTAGGGGTAGCGTACGAAGAAGATGTGGAAAAGGTAAACCGGGTTTTAGAAAGGGTTTGCCAGCAAATAAAAGAAAAATACGGAGAACTTATCTATGAAGGCCCCAAGGTTTTGGGGATTGTTAATTTCGGACCCTCGGAAATGGTTTTTCGGGTAATTGCCAAGGTAAAGCCCATGGAACAGTGGAATATCGAGTGGGAGCTTAGAAAAGCCATTAAAGAAGCTTTTGACGCCGAAGGTATTGAAATTCCATATCCCCGACGGGTCTACATTACCCGGGAGGAAAGGGAGATGGATAATGGTTGATCCGCGTGAAATTCAAATAGGCGATATAATTAAACTAAAAAAGCCACACCCCTGCGGAAATTACGAGTGGGAAGTGCTAAAAATAGGTATTGATTTTCGCTTAAAATGCACCGGCTGCGGCCATATTATTTTAGTTCCCCGGGAAAAAATTATTAGAAAAATTCGGGCGGTACGCAAAACTACTGGAAGTTAGAAATTGGAAGGTTGGATGTTGGAAACTAAAAACAATTAAAAAACATTAATTATAAAGAGGAGGAAGTAGATGGAAATAGGAATTGTGGGACTGCCCAATGTGGGAAAGTCTACTTTATTTAATGCGATCACCAAGGCTAAAGCCGAAGCGGCCAATTATCCTTTTTGCACCATTGAACCCAACGTGGGAGTGGTAGAAGTCCCCGACCCCCGGGTGGATAAAATTGCGGAAGTAGTAAAACCCGAACGGGTGGTACGGGCCGTTACCCGTTTTGTGGATATTGCCGGTCTTGTTCGGGGAGCAAGCCGGGGAGAGGGCTTGGGCAATAAATTTTTATCCCACATCCGGCAGGTTGACGGTATTGCCCATGTGGTACGCTGTTTTACCGACCCTAATGTTACCCACGTCGAAGGTTCGGTTGACCCCGCCCGGGATATTGATACCATAAATACCGAACTTATCTTAGCGGACTTAGAAACCGCCCAAAGACGTTTAGAGCGGGCGGAAAAAGTTGCCAAGAGCGGGGAAAAACGGGGCAAAATTGAGGCAGAAATGCTTAAAAGAATAATTGACGGCTTTGACCGGGGTCTTCCGGTACGGGCCCATGAATTTTCCGATGAGGAAAAGGAGATTTTACGGGAAATCGGTTTTATCACCGCCAAGCCCGTAGTTTACGTGGCCAATGTGGGAGAAAAAGATCTTCTCTCACCGCCCAAAGAAGTCGATATAGTGCGGGAAATTGCCGCAAAGGAAAACGCCGAAGTTGTCGTACTGTCGGCTAAAATCGAAAGCGAATTACAGGAACTTCCCGAAGATGAACGGGCGTTGTTTTTAGAAGACCTTGGTATTGAAGAGCCGGGGTTAAATAAACTTATTAGAACCGGTTATGCTTTACTTGGCCTGATTACCTTCTTTACTGCCGGCCCCCAGGAGGTTAAAGCCTGGACCATAAAAAGAGGTACCAAAGCTCCTCAGGCCGCCGGCAAAATCCACTCGGACATCGAGCGAGGCTTTATCCGGGCAGAAGTTATTCCCTGGGAAGAATTAATAGAAGTTGGCTCGATGACCGCCGCCCGGGAAAAAGGGTTAATCCGCTTGGAAGGAAAAGATTACGTGGTACAGGATGGCGATGTCATTTACTTCAGGTTTAACGTTTAAAAGGCCGAAAAGCTAAAAGCTTCTCGGCCTTTTTAATTTATCAAATTTTACGGTTTTCTTACCAAAAACCTTAACGTTGGCCCGATTTTTTGCGGGGGTTCGACCATTTCGTACCCAGCTTTTACCACTTCTTCCGGAACCGATTTAAACGATTGCGGACAGTCGGCTAAAATCTCCAAAAGCGCTCCGCTTTCCAGTTCTGCCAGAACCTGCAGGGAATACACCACCGGATAAGGACAGGGTTCCCCCCGTAAATCCAAAACATACCGTTTCTCTTCCATATTACACCCTCCTCACCGACATGGTCTTATTTTTTATCATTGACCTGCCGCTTGCTTCCCGTAAATCCGCCCATAAGTACAGCCCTAAAAGGAATAATCCAGTCAATATAAAGGCCGGTAAGTAACCAAAATGTTCTATCAAGCTAAACTTCGGAAACGGCTCGGCTAAGTATTTATAAACCCCCTTATCCCACACCAGGAACAAGATTGTTGCCCCAATCACATTGCCCAACCCTACAAACCAGAAGTGAACCTGGCCTTCCATTGATCGGTACATCCAGCCGGTCTCACATCCTCCGGCAATAACAATCCCAATACCAAATAAAAGGCCACCAATTAACGCATTGGGACCGGCCCAGAGAACTTTGGCAGGCGTTCCCTTGGCGATAAAAGCCGCTGTCAGAAGCATCTGCACCGCCATACCCCAGACCAGAGCCTTTAGCGTAGTCGTGCGTCCAACCAACCATAAATCCCGGAAGGCTGAGGTAAAGCAGACCTGCCCCTTTTGAATTAAAAAGCCAAAGGCAAAGCCAAAAACGGTAGCAAGTTTTAAATTATTCGGCATTTCCGGCCGGGACAATAAAATTCCGGCAAAAACAATAAGTCCAAGCCAGCCCAAAAAGGGTTGGATCTGGGTATTTGCCTTTAAATTTCCCGCATTAAATTCCGAAGCTTTGACCAGTTTGGGCTCTCCCCGAAAATAAGGAGAGAGGGTAATTTTTATTCCAATATAGGTACCAAAAATTGTTCCCAGGGTAAAAAACCAGGTATGAAGGGAAAATTGAGGTATTCCGGTAAAAAGGGCAGCCAAGTTACAGCCCATAGCAAGACGGGTACCAAAGCCAGCAATTATACCGCCAATTAAAGCCTGGAGCACCCTTTTAGCAGTAGGAATTCTAAGTTTAAAATTTTGCCCGAAAAGAGCTGCAATCAAGGCTCCCGCAAACATTCCCAGCACCATTACCCCGTCTATCCGGGTTAAAACGGTACCTTTATATTTGATGATTTTTAAATAAGTATAAGGAGATAAGTCCACTCCGATTAATTTAAGAAAACTTGCCCCCCAGCGGGTAAATTCTCCGGTTACCGCCCAGACTACGCCCACTGTTCCAAAGTAAAGGCCGCTTAAAATGCCCAGAAGTACGACCGCAGTCTTTTGGTCCCAAAATTCCGCAATTACTTTCTGGTAATAGCTTTTGATAATTTCGCCCATTATCAATTTCCTCCTTTCTTTCCTTCAAGATAATAACATAATGAATATTTATATTTCAAATAAATTTTTGTCATTTTTCTTTTCAATATAATTACTATTCGTTATAAGTTTAAAAATTTTTCTTCCCGCCATACTAAATTAAAAAGGAGCGGATTTTATGCGGCCAATCTGGAAGGGTTTTATCGCCTTTGGTCTAGTATCCATTCCGGTAAAACTTTATCCTGCAACCGAATCTAAAAGCATCTCTTTTTCCCTTATTCACCAAAACTGCGGCGGGCCAATTCATTATAAAAAGTTCTGTGCCGTATGCAACCGTGAAGTTAGCCCGGAGGAAATTACCAAAGGGTATGAATTTTCTAAAGGACAGTTTGTCACTTTTACCGAAGAAGAGCTTGAAGCTTTACCGAAGTTAAAAGGGCGAAAAATTGAAATTTTGGATTTTGTAAACTTAGCCGAAGTGGACCCTATTTACTTGCAAAAAAGCTATTACTTAACACCTTCCGAAGGCGGAGAAAAGCCTTATGCCTTGTTAATGCAGGCTTTAAAGGATAGCAAGAAAATTGCCATCGCAAAGATGGTTTTAAGAACTAAGGAAAATATCGCCATGGTGCGGGTTTTTAAAGAACAGGTTTTAACCGTTTCCACCATTTTCTATCCCGACGAAATTCGTAAGTTTGAAATATTGGAAATACCTGAGGAAATTCCGGTGGAGGAACGGGAGCTTTCTATGGCCAAAATGTTAATTGATTCTTTAACCACTCCTTTTAATCCCGAAAAATATAAAGATACTTACCGGGAAGCTTTAATGGAGGTAATTGAAAAGAAAATCCAGCACGAAGCTATTGTCATTCCCGAAGAAAAAGTTCCGGCAAAAGTTATTGATTTAACCGAAGCTCTTCGTTTGTCTTTAGAAAAAATTACCGGAGAAAAAGTTGGTGCATAAGCTTTGTTTAAACCCATGCTTTTAGAAGAAAGGGAAGCTCCCTTTGATGATGGGTCCTGGCTTTTTGAATATAAATGGGATGGTTTCCGCTGCCTTGTTTTTATTGAAAAAGAGGTTAAATTAATTTCCCGAAACGGTAAAAATTTAGCCCTTTCTTTTCCTCAATTGACCGAAGTAAAAACATTTTTTCCGCAAGATACCGTTCTGGACGGAGAAATTATCTGGGGGGAGGGTAAGAAGGGAAGTTTTTCCAAACTTCTGGGGTTTTCGAAAAAGGAAGAAAATATTTTTTTAGTAATTTTTGATGTTTTAAGATTTTCCGGAAAAAGTCTTTTAGCCACACCTCTTCTTGAGCGCAAAAGCTTTTTAAAAGACCTACCACCGCCTTTTAAAATTGCTCCGTACGTACTTGAAAAGGGAATAGATTTTTTTAATAAGGCAGCTTTGGAAAATTACGAAGGGATAGTTGCCAAAAAAATTTCTTCTTTTTATTACCCGGGAAAACGTACCGCCCTCTGGCTTAAAATAAAAAATTATACCAAAGAAAATTTTCTTTTAACAAAAGTTTTCTTAAAACAGGGGAAGGTGGAAAGCTTAATGGTTTTTGACCAAAAAGCTAATAAAAGCTATAAAATCCCTTTTTGGGGACAAAACGACCTTTTAAATCTGCTTACCCCCATAGTTAAAGAAAAAAACCCCCGGGAAATCATCCTTTATCCTCTTTTAGAGGTTAGTATTCAATATCTTGAAAAAACCCCTGGGGGACTTCGCCATCCCAAAATTGTGGGGTTTTCTCCGGCCAAGGGAGGTAACCATGGATTTAAGTAAAATCATTACCAATCCCGATAAACTTTTTTATCCTGCGGATCTAATTTTTAAAAAAGATGTTATTGCTTACTACTACTTAATGGCTGATCACATCCTTCCCTATATCAGTAACCGCCCCTTTGTGATGAACCGCTTTCCTGACGGAATTGCCGGAAAAAGCTTTTACCAAAAAGAAATTCCCGCCTATGCTCCTAATTTTTTAAATAAAGTAGCTATCTGGCACGAAAAAGAAAAGAAATGGGTAAACTACCCCTATGTAGCACATAAAGAAGCCCTTTTATGGCTTGTAAATCAGGGAGTAATCGAGCTTCACTGCTGGCTTTCAGAAGTACCCCAGATAGAAAATCCGGATATTTTGGTTTTTGATTTAGATCCCGAACCTCCACTTTCGTTTCAGGATTGCCTTCCTGTAGCCCTTCTTTTACGGGAGGTCCTTTTAAAACTTGGCCTTGAGGCCTGGCCCAAAACCTCCGGCAAAGAAGGTATGCATCTTTTTGTCCCCATAGAACCAAAGTACGGTTTTAAAGACACCACCCGGGCAGCTTTTAATCTTTGCCGGTTAATTTTAAAAGCTTATCCCGAAAAGGTAACTTTGGAGCGGGTAATTAAAAAGCGAACAGGCAAAGTATACCTTGACTATCTTCAAAATTCCCGGGGACGCACTATGGTCTTTCCCTACAGTCTTCGGCCCCTACCAAAAGCTCCGGTATCCACCCCTCTTTTGTGGGAAGAAGTAACAAAAGGGGAGATCTCCCCTGCCGAGTTTAATATCAAAACTATCTGGGAGCGGGTAAAAAAATACGGCGACCTGTGGAGTAATTTCCACCGCCGCCGCTATGATATTAAGCCGTTATTGGAGCTTATGTAGGTCATTCCCCGATAATTTTCACCAAAACCCTTTTTTTCCGTTTCCCGTCAAACTCCCCGTAAAAAATTTGCTCCCAGGGCCCAAGGTCAAGCTTACCTTCGGTAACCGCTACCACGACTTCCCGGCCCATAATAGTTCTTTTCAAATGGGCATCGGCGTTATCCTCAAAACCGTTATGCCGGTAGCGTTCATAAGGTTTTTCCGGTGCAAGCTGTTCTAACCATACTTCAAAATCGTGGTGCAGTCCCGGTTCATCGTCGTTGATAAATACCGAAGCGGTAATGTGCATGGCGTTCACCAGGCAAAGGCCTTCTTTAATTCCCGATTCCTTTACGCATTTTTCTACGTCCGGGGTAATGTTGACAAAACCCCGGCGGGTCGGAAGGTTAAACCAGAGTTCCTTTCTATAGCTTTTCAATTTTCACCTGCCCCCTCCTTCTTGGCAGAGTTTATTCACACATCACAATGGGCAACAGGAGTTGCCCCTACCTCTTGGGTTACCCTTATTATTGACCGACCACTTAACACCTACGACTTACCACTTTTAAATTCCTACGACTTACCACCACTCAAAAATGCTTTATACGCCCGGTAAGCTTCATAAATATCGGCTTTACCGGCTACTTCAAAGGGAGAGTGCATCGATAATAAAGCAACTCCCGCATCCAATACTTCCATCCCGAGATTTGCTAAAAACTGGGCTACGGTACCGCCACCGCCCTGGTCCACTTTGCCCAGTTCCCCGGTTTGCCAGCGAATTCCTTCCTGATTAAATAAATCTATTATCTCCCGCATAAACTCGGCCGATGCTTCGCTGGTACCGTACTTGCCGCCGGAACCGGTATATTTGGTCAAAACAATGCCGTAATTAATCTGGGCTGCGTTATTTTTTTCTAAAACCCCTTCAAAGGTCGGGTCTACCGCAGCAGTCACATCCGCCGATAGCGCCCGGGCATTTTCTAACGAAAGCCTAAGCATAAGTTCGTCTTTTTCTCCCTGAGCTACCAAAAGCTTTAAGATAGCATTTTCTAAAAACTTACTTTGCATGCCGGTGTTGCCCATGGAGCCGATTTCTTCTCTATCCATAAATAAAGCTATTGCAGTTTTTACCGGTGCTTCTACTTCCAAAATTGCCTTTAAAGAAGTAAATACGCACACCCGGTCGTCCTGGCCAAAACCGCCAACCATGCTCCGGTCCAAACCCACTTCCCGGGCTGGACCTGCCGGTACCAGTGATAGTTCCGCAGTAATTAAATCTTCTTCAGTTATACCAAAGCGGTCGTGGAGAAGTTTTAGGATATAAGTTTTAATTTTATTTTCCTTGGCCTCCTGGTCCGGAATATTTCCGGTAAGCGCATTTAAATCTTCCCCGGTAATGGCTTCTCTTATTTTTTTCTCCATCTGGTCTTTAGCAAGATGAGGTAGTAAATCGGTAATCGTTAAAACTCCCTCGTTTTCGTCTTCTCCGTATTTTATATCTAAAACTTTTCCGCCTTTCAAAACTACCGTACCCCAAAGAGCTAAAGGCCTTGTTACCCACTGGTATTTTTTAATTCCACCGTAGTAGTGAGTTTTTAACAGAACAAAGCCATCTTTTTCATAGAGAGGCTGCGGTTTTAAATCAAGCCTCGGTACGTCTAAATGAGATGCAACTAAATTAAAACCTTCTCTTAAAGGCTTTTCCCCGATTACCGCTAAAAGCACCGCTTTGTTTTTAAAGAAAAGATAAACTTTATCTCCGGGTTTTAATGTTCTTTCCTCCTTTAAAGCCTCTTCAAGATTCGTAAACCCGCGTTTTTGAGCCTCTTCCACTATGTAACTTGCTACTTTCCGTTCGGTTTTACAACCGCTTAAAAAATCAAGATACTCCCTATTAAACAGGTAGATTGGATTTTGGTCTTTTGTGTTGGAAAAAATATTTTCCCGTTTTAACATTAAATCCATAGCTTAGCCTCCTTTATTCCTGTAAAGGTTGAAATGCCATCTTTAACTAAGGTAAAGAAGTAATTTAAAACCAGAGAATTTTGAACCAAACTTAAAAAGTCTTTAATCTCTCCCCCAAGAGAAGTCTTAATCAAAACCCCTGCCAACGGTATTAAAATAAGAGATAACACCACTAAAAAAATAACCCCTTTCACTCCATTATAAAAAATTCCCAAAAGAGAATCTATAATTCCTAATGGAGTTTTTCTAAGACCCCGTCTTATACTTCCCCCGGCTTTCCAGATTAAGACTGCCGTTACTAAAAATAAAACCCCTTTAAAAAACACCGGTAAGTACTGATTTTTCAGGCTTTGCGGAAGATAGGGTAAAAAAGCAGGAATAACTTTGGGAAACAGCATGTCCCCCCATAAAAATGAAACTATGACCCCACCTGCAAGGGCAGTAATTTTTACCGGAAGTCCCAAAATTCCTTCCCGGCTTCCTTTAAATAATAAAAATAAAAACAATCCCAGCAGTAAATAATCAAGGGTATTGAAGCTCATACTAACCACCTACCATTTTATTCCTATTAATAATTTTAACAAACAATATAAAAATAAAAAACCGGCATAGCCAAAAAGGGGATAAAGATATTTCACCAGGTACTGAAAGGGTATTAAGGCAACTAAAAAACTCAAAAAATATACAAAAAAAAGTAATCTTCGGCTTTTGGGTAGTCGAAGGGCCAAAGCCACTCCATCGGAAACTGCAGTGGTGGCCACTGCAAGCCAAATACAAATTCCAAAGAGCCAATAAGAAACAAAATGCTTTTTACCTGCCAAATACAACAATGGTACCTGATATTTAAGGACGTCGGGATAGTTAGCGGCCAAGGCAAAATAGATTAACCCCGCTAACAACCAAAAAAGTATTGTTCCAAAAATTACTCCTCCTATAATATCAGCAGCTTTCATTTCCCGCCCCAGTGGCACCAAAACCGACCCCAAAAGCAAAATATTATACGAAGCATAGATAATTGCTGCCGATAGCCAGTTTTGCAGCCAATGGTTTTCTGCCGCAACATACTTAAACGCACTTAATTCTTTACAGGAAATTACTATCAAAAAAATCACCAAGAGGGGAGTTAAGATTATGTTTATATAATATAAACCAAGCAGTTGTTTTTGACCCGTTAAGAGAACAATTAAAAGCAAAAAGCCAATACCAAAGAGACCCGGAAGGTTAAAATATTCGTGAAAAATTGCCCCGCTGGCCGAAAGCATTACCCCTAATCCCCCAAATAAAACCGCGGTAAAAGCGAAATCCGCTAAAAACTGATAACGGGAACTTAAGCTTAACTCAATTAATTCCCGGTAATTTTTTAGTTTTAAATTATGGCTCACCTTTAATGTTCCCCAGGAAAAAAAACTCAATAACCCCCCGGTTAAAACTATTCCCAAAAAACCTTTTTCTCCGTAACGATTAAAAAATAACATGATCTCCTGACCTGATGCAAAACCTGCCCCTACCAAACTACCTATAATAATCATTCCAAGTTTTAACCAAATAACCATCACCCTCCCCGTGTACTACTAAATTTTATGCAAAAACAGTATAATTTTTCCTTTATCTGGATATTATAGTAACAAGACGGAGGGAGGGCAGGAAGTTGAAGTTTTATTTTCAAAACCCTGAAGATAAAAAACTTTTAAAAACAGCAATAAGTCGGGAAATTCTGCGAAAAGCTTTAAATCGACCGGTGGTAATTTTGTGTATAGGTACCGATCGTTCCACCGGCGATGCTTTTGGCCCTTTAGTGGGAAGCTTTTTAAAAAACGCCCGGATAAATTTTTTTCATGTTTACGGTTGTTTAGAAGAACCGGTTCATGCGGTAAACTTAGAAGAAACTTTAAAAAATATTTATCATCAATATAAAAATCCCTTTCTCATTGCTGTGGACGCTTCCTTGGGGTCATTAAACAGCGTTGGACAAATAGTTTTAAAAGACGGTCCTCTAAACCCAGGAGCTGCCTTAAATAAAAAATTACCCCCGGTAGGAGATTTAAGTCTCACCGGGGTGGTTAATGTTGGTGGTTTTATGGAATTCATGGTGCTGCAAAACACCCGTCTCTCAACGGTAATGGCCATGGCTCGCTTTTTAAGCGAGGTCTTAATCGAGCTTAGTCACCAATTTTCTCCCGCAGAACATTTACAATTTCTTCAGGGAAACGGCCACTGGCGTTTATTACCGGAGCTTTAGTGTTGGTATCTTGCATACCCATAAGGTTATTTTTAACTCCCGAAACCACAAAGGCATCCACCCGTTGCTCCTGTCTTGGGTCCACCACTTGATAACCTGATTCTCTGAGTATTTCATGTAAGTTACTGAGTCCTTGCTCCACCGCAACCTTTTTCATTAAACTCACCTCCCGGTGAGCTTATTTTTTTCAATTTTCTCTCTGCTTATCCTGAATAATTCTTAGCAAGAAGCGCTAAAACTTCCTCGGTTTCCACCGGCCGGAAATCTTTGTAAAACTGCCCAACAGCGTAAAAATCTTCCGGTACTATTAAGGAAAATACCATAAAGCCGTGATTTTTCAGTAACGAAATCGCTTCAGCACTTGCCACCGGTACCACCACAGTAATTGAGTTTGCACCTCTCTTTTTTAAAGACAAGCCCGCCGCTAAGACGGTAAAACCAGTAGCTAAACCATCATCCACCAAAAGGACATTTTTATTTGTATAGTCGTAGTTTATATAATCCATATTGTATATATTTTGCATTTCTTTGATTTTTTGCTGGGCTTTTTTTATTTGTTTCCCTACAACTTCCGGTGAAAGACCCAGTAAGCTTATGTATTCTTCATTTAAAGCCAGCGAACCATCCGCAGTAACTGCCCCAATTGCTACCTCTTCATTATGCGGAGCCCCAATCTTTTTGGGTAAGATAAGTTTTAAGGGGATCTTTAATTTTTCAGCTATTGGTGCAGCTACTACCACTCCCCCCCGGGGTATTGCAGCAATAACATCTCCGTTAATACCTTCCTGCCATAATTTTGCAGCGCAAACCCGACCTGCATCCTCCCGGTCTTTAAAATACATATTATCTCCCTTCTTCCATCGCTTTGCGAATTGCCTTTTGTTCCTCTTCCGTTAACGGATAGGTGGAAATACCCCGTTCCACCGGTTTTCCATACACCAGACACTGCTCCCGCCCGTAAAGACTGGTAATTACAACCCCATTATTGTTGGCATCTAAAAACGCCACCGAAAAGCTTAACTCTGAGCCCAGGTCCGGTAAAGCTTTATAACGTACCATTCCTACTTTTTGCACTGCCACTAAAAGCCTTTGGTTTAATTCTTCGGTATACTTTTTTAAGTTTGTAACTTCCCCTTTTAGTACCTCATTATTCCGGGCTAAATCCAGTAAAATATTTTCCAGATTTTGTCCGGAGTTTCCTTTAAGTAAATCCTTTAGTTCCCGTCTTAGTTTAACCGTTTTTATATATAAGTTAAGCAGCAAAAGAAAAAATATTAAATTTAAACCAAATGCGCCTAAAATTACTTCCGGCCGCATTACAGCTGTAAAATTTAGCATTTTAAATCCCTCCGTAATTCTTGGTTTTTTTTGTCTTGAAAATTTGCTACAATTAATTAATAACAAACCGGAGGTGCGGTATGGCGCAGCAGAAGCTCACAAAACTTACTTCTATTTTAACCGAAATGGAGTCGGTTGTGGTAGCGTTTTCCGGAGGAGTTGACAGCAGTTTTCTTTTAAAAGTTGCCAGAGATGTCTTGGGAGATAAAGTGGTAGCCGCCGTGGGCATTTCCGATACTTATAAGCCCGACGAACTTTTAGAAGCAGAAAATATAGCAAAGATGCTTGAAGTTAAATTACTGAAGGTTTATACCGATGAATTTTCGGATCCCAACTTTGTCAATAATCCCCCGGACCGGTGTTATTACTGCAAGAAAAACCTTTTTACCAAACTTATTGAATTAAAAGAACAATTAAATTTTAACTATGTCGTTGATGGAGCAAATTTAGACGATAACAACGACTATCGCCCCGGGCACCGGGCAATTGCCGAACTTGGGGTCCGTTCCCCTTTACGGGAAGCCGGGTTTACCAAAGAAGAAATCCGCCGTTTTGCCCGGGAAATGGGGCTTCCCAACTGGAATAAGCCGGCAGAAGCCTGCCTTGCCTCCCGTTTTCCTTACCATACGAAAATTACGAAGGAAAGTTTGCGAAAAATTTATTCAGGGGAAAAATATTTAAAGGATCTGGGCTTTAATATCGTCAGGGTTCGCTTTCACGACCCCGTTGCCCGAATCGAGTTGGACCCTGAAGAGCTGTCTTTGGCTGTCGAAAAGCGTACGGAAATTCTTAATCATTTTCACGAGCTGGGCTTTAAATATGTTTGCCTTGATCTCCAGGGATACCGTACCGGCAGTATGAATGAAGTTTTGGAGGCGCGGTAAATGCAAGATCTTTATAATGTTTTAAAAGAGGTCGAAACGGGAAAAATTACTGCCGCTAAAGCTTTAGAAATTTTGCGGAACGAGTTTTTTGAAGACCTGGGTTTTGCCCGGGTTGATTTTCACCGGGAAAAGCGGACGGAGTTTGCCGAAGTAATTTTTGCTCAAAATAAAACGCCGGAGGAAACGGCCCTCATTGCCCAAAAACTTTATGAGCGTCACGGTCGCTTTTTAGCCACCAGGGTAAGTAAAGACCATTATGAAGCAATTAAAAAACTTATTCCCGCGGCTACTTACAATGAACGGGCTAAAACCGCTGCCTACTACCAGGAGGGAAAGCCTCGGCCCGGTAATCCTCTTATCATCACCGCCGGTACTTCGGATCTTCCGGTAGCTTTGGAAGCAGAGGAAACCCTCAAGTTTGCCGGATTTAAACCGCTAACTCTTTTTGATGCCGGTGTTGCTGGCATTCACCGCTTATTTGCCAGTATTGACTTAATACGAAAGGCCGATGTTATTATAGCGGTAGCAGGTATGGAAGGAGCGTTGCCTTCGGTAGTTGCCGGGCTTGTCTCCTGTCCGGTTATTGCCGTCCCTACTTCGGTTGGCTACGGTGCCAACTTTCAGGGACTTTCCGCTCTTTTAACGATGTTAAACAGTTGTGCTCCGGGAATCGGAGTAGTTAACATCGATAACGGCTTTGGAGCAGCCGCTTTAGCAATTTCAATTTTGGGCTTAAAGGAGAAGTAAAATGTTGCTGTATCTCGATTGTTTTATGGGAATTTCCGGAGATATGATGTTGGGCCTTCTTTTGGACCTGGGAGTTAACGTGGAAAAGTTTCTTAATCTTTTAAATACATTGCCCCTGGAGTTTTTTTTAGACGTTAAAACCGTTCAAAAAAACGGCATTTCCGGAAAAAAAGTTTCGGTGTTATATCCAAAGCCCCATCACCACCGTCATTTAAACGATATATACGAAATTATCGAAAAAAGTTCCCTTCCCTCTGAGGTAAAGGATAAAAGCAAGTACGCTTTTAAACTTTTAGCAGAAGCAGAAGCAAAAATTCACGGTACCACTATTGATAAAGTTCATTTTCATGAAGTAGGGGCGGTCGATGCCATTGTTGATATTTGTGGTAGTATTCTTGGAGTTTATCTTTTAGAGGTAGATACGGTAATCGCCTCACCGTTACCCCTTTCCCGGGGGTTTGTAAACTCCGCTCACGGTCCCATCCCCCTGCCGGCTCCGGCCACCTTGGAACTTTTGACCGGTATTCCGGTAACTCCCGCACCGGTAGAAGGGGAACTGGTAACCCCTACCGGAGCTGCCCTTTACCGGACCCTGGTACAAAAAACGGAACAGGTTCCGCCTTCGGGAAGTATTTTAAAAACCGGCTATGGTGCCGGAAGCAGGGATTTTCTTTATCCTAATTTACTGCGGGGAATTTTATTCGCCGGAAGTCCGGTAAAAGCAAAAACAGTAGTTCTTTTGGAAACCAATATTGACCATCTCTCCCCCGAAGCTTTAGGATTTATTTTTAACCGGCTCTTGCGCGAAGGCGCTTTGGATGTATTTATTACTCCAATTCAAATGAAGAAAAACCGCCCGGGGGTTATCCTTTCGGTACTTTGTTCGGAAGCTGACGAAGAAAAATTTGCCGAAATTATCTTTTCCGAAACGGGAAGTCTGGGGATAAGAAGACAAACGATAGAACGCTATGAAGCCGAACGAGAAATAATTCAGCTAAATACCCGCTACGGTTTGATTCCGGTAAAAATTGGTCGCTATCAAGGCAGGGTTATTTCCGTTCATCCGGAATTTGAGGTATGCCAAAAAGCAGCTCAAGAATTTAAAGTTTCCTTTCGGGAAGTTTATGAGGAAGCTCTGGCCGTTTGGCAGAAGCAGTTTAAAAGTTAATTGCTAAAAAGGAGCCGTATTCCGGCTCCTTTTTGGTAGCTTTAAACCTACGATAGATGCTCCCGGCAGAATTGAATCAGGGCCTGGGTCGCCGGCGAGTGAAACTTATTATTATTTAAAACTACATAAAATTCCCGGTAAATCGGTAAATTTTCTATCAGAAGCTGCTTAAATATCCCCCAGTTAATCTCCCGCCTTACCGTCCACTTTGAAAGGATAGCCGCTCCTAATCCCGCTTCGACTGCTCCCTTTATTGCCTCGGTGCTGCCCAGTTCCATTACTATTTTTAGTTCCGGCAGTTTAAAGCCAGCTGCCTGCAGTCGCTCTTCTATCACCTTCCGGGTACCGGAACCGGGTTCCCGCATTACCAGAGGTAATGTTGCTAATTCCTCCCAGGAAATCCGCCCGCGTCCAGCAAGAGGATGGTTGGCCGCTACCACTACTACCAGTTCATCCCGGGCTAAAGCTTCCACGTGAAGTTCTCCGGTGGTTACCTCTCCCTCTACAAAACCCAGATCTAACGTAAGATCGCTTACCCGTTCCAGCACCTTTTCGGTATTCATTATTTCCATGGTAATATTTACATCCGGGTATTTTCGGTAAAAGGAGCTAAGCAGCGGGGGTAAAACATGACCCCCGATGGTTAAACTCGCCCCCAAAATAAGCTTGCCCTTAATGATACCAGCAGCCTGGCTAATATCCCGTTGAGCTTTGTCCATTAGGGATAACAGGTGCAGGGTGTACTTATAGAGAATTTCTCCTGCCGGGGTGAGGGTAACCCGCTTAGTGGTCCTGTCAAGAAGCTTTGTCCCATAATATTCTTCTAAAGCCTGGATATGCATACTAATGGCAGGCTGAGAAATATGCAGTAAGCGAGCAGCTTCAGAAAAACTTTTCTTTTCCGCCACCACCCGGAAAATTTCCAGCTGATTTCGGTTCAAAAAGGAACCTCCTTTTTGCATTATTTTTTAAGGCTTAAGTAATTGAAAATAATATCAGCAATCCCCAGCCAAACAGGGCTAATGCCAGAGATCCGATCACACCCACCAGCAGCGAGCCACCCCCTACCCGCCTGAAAGTTTGTAGCCTCACGTGCAGGCCAAGTCCAGCCATAGCCATCGTCAGGAGAAAAATGCTTACCTGCAGGATAAACTGTTCCATCGCAGGTGTCAGGAGGTTAAAGGTATTTACCAAACTAAAACCGAAGAAACCGAAGACAAACCAGGGAATGGGTAATTGCCTGGAGTGTTGCTGCGAAGACCCTCGGTGTTTTTTGTTAAAAAGATAACCCATAACCATGGCCACGGGAATTAGCAGTGCTACCCGACCTAATTTTACCAGGATTGCAATTTCGGAACTTTCCTTTCCTCCCGCCATAGAAGCCGCTACCACATGAGCCACTTCATGCAAGGTAGAACCGGTAAGCACCCCGTACGCATAGGGGCTTAAGGGTAAAAAGGGTTGGAGCAGGGTATAAACCAAGGCACCCAGGGTACCAAGCAAAGCAACAATACCTACCGATATAGCTGTCTCATTATCATCGGCATGCACCAGGGGCGCTACCGCAGCAATGGCCGCTGCCCCGCATACAGCGGTGCCTACCCCGAGAAGAGCGGTCAAGCGTTTGTTCAGGGAAAAACGCTTACCAAGCCACCAGAACAGGGTAATTGTAAAAACTATGACCAAGGCATCAATTAAAATAATTCGAGGTCCGGAGGCAATTATCATATTGAAATCCAGGCGGATGCCCATTAGAATCACACCAAGTCTTAACAACTTTTTGGCCGCAAAATCGATACCTTCGTTGGCTATTCGAGGCACCCCCAGCACCGCACGCCAGGAAATGCCTAAAAGGATGGCGATTACCATGGTTCCCATAACGGAAAAAAGGGGAAGGCTGCTTAACTGCCGGGCCAGTAGGGTTAAAGTTAGGGTTAATGTTAAGCCCCGTACCATATTAAAAGATTTATTTTTTTTATTTATCAATACTATGGCTTCCTGCGACATACGCTACCCCCTCTTAAAATTTTTCCCCGGGGAATTGAGTTTACAGCCATTAGAATATCATATTAATGGCGCCAGCAGAAATATCAAGTAACAATGAATTTTATAAGTAAAACTTATAAGTATTCCGTTTTCGATTTTCTGGGCATTAAACTAAGGGGCAAATAAAAAAAGAGCCAAAAAATTTGGCTCAATTTATAATTCATCTTTTATCTCCTTTATTGCCTCTAAAAATTCCTCTACTTCTTCTTCGGTATTAAAATACGAAAAGCTTGCCCGTACGGCTCCCCGGTCTAAAGTGCCGGCAACTTCATGGGCTTTTGGAGCACAATGAAGTCCGGGCCGGGTAGCTATATCGTAAAGCTTATCTAACATAAAGCTTACCGTTGCCGCATCGGCCCCGGGAAAATTAAAAGACACAAGCGGTGCCCGGTCGTTTTCCGGATCCGGACCCAAAATTTCCGCTCCCAGCTCCTTTAACCCCTGATAAAGTTTCCGGGTCAGTTTCTTTTCATGTTGAAAAATTTTCTCCACACCTATCTTTAAAACAAACTCCACCCCGGCTTTTAGTCCTGCAATACCAATCGTATTGAGGGTACCACTTTCGTATTTATCAGGCAAAATTTCCGGCGGTAGCTCTTCCTCCGAATGCCCGCCGGTACCGCCTTCCTTCAGGGTTTTTAAAACTTTTTCCCATTCCGGAGCAATGTAAAGCCCGCCGGTCCCCTGAGGACCGTATAATCCTTTATGACCGGTAAAAGCCAGCAGGGAAATGTTATAGCTCTGGACATCCACCGGAATCGTTCCCAGGGATTGCGCCGCATCCACAATTAATGCAACTCCCGCTTCCCTGCAGATCTTTCCCACTTCCGCCACCGGTGTGATGCACCCCAAAACATTTGACGCATGGGTTACGACCACAGCCCGGGTATTGGGCTTTAAAAGCTTTTTTATTTCGTCCGGGTCGATTTCTCCCGCAGGTGACGATGATAAGTAACTCACCTCAACTCCTTCCCGGCGTAAGCGGTTTAAAGGACGCTGAACCGCATTATGCTCAAAGGGCGACGCTATGACATGATCTCCCGCTTGAAGAAGGCCTTTTAAGGCCAAGTTTAAGCTTTCCGTGGCATTGGCGGTAAAAATTACCCGGTCCGCCGAAACTCCATTGATTAGTTTTTTTACCGCTTCGCGGGCTTCGAGGATTATTTGGGAGGCTTTTAAAGCCCTTTGGTGACTTCCTCTTCCGGGATTTGCCCCTACTTTTTCGGCAAAATAAATCATTGCTTCCAGTACTTCCGGGGGTTTGGGGTAGGTTGTGGCACTGTTGTCAAAGTAAATCGTGGGCACTTTTTCCACCTCTTTTAACTTACTGGAGTTTATTCGATATACAATAAATCAAGAATCCGCTGCAACTCCTCCGGCGAATAGTATTCTATGGTGATTTTTCCCCGCCCTTTAGCTGTACTTTTTATTTCAACCTTGGTTGCAAAAAAGGCTCGCAATTTGTCTTCAATTTCCTGGATTTCAGGAGCTACCTGTCGTTTGGTTCTTACTTTTACCTCAGGACTATTTTTTATTTTTTTCACCAATTCTTCCGTTGCCCGTACCGAAAGTCCCTCCTTGATAATTTCCCGGGCAACTTCACTCATTTTAAGGGGATCGTCTAAAGCCAATAACGTGCGGGCATGGCCGTATGTCAATTCCCCTTTCTCCACCATTTCCTGAATTACCGGAGGGAGATTTAACAGGCGTAAAAGATTCGTAACGTACGTGCGGGATTTAGCCAGGTTCTCAGCGACCTCTTCCTGGGTTAAACCAAACTCCTCGATAAGACGCTTTAATGCTTTGGCCTGCTCCAGAGGATTTAAATCTTCCCGTTGGAGATTTTCCATCAGGGCAACCACCGTTGCTTCTTCATCGCTAAAATCTTTTACCACCGCTGGAATTTGTTTTAAGCCGGCTAACTGCGCTGCCCGCCAGCGACGTTCTCCCGCCACCAATTCATATTTATCTTCGGCGATTTTTCGGACAACGATTGGCTGTAAAACCCCGTGCTTTTGAATTGACTCGGCCAGCTCCTTTAAAGCTTCCTCGCTAAAAATCGTACGGGGCTGCTTGGGATTGGGTACTATTTTTTCAACATTAATTTCCACAAGACCATTTTCCCGCTCTAAATTTATTTTTCCCTCGGGAATCAAAGCATTTAACCCTCGACCCAAACCTTTTTTATTTTTCATTTCTTTCCATCACTTCCTTGGCAAGTTCATGATATACTTCCGCTCCGCGGCACTTTGGATCATATAAGAAAATGGGCTTGCCGTAGCTCGGCGCCTCCGATAAACGGACATTGCGCGGGATTACCGTACCGTAAACTAAACCCTTGAAAAATCCCTTTACCTCTTCTACTACCTGAATCGACAGGTTGGTCCGACCGTCAAACATTGTAAGTAATACCCCTTCAATTTTTAAATCCGGGTTTAAACGTTTTTTTACTAGGTCAATTGTATTTATTAACTGGGTTACTCCCTCTAAAGCATAATACTCGCACTGAATGGGAATGAGGATGGTATCTGCCGCTGCCAGACCGTTTAAGGTAATAAGGCCCAAAGATGGCGGGCTATCAATTAAAGTGTAATCGTATTTATCTTTTAAGGGATGCAACACTTTTTTTAGGCGAAGCTCCCTTTCTTCAAGCATAACCAGTTCAATTTCAGCACCGGCCAATTCCACCGTAGACGGAATAAGATATAGCCCGGAAATTTCCGTTTCTAAAACCCCTTCTTCCTTAAAGCCATCCACCAGCATGTCATATATTGTTACCGGCAATCCTTCCTTGGGAAAACCCAGACCACTGGTCATGTTTGCCTGGGGGTCGGTATCCACCAGAAGGACTTTTTTCCCTGCTAATGCCAGGGCTGCCCCCAGATTTATTGCTGTAGTAGTTTTGGCTACGCCACCTTTTTGGTTGGCAACGGCAATAATCTTTCCCATATTATCCTCCCGCTGTAAAACTTAACTAAACATATTTTAACATAATTTTGGGAATGTTTCTTGATGTTTCACGTGAAACATTAAATTTTTCTTAAAAATACATCTTGAGACCAATCGGAAGTTTCACGTGAAACATTTATAGTTATAAAGGTCTCTTTTCCGGAATACCCGGACGCCGAGGATAATTTTCCGGAGTATTTTGCAATTTTTTATAAACCACCAGTGAGCGCTCTCCAAAGTTACCCGGAAGGCGGTAGTAATATACATCTTTTAACTCCATGCCCAGTTGTTTTGCTGCCTTTTCTGCTTTTTTTAATTCTTCATCGACCCCGGGACCTTTGAACAGTATAGTTTCTCCCCCCAGGCGTAAAAGTGGAGCATGAAACTCCAGTAAGACTCTAACCTCAGCAACAGCCCGGGAAAAGGTTACATCAAAAAGTTCCCGAAACGGCTTTTGCCGTCCAAGGTTTTCCGCGCGCTCGTTTATTACCGTTACGTTCGTTAAATTTAGTTCCCGCACAACCCTTTCAAGAAACAGACAACGTTTTTTTAAAGAATCCAAAAGCAGTAGTTTTAAACCCGGAACCATAATTTTTAAGGGAATTCCGGGAAAACCGGCACCGGTTCCAATATCCACCGCGTTTAAATCCGTTAGATCACGGTAAATTAGAACAGCAGTACTATCAAGAAAATGCTTTACGATAACCTCATCTTCACCGGTTACCGCTGTTAAGTTGTATTTTTCATTTTCAGATATTAATAAGCGATAATACCGTTCAAAAAGCTGGATTTTTTCCTTTTCAATTGACAGTCCAAACTCGGCAAAAAAAGTTTTAAGCTTCGCTTCCATTGTTATCCTCACTTTTTCTACTCTCTAAATAAATTAATAGCACCGAAATATCGGCTGGAGTTACCCCGGAAACCCGCGAAGCCTGCCCAATATTTTCCGGTTTTATAGCATTAAGTTTTTGGACCGCCTCCGCAGATAAACCTTTTACCTTGCTGTAATCAAAATCGGGAGGTAATTTTTTACCTTCGTATTTATTAAAGCGCTCGATTTCCTTCAGTTGTTTTTCGATGTATCCTTCATATTTTACTAAGATTTCCACCTGTTCTTTTACATCATCGGGAAACTGCCCATCGATGGCAAAAATTTTTTCGATTGCTTCCATGTTAATTTCCGGACGCCTCAAAAACTCTTTACCGGAAATCCCGTGTTTGGGCGGAGAGGTACCGTATTCCTCCATTATTTCAAGATTTCTTTTTGTAGGAGTTACCTGGTTCTCTTCCAAAAACTCCATCAATTTATTGATTTTCTCGACCCGCTCATTGAACTTTCGCCACCGCTCTTCGGTAACAAGGCCAATTTTATAACCTTTTTCGGTGAGGCGGAGATCAGCATTATCATGGCGCAAAAGTAGTCGATATTCCGCTCGGGAAGTTAAAAGGCGGTAGGGATCAGTAACACCCTTGGTTACAAGATCATCAATCATGACCCCGATGTAAGCTTCAGATCTTTTGAGGATAAACGGTTCTTTTTCTTTAACGTACAAAGCAGCATTAATTCCGGCGACTATCCCCTGACCGGCAGCTTCTTCGTAACCGGAAGTCCCGTTAATTTGCCCGGCAAAGAAAAGTCCTTGAATGTGTTTTGCTTCTAAGGTTAACTTTAACTGAGTCGGATCAATATAGTCATACTCGATCGCATAAGCAGGGCGCATTATTTCCACCCGTTCAAGGCCGGGAAGGGTTCTTAGCATTTTTATCTGCAAGTCTTCGGGAAGGCTTGTAGACATTCCCTGGACATACATTTCATAGGTATCAAGACCTTCCGGCTCTAAAAACACCTGATGTCTGGGTTTATCGGAAAAACGTACAACCTTATCTTCAATTGAGGGACAATACCGGGGACCAACTCCTTTAATTTCCCCCGAATAAAGAGGGGAACGGTGCAAATTTTCTAAGATAATCGTATGAGTTTCTAAATTGGTGTAGGTAAGCCAGCAGGATACATTAGGTCGCTTTATTCCTTCGCTCATATAAGAAAAATAAAGAGGCCGGTCATCGCCCGGTTGTTCAATCATTTTTGAAAAATCAACGGTTCTTTTATCAACCCGGGCAGGAGTTCCGGTTTTAAAACGCCCAAGCTTAAATCCTAAATCGGCCAGACTTTTTGACAGGAGACTTGCGTAAGGAAATCCCGCCGGTCCGGAAGGATAGTGGACATCTCCAATAATAATCCGGGAATTTAAATAAGTCCCGGAGGTAACGACAACCGCTCGCGAAGTAAAAACAGCCCCGGTTCGAGTGAGGACGCCCCGAACTTTTTCCCCTTCGACCAAGATTTTGATGGTTTCTGCCTGTTTTAAGTAAAGGTTTTCCTGACGTTCAATGGTTTTTTTCATTTCCTCCTGGTAACGTCTTTTATCCGCTTGCGCCCGCAAAGTACGAACCGCCGGTCCTTTTCCGGTATTAAGCATCCGTATTTGAATATAAGTTTTGTCGGTGTTAATTCCCATTTCTCCGCCTAAAGCATCCACTTCCCGAACCACCACACCTTTTGCGGGACCACCAACGGCAGGATTGCAGGGCATTAAAGCCACGTTATCCAGGGACAAAGTTAAAAGCAATGTTTTAAGTCCCATACGGGCAGAGGCCAGGGCCGCTTCCACCCCAGCATGACCGGCTCCCACTACAATAACATCATAATCGCCAGCATGATATTCCATTTCACACCCCTACTTTCCAACACAAAATTGGGAAAATATTTCGTTTATGATCTCATCACCGAGAGCATCGCCGGTAATTGCCCCTAATTCCCTTAAGGCCTCGTTTAAATCAATGGCCACAAGATCTACCGGCTCGCCAGAAGCTATACTTTCCTTGGCACTTAATAACGAATTTAAAGCTTTTTCCAGGTAATTTTTATGGCGAAGGTTGGAAATTAAAGCGGATTCACCTTCTCCTTCCTGCTCGGGAATGAGAATTTCGTAAAGCTTATTTTCCAAAATTTCCAGACCTTCAAAGTTCCTGGCTGAAAAAGGAACGAAATTTTTAATACCTGTTTTTACTGCATATTGCTCAAAATTTACCTTACCCTGCAGCAAGTCAATTTTATTGATGACCAACAAGCTTTTATCTTTATTAATTAAACTTAAAATCTTCTCATCATCTTCATCAATCCCAATACTAACGTCGACAACAAATAACGTCACATCCGCCTGATTTAAATACTCCCGGGTCTTTTCTACTCCAAGTTTTTCCACTAAATCTTCCGTTTCCCGGATACCCGCGGTATCGACGATTTTAACCGGAATGCCTTTTAAATTTAAATAATCTTCAATCACGTCCCGGGTAGTGCCGGGTATATCGGTAACTATTGCCCTTTTTTTCCGTAATAAAGCATTTAATAAAGACGATTTACCCACATTGGGTTTTCCGGCTATAACGGCGGTAATACCTTCTCTTAAAATCCGTCCCCGTTCATAGGAAGAAAGAAGTCTTCGGACATCGTTTATTATTTCATCGATGTTTTTAAGGGCAGTTTCGGGAGTTACTTCATCAAACTCGTATTCCGGATAGTCAATGCTTACTTCAATGAAAGCCAAAATGTTGATTATTTTTTGCCGTACAGCATTTATTTTTTCCCGAAGTTCGCCAGAAAGTTGTCGTCCCGCAAGCTTCAAACTTGCTTCGGTCTTGGCCCGGATAATATCTATAACCGCTTCGGCCTGGGATAAATCGATGCGTCCATTTAAAAAAGCCCTTTTGGTAAATTCACCGGGTTCGGCTAAACGTATTCCTTGTTTTAAAATAAGTTCTAAAACTTTTTCCACCGCCACAATACCGCCGTGACAGTTTATTTCTACCACGTCTTCACCGGTATAGCTTTTAGGGGCCCGCATAACCGATACCAAAACCTCATCAACGATTTTGCCGTCAGCAGGGTCAACGATTTTTCCATAATGTAGAGTAAAGCTTGGAACTTTAGACAAATCTTTGCTTTGTCGAGGTATAAAAACATTTTTTACAGCTTCAATCGCGCCCGGACCGCTAACCCTTACGATTCCAATGCCTCCTTCCCCCAAAGGGGTGGAAATGGCAGCGATGGTATCTTCCATCATTTCCTTCACTCCTAAAAGCTTTTTAAAAAATTATAACAATATTTAATCGATGAAAAAAGGCAGGTGTTAAACCTGCCTATCTTTTAGGTGCTATTATTACTTTACGATTTGGGTCTTCGCCTTCACTGTAGGTATAAACCCCTTCAAAATTTTGTAAAGCGGTGTGGATGATTCGTCTCTCCTGCGGGGTCATAGGTTCTAAAGCAAAAGGACGTCCTTTTTGCCGAACCTTTTCCGCCACTTTTTCAGCAAGGCGGATTAAAGTTTTTTCCCGTCGTTCGCGATAACCCTGGGCATCTAAAATAATCCGCCGGGGAGTTATTTCATTTTTATTGGCAGCTAAATTAGTTATATATTGCAACGCATCCAAAGTTTCTCCCCGGTACCCAATTAATATACCAACATCACTGCCATAGAGGTTAATTAAAAGATGATCGTCCCTCTCTAATACTTCGTAACCAACGTTAACACCCATGGCCGAAATAACATCATCCAAAAATTTTCTGGCCTTTTCCATAACCTTACTTTTAATAGTAAGCTTTACCTTAGCCGGTTTCTGTCCAAAAAGACCCAGAATACCTTTGGAAGGTTGCTCCAAAATTTCAATCTCAACGAGCGATCGATCTACCCCGAGCTGCTCTAAACCCAAACTTACCGCTTCCTCAACAGTCTTGCCGGTAACCTCAATCTCCCGCATTTTCTTTGGTACCCCTTTCAACAATCTTGTGGGTGCTTTGATTGACGAAATACTGCTGAATAATGCCCATGATATTTAATACCACCCAGTAAATACCCAATCCCGCCGGCAACGACATAGCAATCCAGCCAATCATTAGCGGCATAACATAAAGCATAACTTTTTGGTTGGGGTCATTGCCCGATGTCATAGTCATTCTACTCTGGATGTAAGTGGTAAGAGCAGCCAGTATCGGCAAAATAAAATACGGGTCTTTGTGACTTATATTGGCAATCCAGAAAAATTTAGCATGAGCCGGATTTAAATACTTAAAATTGTAAAGAGCACGGTATAATGCAATTAAAATAGGTAATTGAATTAACATCGGTAAACAACCGGACATCGGGTTAACCCCGTATTCTTTATAAAGTTCCATTAAAGCCTGCTGCTGTTTTTGCGGATCATTTTTATATTTTTTTTGAATTTCCTGCATTTTGGGCTGCAGTTCTTGCATGACTTTCATCGACTTCATTTGAGCATGATTTAAAGGATATAAGATAATTTTTATCAAAATAGTAAGCATGATAATAGCCAGGGCATAACTCGGTATTCCTATGCTTTTGGTAAACAAATAAAGGTTATTTAAAATCCAGGTTATAGCATCAATTAATGGCTGCAAAACATTTTTACCTCCTTAGCTTTTTCTCGGGTACCGGATCGTAGCCTCCGGGAGTAAAAGGATGACAGCGTAGGATTCTTTTAATTCCCAGGTAACTTCCGTAGATAACTCCATACCGCTCGATAGCTTCATATGTATACTGGGAACAAGAAGGGTAAAAACGACAATTACTGCCTAATATAGGAGATACAAATTTCTGATAAAAGCGAATAAGAAGTAAGATAATTTTACGCATTATCGATCGACCGCTTCATTAATTTAATTATATATAACAGCTGTTCTAAAATCACAGAAAATTCATCATTTTTAAAGGATAACCGAGGTATAATTACATAATCATAGCCGGGCAAAAATTCAAAGCAAAGCCTTTTTAAAGCTTCTTTTAATCTTCTCCGCAAACGGTTTCGAACAACTGCTTTACCAATTTTTTTACTTACCGAAATTCCAAAAGAGGGCAGTTTTTTCTCATCCTCATTTTTTAGATAATAAACAACAAAGTAGCGGGATGCGATGGAACGGCCATTTTGATAAATATTACGGTATTCTTCGTTTTTAGAAAGAAACCGGCATTTATTCATAGCACATCTTTTAAAAGGATTTCCCAAATTCGAGAAGCTTATACAGAATAAAGGCCCGTTGGGCCTTTATGCAGTAAGTCTTTTTCTACCTTTAAGCCGCCGTCTTTTAATTACATTTCGCCCGCCTGGGGTCCGCATCCGCTTTAAGAAGCCGTGCACTCTTTTACGCCGCCGGTTTTTTGGTTGGTAGGTTCTTTTCATTTTCACACCTCCTAATCTATCTAAAAAAGCCTATATCCCCTATAGATACACCTAAATTATAGAAGATGGGATAAGACCCGTCAAGAAATTTTTCTTGAGTTTTTCGTTATCCACAATCTTTGCTTTCACGAATCTCTTTATAAATTTTTTTTATTAGCAAAAATTAGCAAAAACCTTGTTTTATCCACAAATCCACAAAATTTTTTTCACACTTTTTTCAGGTT